>NZ_CP129382.1:3336628-3643693 GCF_030435705.1 Rhizobium sp. SSA_523
GTGCACATCAGCTTGAACTTCTGACGCGGGCAAATGCCGGCGAAAGCATGCTGCTGATTGCGCCTACCGGGGCCGGTAAGACGCTGGCCGGCTTCCTGCCGACGCTGACCGATCTGACACGCCGCGGCAGGCTGCCGCCGGGAGCGCCCTTCACCGGTGTGCATACGCTTTACATTTCCCCTTTGAAGGCGCTTGCCGTCGATATCGAGCGCAATCTCACAAAGCCCGTGGCCGAAATGGGCCTGCCCGTCTCGATCGAGAACCGCACCGGCGATACGCCGCAGGCCAAGCGGCAAAGGCAGAAGCTCAACCCGCCGGATATTCTGCTGACAACGCCGGAGCAACTGGCCCTGCTTTTGGCCAATGGCGAGGCGGAGCGCTTCTTCAAGGACCTTCGCTACGTGATTTTGGACGAACTGCATTCGCTCGTCACCTCGAAGCGGGGACATCTCCTGTCGCTTGGGCTTGCACGTCTGCGCCAGCACGCGCCGAGCCTGCGCACCATCGGTCTCTCCGCCACCGTTTCGGAGCCGCTCGATCTCCAGCGTTGGCTCGTGGCGCAGGGCGAGGCGCCGGCCGAGCCCGCCGGCCTCGTGCATGTGGCAGGCGGCGCGGCGCCCGATATCACCATCATGACCAGCGAGGAGCGCATCCCCTGGTCCGGCCATGTCGCCACCTATGCCATTCCGGCTGTCTATGACGAGATCCGCAAGCACAAGACGACATTGATTTTCGTCAATACCCGCTTCCAGGCGGAATTGCTGTTCCAGGAACTCTGGACGATCAATGAGGATAATCTGCCCATCGCCCTGCATCACGGCTCGCTGGATGTGAACCAGCGTCGCAGGGTGGAGGCAGCGATGAACGCCAACAGGCTGCGCGCCGTCGTGGCAACCTCCACGCTCGATATGGGCCTGGACTGGGGGGATGTCGATCTGGTGGTCCATGTCGGTGCTCCGAAGGGCGCCTCGCGCCTTGCCCAGAGGATCGGCCGCTCCAACCACCGGATGGATGAACCGTCCAAGGCCATTCTCGTGCCGGCCAATCGCTTCGAGGTCATGGAATGCCAGGCGGCGCTGGATGCCAATTATCTTGGCGCCCAGGATACGCCTCCGGTGGGCGAAGGCGCGCTGGATGTGCTGGCCCAGCACGTTCTTGGAATGGCTTGCGCCGAACCCTTCGACCCTCTTGCCTTTTACGAGGAGATCATAAGCGCTCTGCCCTATGCGGGCCTCAGCTGGGAAACCTTCGAGCGGGTGGTGGATTTCGTCGCGACCGGCGGCTACGCCCTGCGGACCTATGAGCGCTACGCCAAGATCCGCAAGACCAAGGATGGACGGTGGCGGGTCGCCAATCCGCAGGTTGCCCAGCAATATCGCATGAATCTCGGCACCATCGTCGAGGCGGCGGAATTGAATGTCCGGCTGGTCAAGCGCGGCCGCCTTGGCGCCGTTGGGCGTGGCGGCCTGTCACTGGGAAAGGTGGAGGAGTATTTCCTCGAGCAGCTGGTGGCGGGAGACACGTTCCTGTTCAGTGGCAAAGTGCTGCGTTTCGAGGGCATTCGCGAGAATGAATGCCTTGTCACCAATGCCTTTTCTCTGGATCCGAAGATCCCCGCCTATGCCGGGGGCAAGTTCCCGCTCTCCACCTATCTGGCCGATCAGGTCCGCGCCATGCTGGCCGATCCGTCCAAATGGCATGTGCTGCCCGATCAGGTGCGGGATTGGCTGGCCATTCAGAAGGACAGATCCCTGCTGCCGGCCCGCGACGAATTGCTGATCGAGACCTTTCCGCGGGGCAATCGCTTCTTCATGGTCGCCTACTGCTTCGAAGGCCGGCTGGCGCATCAGACGCTCGGCATGCTGCTGACGCGGCGGCTTGAGCGTGCCGGTGCAAGACCGCTCGGCTTCGTCGCCAATGATTATGCGCTTGCCATCTGGTCGCTGAACGATATGGGGCAGATGATCGATGGCCGGCGCCTGTCGCTTGCCGATCTCTTCGACGAAGACATGCTGGGCGATGACCTGGAGGCCTGGCTGGCCGAGAGTTTCATGTTGAAGCGGACCTTCCGCAATTGCGCCGTGATCTCCGGCCTCATCGAACGCCGGCATCCTGGAAAGGAAAAGACGGGTCGGCAGGTCACGGTTTCGACCGACCTTATTTACGACGTCTTGCGCAGCCATGAGCCCGATCACATCCTGCTGGAGGCGACGCGTCGCGATGCCGCAGCCGGACTTTTGGATCTTGGCCGGCTTGGCGCTATGCTGGCGCGAATCAAGGGGCATGTGGTGCATCGCGCGCTGGAGCGCGTGTCGCCGCTGGCCGTGCCGGTCATGCTGGAAATCGGACGCGAACCGGTGGCCGGCGAGGCCCAGGATGATGTGCTGGAAGAAGCGGCGGACGAATTGATCGCCGAAGCGATGGGCGAGGCGTGATCCTCGTATATAGACGAGATGATGACAGACAGACTGGCGCTCGCCGCCGCAAAGACGACAGAAATGGCTGCGGGGGCAGAGATCATCGTCAATGGCATGACGGCGGTCTGCGACCCGCGCGGCGCGCTCTACCTGCCGGCACAGGATTGCCTTGTGGTCTCCGACCTGCATCTGGAAAAAGGTGCGGCCTTCGCGCGGCGCGGCATGATGTTGCCGCCTTATGATACGCTTGCGACGCTCAATCTGCTCTCCGCCGTCATTCTCCGCTACGATCCGCGGCTGGTGATTTCGCTGGGCGATAATTTTCACGACCGGCGGGGCTCCGCCCTGCTGCCGGAGATCTTCCGCGACCAGATCCGCGCGCTGTCCCGCGGGCGAGACTGGATCTGGATCAATGGCAATCACGATCCCGACGGAACGGTCGACCTGCCGGGCCGCTCGGCGGATGAGTTCGTGCTGGATGGCCTGGTCTTCCGTCATGAACCGAGCCTCAGAACCGGTCGGGGAGAGGTCGCCGGTCACCTGCACCCGTCCGCCACTGTCTGCCGGCGCGGCAAATATGTCCGCCGCCCCTGCTTTGCCACGGATGGCGCCCGCCTTGTCATGCCCGCTTTCGGCGTCCTGTCCGGCGGTCTCGATCTGAAGCACAAGGCCATGCAGGGCCTGTTCAACCGGCCGGACCTGATCGCGCATCTGCTTGGCCGTGACCGTATCTATTCGGTCCGCTTCACGAGCCTGATCGGCTGAACCGGGCCCTGAGCCCGGCTACTAACGGACCACCTGGACCCGGCCACTAACGGACCCCTGCGCCCGTCTACTGAACGGACCCCTGCACCCGGCAACTAACCCGCAACCGGACCCCGCAACTGAACCCGGAAACTCAACCGCGGCACCTGGATCGAGCAACTGAGCCGGGCCTGATGGTAGATGCCTAATGGTAGAGCTGGGGGGCGATGGCGGTTGGATCGAGCGTCGCCCGGGCGATGGTCATGAAACGCTCGAGAGGGCAGGCGCCGTCCTGGCTTTCGGCTTCGCAGCCTGTGATGTCGATCCGGGCCATCAGCGGCGGATGCGCCCGGTCGAGCACGCTCGCCTCCCGGATCTGGTCGAGCGTCGGCGCGATGAAGCCGAGCCGGACATAGGCCTTGCCCTTTTCGTTGTGAAGGCGCTCGAAAGTCAGCGCGCCGGTGGGTGGCGTCTCGTCGTCCAGATAGGGCGGGATATGCCAGTGGAGGCCAAGCATGGTAGCCACCTCCGCCTGTTGCGTGTCACTGGCCATGAACAGGGCAAAGTGGGCCTTGCCGGGCCCATTCTCTGCTGGGACCGGGTCATCACTGCCCTTGGTGGATCGAGCTCCGTCCTTGGCCGCCCCCGCTTCGGTGGCGGCGCCGGCCGGCTCGGCTGCAAGCGAGAGCAGGATCTGATTGAGGAAATTGGACGCGTCGCGCCGGGCGAGATAGGGCACGCGATTGCCGATGTCATATTTGATCTGCCGCAGGGCCGAGAGGCGGATAATGTCCTCGGCGCCCTTCACCGTACCGAACGCCACCTGGTCCAAGGGAAAGCCATTGGCATATTGCAGCAGAAACACCTGAACCAGCGTTCCCGCTTCATCAATGGGTCCCTTGACCGAGACTTCGGCCGGATGGTCGGCATCGGCGGGCTGCACCTTGATCTTCCAGGGCCGGTTGGTCATAGAGCAGGGGCTGTCCTTCCCCTCGCAGCCGAGCATGGCCTCCAGTTCCCGCATCAGCGGCGCCGCCTTCGCCTGCAGGGCGTCGAAACCGCCGCCGGCAGCCGCCAGGATCGCGGCTTTGGCGGTATCCGGATCAATGGCGCCGAGAGCGACATCGGAGGCGGCATAGAGTGGATCCACCGCCGTGACCTGGTTGTGACCCACCGACAGGCCGCAGCCGGGAAACATGCTCTCCAAGAGCACGTTGCCGGTATCGATCGTGCGCCGGACAGCGCCATTGGCCCAACCGAAGACAGTGCCGGGAGCTGGGCAGCCGCTGGCGGGAACCAGACCTTCCTCCCGCAGCATGGTGACTTCGAACTCGGCAAGGCGTCGCGCCGCCGCGGCACCATGGGCGGTCAGCATGCCGTCGGCGACATCCCATTTCGGCCAGGCCGTCTGCGGATAGGCTTCGAGCTTCTTGCTGTTGGTCTGTGGCCGCACGCCGTGCCGCATGATGGCGATGTGCTTGTCGACGATGAGCCCGTCATTGGCGGGCGCGACAGCGGATGCGGCAAGGAGGAAAAGCCCGGTGAGGGAGAAAAGCGGTTTCGACATGGTAGGTTCGGCTCGGCGGAGAAAGGGCTTTGGGGTGAAAGATGGCAAGCAATATGATACTGAATGCAGGAACAGGGCAGACGCATCCCGAGAGAGATGCCAAGCGACCGTCCAAAGCGGCGGGCTTGCGCGAAAACTAGCGCCCTCCCATGACAGGCATGAGACGGTGCGAGGAGTGCCGGGCGATTTTCGCAATTGTCGCAACGATCCGGACCGCACACTCGTCTGGATGGGCACGCTGATCCGGACTGGAACGCTTCTCTGGACGGGTGCGCTTTTCGGAATGGGGGCGTTTTCTTGACTGGCGCGGTCCATGCGACGCGCGCAGCCTTGTTGCCTAACCCTTGCGGAAGACGATGCTGGCGCCCCAGCCGGTCATGACGGCAATGAGAACGCAGAACAGGCCATATGCCACCGGTTTTTCCCTGGCCGCATCGGTAATGGCTTGTTCCAGGCCGGTCTTGACCACCCGCAGCGGCAGATCCTTCTGCATGATCAACTCGCCGCTCTTGAACAGGTAGGCATGGACGAGGTGAACGCCGTCCGGCACATTGGCGGGCAGTTTCACCGTTGCCCTGAACAGGCTCGGGCTGACGAAGCGGACGCCGGCCGGATCGCGCTGGTAGAGGCCGTTGGAGAGCTTGAGCCGGCGATAGGCCTCGCGGAAGGAGGCGACATTCAAAGCATCGCCGACGTAATCGACGGGCGACAGGTCCAGGTGATCGATGCCGACGCCGATCCGGTTCAGCAGCGCCTCGCCCTGAATATCCTCCAGGATGCGCGTGCTCGCGACCGAATAGGATTCCGGCACGCCGTCGAAGGTGACCGATGCGGTGTTCATCCAGATGCCGAAAACCCGTTCCTTGCGGCGCACGGTGGCCGAATCCCGCGGACCTTCGAGCGTCACGACGACATCATATTGGCCGATGGCCAAAAAGAGCTCATCGGCATTGGTCAAGGCGCCGAAGACGGTGAGGTCGGCTCCGCGAAAATCCGAGGTAATGGCGATTTCGCTGGTCGATGTGCCGATTTCCAGTCCCTCGCGCACGGTCGGCACGTCCGGATTGAGCAATTGGCCGGCCGCGGGCAGGCTGCTGGCGAGGAGCGTGCCCGTCAGCCAGGCGATCATCAGGCAGGCGAGGCGGTGTCTCATCGCGGCGCGAACCCCCCGATCGACAGCGAATAAATGTCGGCCGGTGCCAGGACCAGGTCGACGGCAAGGCGCAGGCCGACGGCGAGGACCAGCAGGCCCAGCAGTGCCCGCAATTGCTCGCCGCGCAGTTTCTGGCCGACGCGCACGCCGTATTGGGCGCCGATGACGCCGGCTACCATCAGGATCGTGGCCAGCACGATATCGACGGAATAGTTGGTCGCCGCCTGCACCATGGTCGTATAGGCGGTGACGAAGATGATCTGGAACAGCGATGTGCCGACAACCACATTCGTGGGAATGCGCAAAAGATAGATCATGGCCGGCACCATGATGAAGCCGCCGCCGACGCCCATCACCGAGGTCAGGATGCCGATGCCGAAGCCGAGCGCCACCACCGGTATGGCGGAGAGATAGATCCTCGATTTCTTGAAGCGCATCTTGAGCGGCAGGCGATGCACCCAATTGTGCTGGCCGGGCCGCTTCAGGGGGAGGGGCTGGTTGCGGGCCGCCCGCCGCATGGCGCGGACGCTTTCGGCCAGCATCAGGCTGCCGATCGTGCCGAGGAAGGCGACGTAGAGCAGCGAGATGATCAGGTCGAGCTGGCCGAGCCGTCTGAGCCAGGAAAAGATCCAGACGCCAAGCGTCGCACCCGCCAGACCGCCGATCAGCAGCACGCTGCCGAGCTTCATGTCCAGCGTGCCGCGCCGGAAATGGCTGATCGCGCCGGACACGGAGGAGGCCACCACCTGGTTGGCACCGGTCGCAACGGCGACCACCGGCGGAATATTGTAGAAGATGAGAAGCGGCGTGATGAGGAAACCGCCCCCCACACCGAACATGCCGGACAGGAACCCGACGGCTGCGCCCATGCCGAGAATGATGAATATGTTCACCGATAGCTCTGCAATCGGCAGATAGACAGTCACGGGCGCCTCACGATCAGCAGGAGCTTTGCCGTCAGCACACTGCAAGAGGCGCAGAGAGCCTGTGCGGCACATGAAATCGGTCTGCGGCCTGGATCATGAGGCGACGGCAAGGAACCGCGCGATGATCCGGCTTTTCGTCCTGGCGCGTCGGACCCGCACGGCAAAATTGCCGGCAGACGGGATTATCCGTTTCTTCCCAACGCTCCAGGGCTTGCGAAGAGCCGTGGCCGAGACCTTTGTCATGCGATGCACAGCCTCCGACGTCAACGCTAAAAAGCGGCGTCGCCGAGGGGTTTTTACGCTTCTCCGGGTCAGGCGCCCTTGGTCTCGTTGCCTTCAAGCAATTTGCGCACCATCGGCTCGGTAATCGTGCCGTCTTCCGGCAGGCCGTTCTTCTTCTGGAAGGCCTTGATGGCGGCAACCGTCTTCTTGCCCATCCGCCCGTCCGGCTGGCCGGCATCATAGCCCTTCTTGTTCAGGATGGCCTGGATGTTGCGGACGGCCTTTTCCATGTCGATGCTGGCGGTCGTCTGTCCCTTGCCCACCCATTCATCCGGCAGATTGACGCCATTGGCGCGGTCCTGGAGCGGCTGCGGCTTCCAGGTATCGGCCTTGGCCTTGGCGCTCTGCAACTGCTCGGGCTTCAGGGCATTGGCCACTTCGTCCCGCTTCTGGGCGGCATCCTTGTCGCCGTTGCGGGCGGCAATGGCGAACCATTTGTACGATTCCTCCAGGTTCTGCGCAGTGCCATTGCCGCGGGCGTAGAGGATGGCAAGGTTGAACTGGCTGTCGGTAATGCCGTGATCGGCAGCCTTTTCGAACCATTCGACGGCCGATTTGAAATCCGCCGTTCCCGCCGCGCCCGACGCGTAAAGCACGGCCAGATTGTGCATGGAGCTGGCATTGCCGGCCCCGGCTGCCTGCCGGTAGAGATCCATGGCCTTGGCAATATCCCGCGCAACGCCTGTGCCCTTCTCGTAGAGGCTGCCCAGGCGGTATTGCGCCGGCGCAAAACCCTGATCGGCTGCCAGCTGGTACCAGCGGGCCGCTTCCTTGGCATCGGTGGCAAGACCGGCGCGGCCCTCGGTGTAGCGGGCGCCGATCTCGAACAGGGCCTGCGGATCGCCCTTGGCGGCCGCATCGGCAAGCGATTTCGGGCCGATCGTCTCGGGAATCACAATGGCGGTCGCCGCTGTCGCAGCCTGCGCGGCCTCGACTGCGGGCGCGCCATCGACTGCGGGCGCATCTTCGGCGGCGGTCTCGGCCGCGGCGGATGCCTGTCCTCCAGCGGGTGCCGCGCCAGGACCCGGCGCTGGTGACGCCTCGCCGGCGAGCGCCTGGTCAGGCGCTCCGGCGCCGGCCGGAGGCTGTGTGCCGGCTGGCTCGGCCGCAGCCGAGACATCGTCATCTTGCGCTGGCGGCGCAAACGCAGAAGCGGTCTGGTCGCTGCCGATTTGCCTGTCCAAAGCGGCGCCCTGGGTCTCGCTCGCCCGCTCCGCCACCGGTGCCGAAGGTGCGGCGCGGCTATCGGCCGGCTTTTGCTGCGACGTGGTGGTGACGGGAAGCGAGGCGGATCTTTCGCCGCGGGTCAGGGTGTTGACGAGCGGCATCGCCATCAGGGCGAGAAGAATGGCGCCAACCGCCATCAGGATCGGGCGGCGATGGCGGCCGAAAATACCCTGCCGGCCGGCCGCGGCCGGGGCATCACCCGGCTTTTTCGAGGAGGCCTTGGCGCGGCCCGGCACATCCTTCAGGAGAGACTGCGAGGGATCGCTTTCCTGCGCTGCCGCCTTGGCGGCCCGTCTTGCCGCCGCGATATAGTCGACCCGCTCGCCATCGGCATTGGCGGTGGCAGGATTGGCCATCTGGCTGGCGCGCACGCGCTCCAGGATCTTGCGCACATCCGGCATTCCGGAGCCGGGCTCGAGCAGTTCATTGTCATGTTCGTCGGAGACGGCATCGGCCGGCTCGATCGCCGGCGCCGGCTCGAGATCGGCACGCACCGGCTGCACGGCAACCGCCTTCGCCTTCGGGCGCAAGCGCTTCGTCAGGCCCGACAGAAGGCCCGCTTTTTCGGCGCCGGACGCCTGCAGGCGATCGGGCCGGGCGGCCGTCTCGGACAGGAGTTCCTCGCTTGCGCGTGCCAGCACCGGCCGCTCTTCCTTCACAGGCTGTGCGGTCACGGCAGCAGCCATGGGCGGGCGTAGCTCGGCTGCGGGAGGCATATCGCCGGCACGGGAGAGGCCGCCGCCTTCCATCCGGTCCAGCCGCTCGGCGATCTTGACCAGCGTGCGGTGCAGCCCGTCAAAGGTCGCCTGGGTGCGCTCTTCCGACGAACGCGCCAGGTCTTCCAGGTGCCGCAGGTCCTGCGCCAGGCCGGCCAGTGCCGCTGTATCGGGTCCGGCACTGCCCTTCGGAGAGCCATGCGCATAGCTTTCGATCACGGCCTCCGCCGCGTGCCGCGCTGCCTCCAGAATATATTCGTCGCTGGTCGACATGTAGCTTTCGATCGACGCGATCCGCTGATCGAGATTGCCGGGAAGCGATGCGGCATCCTGCCCGCGCGGCTCGCTGAGAAGCGAGGAAAGGTGGGCGATCTGGCGCTCCAGGTTGACGATCGACTGATTGTCGCCGATCGGATCATTGGCCGCCTCGTCGAGACGTGCGGCAATCTCGTCCAGCCGCTCCTCGATCCGCTCGAAGCCCAAACCTGCGGGGCGGTCTATGCCGGATGCCGGGCTTCCAAGCTCATCCAGCCGACGGCTGAGATCGTCCAGCCGGCCGGCAAGGCCATGGCTGGTCTGTTCATAGCCGAGCGCATCGATCTTGCGCGACAGGTCGCTGAGATAGCTCGTCAGTTCGGCCTGCGGCATCTGATGCATGGCCGAGGCAAGATCCTCAAGCCGCTCTTCCAGCCGCTGGGCGTCCTGCATCTGTGCCAGGCTGTCTATGCTGTCGGTCAAGAGCGCCAGCCGCTCTTCCAGGCGGCCCATGGCTGCCTGTTCCTCCGCTTCGAAACGCGGACGTGCGCCAACCGCGACCGCCCGGCTGATTTCGTCAAGACGCTGGTCGAGATGGGAGAAATGATCGACGAAATGGGCCTCGGCCTGTGCCGGACGGGCGCCAAGATCCTCCACCATGGCGGCAAGCGTCAGGATCTTGTCCTCCAGGGCGCGGATCGAAGGATTGTCGATCATCGTGCCAAGCTCGGCCTTCACGCCATCGATGCGATAGGCGAGGGCGATCAGCTCCTTCTGGATGCCGGCGGCATCAAGATCCTCGAATCGGTCTTCCAGCGCGGTCCAGCGCGCTTCCATGCGGTGCAGGCTGTCGGCCGAAGCCAGGCCGTCGATGAGGCGGCGCAGCTCTTCGAGTTCGGCGCGGATGTCGCCGGCGCCCGACGGCGTGCGCTGGCTCAACCCGTCGACGCCCTCTGCCAGCCGCATCAGTTCGTCGCGCAGCTCGTCGGTCAGGCGCGTATGCTTGGTGAAATCGCTGATTGTGCGCAGCTCGCCGCGCAGGCTCGCCATTTCCTGTGCGATACTGCCGGCAATATCGGCCTTCAATTCGCGGCGGAGCGCCGTGAAGGCCTGGGCGATTTCCTGCAGCTCCGGATCCTGCGCGACCGGCGCCCGATAGGCGGGCGCACGGGATGCGGCGGCCGATGGCAGGCCGGTGTCCGCCCGGGCTTCGGTCGCGGCCTGCGGCGCGCGCTGGCTCTCCCGCTGGCTGTCTCTCTGGCTGTCTCTCTGGCGGGTCAGGTCGAGCGCACGCTGCCTCTGGCGGATTTCGTTAACGGTATCGGCATCGACAATGGTGCGTGCCGCCGAATGCATCACGCCATCCTGATGCCGCGCCACGGCCTCGCCTGGACGATCATTGAGCGCGCGCTTGTCGCGGCCGGAGGCCTTCAGAAGATCCTCGATCCTGGCTTCCAGTCCCTCGATGGTGCGGTTGAGCGCATCGAGCGAAGACCGTTCACCGCGGGGCTGGGAGTTGAGGCGTGATCCATTCATCTTTTTGCTCGCTTCGGCTGCGCGGATCCCTAAGGATGGCCCAAAAGTCCTGTCATTGACGGGCATGCCCCTCGGCCGGTTCGCAGCGCCTGGCGATCCCGATCCTGTCGGATATTGCCGGAAGGCTGCTGCAATGGCACAACTTGCTGCCCGGACCCGCGGCACGACGCACCACGACCCGGACACTACCTTTCGCGAAACGTGGTTAATACACTGTTAAGAAGCGCTCGGTTTTTGCCTTGGATGTGGGCGGAAAGCCGGGTTCTCGGGCAATTGCGCTCTCGAAGAATCTACCGGCCGCGCTGTTTTGACGGATTGACGTTTACGCGCACGTCAATATTTTGTAGGACAAGAGAGCCGGTTTGGCCGGCCGCTGATTTGGAGGAGTTCGCGAATGCCCGTCTACAAGGCCCCGGTCACCGATACTTTGTTTGTCCTGAAGGATGTGCTTGGCATCGAGCGCTACAACAATCTTCCCGGCTTTGCCGATGCCACGCCGGAAATGATCGAAGCCATTGCATCGGAAGCGGCGCGGCTCTCCGAAGAGGTTCTGTTTCCGGTGAATTATTCCGGTGACCAGGAAGGCTGCGTGCGCGCCGACGACGGCTCGGTGACGACCCCGAAGGGCTTCAAGCAGGCATACGATGCCTATTGCGAGGGCGGCTGGATCGGGCTGGCGGTGCCGGAGGAGTTCGGTGGCCAGGGCCTGCCTTACACGCTGCATGCTGCGGTGGGAGAATATACGTCCGCCGCCAACATGTCGCTGATGATGTATCCGGGCCTGACGCAGGGCGCGATCGCGGCAATCCTCGTGCATGGCAGCCAGGACCAGAAGGAAACCTATCTGCCGAAAATGGTGGAGGGCAAATGGTCCGGCACCATGAACCTGACCGAGCCGCATTGCGGCACCGATCTCGGTCTTTTGCGCACCAAGGCCGTGCCGAACGGCGATGGCAGCTACAAGATTTCCGGGCAGAAGATCTTCATCTCTGCCGGCGAACACGACATGACGGACAATATCGTCCATCTGGTGCTCGCCCGCATCGAGGGCGCGCCTGCCGGGACCAAGGGGATTTCGCTGTTCATCGTGCCGAAATTCATGGTCAATGCGGATGGCTCGACCGGCGAGCGCAACAAGGTCGTCTGCGGCGCCATCGAGCATAAGATGGGCATTCACGGCAATGCCACCTGCGTCATGAATTACGACGAAGCGACCGGCTATCTCATCGGCGCGGAGAACAAGGGCCTGAACGCCATGTTCGTCATGATGAACGAGGCGCGGCTCGGTGTGGGGCTGCAGGGCCTGGCCATTTCCGAGATCGCCTATCAGAATGCGGTCGCCTATGCCAAGGACCGGATCCAGGGCCGCTCGCTCTCCGGGCCCAAGGCGCCGGACAAGGCTGCCGATCCGATCATCGTGCATCCGGATATCCGCCGCACGCTGATGACGATCCGGGCCTTCAACGAAGCCGGCCGCGCCTTCATGCTGTGGACGGCCTTGAAGTCCGACATCGCCCATCGGTCCAATGACGAAGCGGAACGCCAGGCGGCCGATGACCTTCTCGGTCTTGCAACGCCCATCCTCAAGGGCGTGCTGACCGATAAGGGCTTCGACCACGCGGTCATGGCCCAGCAGGTCTATGGCGGTCACGGCTATATCGAAGAATGGGGCATGAGCCAGTATGTGCGCGATGCGCGCATCGCCATGATCTATGAGGGCGCGAACGGGATCCAGGCCCTCGACCTTGTCGGGCGCAAGCTCGCCTTGAATGGCGGCCGGGCAGTCATGGCGGCCTTCAAGGAAATCGGCGATTTCTGCGAGGAGAACCGCGGCGACGAGAAGATGGCGCCCTATACCAAGGCGCTGAAGAAGGGCTTGAACGACCTCCAGGCCTCCACCATGTGGTTCATGCAGAATGCCATGGCCAAGCCCGACAATGCCGGTGCCGGCTCGACCGATTACATGCATCTCTTCGGTCTGGTCATGCTGGGCTATATGTGGGCCAAAATGGCGAAATCGGCGCAGGACCTGATCGAGGCCGGCGACGACCGCTCCGAATTCCTGGCTGCCAAGCTCGTCACGGCGCGCTTCTACATGGAGAAGATCATGCCGGAAACGGCGTTGCGCAAGACCCGCATCGAGGCGGGCAGCGACACGCTGATGGAATTGGTGGCGGAGGCGTTTTGATTGTCACACGACGGAAAAAGTTATATGGTGGTATAACTTTTTACGGAGGCAAAAATGGCATTTTCCACTTTGCGCACGGTCGGCGGCTCGGTGATGATGGCGATCCCGAAGGCGGTACTGGAAGAGCTGGGGATTGCTGCCAACACAAAGGTGGAGGTGTTGGCGGAGGGTGGAAGAGTTGTTGCTGTGCCGCAGACGCGGACCAAATACACGTTGGAGGAGCTTCTGGCTCAATGCGACCTTGAAGCGCCATGGTCTGAAGACGAACTCGAATGGATGAACGCGCCCTCGGTCGGCCGTGAGATTATCGACTGATGGAGCGAGGAGACATCTGGTTTGCAGATCTGGAGCCGACCAGGGGGCGTGAGCAGGCCAAGGCGCGCTACGTCATGATCGTATCGCAACGAGGCTTCAATCAACTGGGTGTCCAGTTGATTGCCCCGATCACCTCAGGCGGCGAGTTTGCAAGAGCGAGAGGCTTCACGGTTTCGCTGTCGGGTGCGGGAACCAAGGCGACGGGCGTGATCCTCTGCCACCAGATCAGGACGATTGATCTGAAGGCTCGGGAAGGCCGCTTCATCGAAAGGGCGCCCGATTTCATCGTGGCGGAAGTGCTGGGCCGCGTCGCGGCCTTATTGGATTAGCTGCGGTAAGAATTTAAGGGCGCGCAGGCGCTGATAGGGAGATGAGACACATGACCGAAGTCTATATCTACGACCACGTGCGCACGCCGCGCGGTCGCGGCAAGAAGGATGGTTCCCTGCACGAGGTGCCGTCTGTGCGCCTGGCCGCCAAGACGCTGGAAGCCATCCGGGACCGCAACGGTCTCGACACGTCCACCATCGACGACATCATCATGGGCTGCGTCGATCCCGTCATGGATGCCGGTGCCGTCATCCCCAAGGCTGCTGCTTTCGAGGCCGGTTATTCGACCAGAGCGCCCGGCATGCAGATCTCGCGCTTCTGCGCCTCGGGGCTCGATGCCGTCAATTTCGCCGCCGGCAAGGTGGCGGCCGGTTCCGACGAGATCGTGATCGCCGGCGGTGTCGAAAGCATGTCTCGCGTCGGCATGGGCATGTCCGGCGGTGCCTGGTACATGGATCCCTCCGTCAACTTCCCCGGCTATTTCATGCCGCAGGGGGTTTCGGCCGATCTGATCGCCACGAAATACGGCTTCAGCCGCGATGATGTGGATGCCTATGCCGTGGAAAGCCAGAAGCGGGCGGCGCATGCCTGGGCGAACGGCTATTTCAGCAAGTCCGTCATTCCGGTGAAGGATCAGAACGGCCTGACCATTCTCGACCGCGACGAACATATGCGGCCCGAGACGAACATGCAGTCGCTGGCCTCGCTCAACCCCTCGTTCCAGATGCCGGGCGAAATGGGCGGTTTCGAAGCGGTTGGGATTCAGGCGCATCCGGAAGTCGAGCGTATCACCTATGTCCATCATGCCGGCAATTCCTCCGGTATCGTCGATGGAGCCGCCGCCGTCCTGGTTGGGTCGAAAGCCGGTGGCGAGACCATGGGTCTGAAGCCGCGCGCGCGCATTCGCGCCTTCACCAATATCGGGTCCGATCCGGCCCTGATGCTCACCGGCCCGGTGGATGTGACGGAAAAGCTCCTGAAGAAGACCGGCATGTCGCTGAAGGACATCGACCTCTTTGAGCTCAACGAAGCCTTCGCCGCCGTGGTGCTGCGCTACTGCCAGGCCTTCGAGATCGAGCACGACAAGATCAACGTCAATGGCGGTGCCATTGCCATGGGTCATCCGCTGGGCGCCACCGGCGCCATGATCCTCGGCACGGTTCTGGACGAGCTGGAGCGGCGCGATCTCAACACCGCGCTTGTCACGCTCTGCATCGGCGCCGGCATGGGCACGGCAACGGTGATCGAGCGGGTTTGAGGCTCTTCAATGACTGCCCCTCACCCCGCCTCCGCTTCGCTCGGCGCACCCTCTCCCCGTAAACGGGGCGAGGGGGACCAAAAGCGTCGCGGCATACTTCTTCTCCCCGCCTGCGGGGAGAAGGTGCCGGCAGGCGGATGAGGGGCAAACAACGCCAAAGCGATTTTCAGGGAAGAGGAATCCCAATATGAGCGCCTATAAGAATTTCACCGTCGAAACCGACGCAGACGGCATTGCCCTTGTGACCTGGGACATGCCGGACAAGAGCATGAACGTCTTCACCGTCGAGGTGATGGACGAGATCGAAGCCATCCTGAACCAGACCGTGGCGGACGAGGCGGTCAAGGGCGTGGTCTTCACCTCCGGCAAGAGCTCGTTCTCCGGCGGCGCAGACCTGACGATGATCCGCGGCATGTTCTCTCTTCTGCATCAGGAACAGGCAAACAATCCCGATACGGCCATGCAGAAGCTGTTTGATGTCGCCGGCCGCATGACCTGGCTGTGGCGCAAGATCGAGACCTGCGGCAAGCCGTGGGTGGCCGCCATCAATGGCGTGTGCATGGGAGGCGCGCTGGAACTGTCGCTGGCCTGCCATGGCCGCGTCGTCTCCAATGCCAAATCGGTCAAGCTCGCTTTGCCGGAAGTCAAGGTCGGCATCTTCCCCGGCGCCGGCGGCACGCAGCGTGTGGCCCGCCTTGCCAATACGCAGGACGCCCTGCAGATGATGACGACCGGCCAGTCGCTGGCGCCAGCCCGCGCCAAGGCCATGAACCTCGTGCATCAGGTCGTGGACCCCGACCAGCTGATCCCGGCCGCCAGGCAGATGATCAAGGACGGGCTGAAGCCGGTCGCGCCCTGGGACGAAAAGGGATTCAAGGTGCCGGGTGGCGGCATCTGGACGCCTGCCGCCGCACAGCTCTGGCCGGCAGCCCCCGCCATCTTGCGCCGCGAAACGGCCGGCAATTATCCGGGCGCCCTCGCCATCCTGAAATGCGTCTATGAAGGCCTGCAGGTGCCGTTCGATACCGGCCTCAAGATCGAGCAGCGCTATTTCACCCAGGTGTTGCGCTCCACCGAAGCCTTCTCGATGATCCGCTCGCTGTTCATTTCCATGCAGGAACTGGGCAAGGGTGCGCGCCGTCCGGCCGGCGTCGAGAAGAAGAAGCTCTCCAAGATCGGCGTGGTCGGCGCCGGCTTCATGGGCGCGTCGATCGCCTATGTCACGGCCGCGGCCGGAATTGCCGTCTCGCTGATCGATCGCGACGAGGAAGCCGCAGCCAAGGGCAAGGCGGTTTCCGAAAAGCTGGTGGCCGACAGTGTCGGCAAGGGCCGCATGACCAAGGAAGAAGGCGAGAAGCTGCTCGCGCTCATCACGCCGACAGCGGATTATTCGACCTTGTCGGATGTCGCCCTCGTGGTCGAGGCCGTTTTCGAGGATCGCCAGGTCAAGAAGGACGTGATCGAAAAGGTCGAGGCCGTGCTGCCGGAAACGGCTATCTTCGCCTCCAATACCTCGACCTTGCCGATCACCGGCCTCGCGAAGAACTCCAGGCGTCCAAAACAGTTCATCGGCGTGCATTTCTTCTCGCCGGTTGAGAAGATGATGCTGACGGAGGTGATCCTCGGCGAGGAAACCGGTGACGAGGCACTGGCGGTCGCGCTGGATTACGTCGCCCAGATCAAGAAGACGCCGATCGTCGTCAACGATACGCGCGGCTTCTATGTCAACCGCTGCGTCTTCCGCTATATCAACGAAGCCTATGACATGCTGATCGAGGGCGTCCCGGCCATCATGATCGAAAATGCCGCCAAGATGGCCGGCATGCCGGTCGGCCCGCTCTCGCTGAACGACGAAGTCGCCGTCGATCTCAGCCAGAAGATCATGAAAGCGTCGATCGCCGATCTGGGCGAGGCATCGGTCAAGCCGGAGCATATGGCGCTTGTCGATAAGCTGGTGAACGATCTCGATCGGCGTGGCCGCAAGAACGGCAAGGGCTTCTATGAGTATCCCGCCAAGCCGGCAAAGAAGTTCCTGTGGCCGGGCCTGAAGGACCTCTACCCCCAGACGCCGGCATCCGACGTGGATGTGAACGTGCTGAAGCAGCGCCTTCTCGTCACCATTGCGCTGGAAGCCGCCCGCACCATGGAGGAGGGCATCGTCACCGATCCGCGTGAGGCCGATGTCGGCTCGATCCTCGGTTTCGGCTTTGCCCCCTATACCGGCGGAACCCTCTCCTATATCGACGGCATGGGCGTGAAGACCTTCGTGGAGCTTTGCGAAAACCTTGCCGGCCGATATGGCGAGCACTTCAAGCCGACACCCCTGCTTCTCGATATGGCGGCCAAAGGCGATACCTTCTACACGCGGTTCGATCCGTATGGCGCGGAGCAGAAGGCCGCCTGACCATAGGCTAGGCACGTTGCGGGATCGCTCACGAGCGAGCGGTCTCGATCATCCTGCGGGGGGAGTCGCAGGGGTGACCCGTGGCGCCTTCGGGTGCATTGTCAGACCCCCAGCAGCAGGCGTGCCGCGATCGGCACGATGATCGAGGTGGCGATCGCGTTCAGGGCCATGGCTATTCCAGCAAAGAGACCGGCGGTCGGATCGACGTCATAGGCGCGGGCCGTGCCGATGCCATGCGAGGTCAGGCCGGCGGCGAAACCTCGTGCGGCAAAATCGCGAATGCCCATGCGGTTCATCATGGGGGTCACGATCAAGGCGCCGGTAATGCCGGTGAGGATGACCAGCACCGCCGTCAGCGACGGATTGCCGCCCAGCGATGAGGAGACCGCCATGGCCACGCCGGCTGTGGCCGATTTCGGCAGGAACGAGATCATCACCTCGCGTGACAGGCCGAACAGCCAGCCGAGCAGGATCACCGAAAGAACCGCCACCAGGGATCCGACCAGAAGAGCCAGGGCGATCGGCACCACGACTTTCCTGACCTCCTGCCACTGCTGATAAAGCGGAACCGCTATGGCCACCGTGGCCGGCCCCAGCAGGAAGTGGACGAATTGCGCGCCTTCGAAGAACTGCTCGTAGGGGATATCGAAGACCGTCATCATCAGGGTCAGCAGGACGATCGAGCTCAAGACCGGATTGGCGAGCGGGTGGCGCTTCAGGCGCAGGGACAGTTCCACCGCAAGGATCCAGGTGGAGATCGTCAGCGTCAGCCAGATCAATGGCGAGGTGGAAAGATAGACCCAGAGGTCGACAGGGCTGCGCATCAGGCTCCCCAATGCCGGGCCAGCAGCCGCCGCGCGGCGATGAAGGTCCACACCGTCGCGACCAGCGTCACGATCGCCGACAGGACGAGGACAGCTGCAATGGGGCCCGCTTCGGTGCGGACGACGCCCCACAGGGACACTACGCCGACGCCGGCGGGCACGAACAGCAGGCCAAGATTGGAAAGCAGCGCTCCGGAGGCCGTTTCAATCTGCGGGAAGGACGTGCCTTTCCAGCTCTGCATGGCGCGCAGGAAGACAAACAGCAGAATGAGACCGATGACGGGACCGGGAACGGGCAGCTTGACGAGGAATACGAGACATTCCCCGATCAGCTGGAAGAGAAGGAGGGCGGCAAGGCCACGCAGCATGTGATCAACTCCAAGGAGAAAGCCCAGGCGGGATATCGAGGCCTGGCGAAGCGACGGGACGCGATCATACTTGGTGACGCGCCGCAATCTCAAGCGCGACAGAATGCTGATCGCACACGCCCAAAAGGCAGTCGGCGCAGCATCACCAAAGCGGATGCGCGTTTGCCGTTCGTCCGCTGCCGCAAAAATACGAATCCATATCAGAACTCGCGCCCGATGGTGGCTCCTTGGTCACGGTTGGGACGCCATCGTACAAAGCGAGGCTTTCCGGGAGCCATGATCTGCTGCATCCGAATTCATTCTCCGCTAAACAACGAAAATGATGACGACGAAGAAAGGATTCGCGATGAGCGGCGAGGAGTCAGCGTCACCGGTCGCAGGCGCGGCCAGCGGGTCTGAAACCGATCCCCGTTTCGCCGCCCGTGAACTGACGGTCGCGCGCCTGTCGCGGCTGCCGGCCTTTCGTTCGACCTGGCAGGCGCCGACCCGGCGCGAGACAATTTTCGCCTATGGGGCATCGCTGACAATCGAACTGGTTGCGATCTGGCTGCGCTTCGCCATCGATTCCTATCTGCCGACCGGCTTTCCCTATCTGACCTTCTTCCCGGCGGTGATCTTGACCGGCTTCTGCTTCGGCATTTATCCGGCGCTGCTCAACAGCGTCATTTCCGCGCTGGTGGCCTGGTATTGGTTCATCGCGCCGATCGGCAGTTTCGCCCTCACTCTGCAGTCCGTCACCGCGCTCGGCTTCTTCTTCCTTGTCGTGGCGATCGATCTCGGCCTTCTGCAATTGCTGCTTCTGGCCTATTCGGAGCAGGTGCGCGCAAGGCGGGACCTGACGCGACATCTCCAGATGCAGCAGCTTGTTTCCGAAGAGGTCGATCACCGGATGAAGAACCTTCTGGCCACGACCAGCGGGCTGATTGCACTGTCCCAGCGGCACGCAGAAACGCCCAAGGAACTGGGTACCCGATTGCGCCAGCGGATCCAGGCCATGGCGCATTCCATCAATCTGCTGAGAGGCTCCCTGCACGGGGGAAGCGCGGGGATGCGCGAGACGCTACTGACGGCGCTGGCTCCGCTCGGTCTGGCGGAGGGCGAGCGGATGCTCGTCGAAGGTCCCGACCTGAACCTCAATGGCTCCACCATCATGTCGCTGAGCCTGATCTGCCATGAACTCGGGACCAATGCGCTGAAATACGGCGCCCTGTCCGGAGAGGGCGGCCGCATCCATGTGTCGTGGCGGCAGCAGGCGCGCGAATTGGCGCCGGATGATGATCTAGACGAGCCGATGATCGAACTCGTCTGGCATGAGCGGGACGGGCCGAGCGTTGCGGCACCCAGCCGGCAGGGATTCGGAACGGAGCTCATCACCCGCATGGGATCGAGCTTCGGCGGACCGACGACACTGGATTATGCGCAAGACGGACTGGTGGTACGTTTCCAGATGCGCCCGGAACTGGTGATTGCAGGCTAGGGACAAAACCCGATCAAGCCACACATGCCAAAACGAGAAGCGGCGCCGTAAGGCGCCGCACGTCGTTTGATTTGCCGTCTTCGGCTGCGGTTCAGCGCTTGTTGAGCGTGGCAACCTTGACCGTCTGCGGGCGGCGCGGCGCAACGGTGGCCGTGCCGAACCACTTGTCCCGTTCTCTCCAGAGGGCGGGAACAGCCAGAAGCGCAACGCAGGTAACGGCGATGGCGGTCTTGGTCAGTTCCGACAATTCCGGCGTGCGGCCGTCCAGGTAATAGACGGCATAGACGATGCCGACGTGCCAGACATAGACATAGAGCGAATGCCGGCCGAGCAGCTGCAGGAATTTCAGCGAGAGAACCCAGATGATGCCCTGGCCGATGCGGCGAACCCACAGCGCCTTGTGCTGCGGTCCGGCAATGACCAGCCAGGTGATCAGCGTGGCAGCCGCGACAAAATTGATCAGATAGACGGGACCGAAATCAGCGCGGATTTCCATGGTCGCGAATTTGCCGATCACGTCGCCCGGCATCAGGCCATGCGCCGTCATGATCCGCAGCGGCAGGAAGAAGGCGCAGATCAGCGCGCTGATGGTCGGGATGAAGGTGTTCTGCGGCGAAAAGATCCGGCCCCATTCGATGCGGTTGAGCGATGTCAGCGCACCCAGGACGAGGCCCGAATAGAACACGATCTGCCAGCCGAGAAGGTTGAACGAGACACGGACGCCCTGTTCGTCGGAGCCCATGAAGAACTGGTGGATCGGATCGGTCACCAGCTTCTGCAGGCCAAGCTGGCCCGCCATCCAGAGGATCAGCGAACCGGCCATGACATGCGCCCATTTGCCGTCGATCACCAGTTTCACCAGGAACGGCGCAAACAGCATGTAGATGATGTATTGCGGCAGGATGTCCATAAATGTCGGCTGGAAGACAAAGGTCGCGATCGCGGCCAGGCGCAGCGGGTCGTCGAAGGTCGTGTAACCCAGCCAGTTGTACCAGAGATGATAGGCGCCCGGCAGGATCATCTGCGCTGCCAGGACGCAGAGGACGATTCCCATGGCATAGCGGTACAGTTCGAAGGCGCGGGAATAGATGGCATTTCTGCCGACCTCGTAGCCGTTCTTGGCCATCTTGCGGACATAGACCATGCCGATCAGCAAGCCGGACAGAAACACGAAGCCCTGCGCGTCTTCCACGAAGGCCAGCTGGTTGTGATTGATCTGAACAAGCCAGTAACCGCCTGCAAAGATCAAATGGTTGATGAGCATGAAGACGAGGAAATAGCCCCGCATCCCATCAATCAGATCATAGCGTTTCATCGGTCACGTCTCCATCGCTCGGACCGATGGCCTCACGCCGCTCCGTCCGTTTTGCCACCTCGGGCAGGTTGTATTGCGTCTCAACGCGGCTTAAGCAGGGCGGTTCCCGCAGGGCACATCGCTATAGATGCTGATCATGTATCAGCGAAAGGGGATGAATCCTGGCTGAACAGGAAAAAATCTCACTCGGCCGCGGCGCGCCGCGCATTGACCATTTGCGTGAGATAGGCCCGCAAGGCAGCAGGCTTAACGGGCTTGTGCTGGATGCCCAGCCCGTATTTTTCGGCTTCCATGCGCACATCCGCGCTGCGATCGGCGGTGATCAGCAGGGCGGACATGGCGCCGCCGCACCGGGCTCGGACGCGCAGAACGGCATCGATCCCGCTGCCGTCATCGAGATGATAATCAGCAATCACAATTTCGGGAGCACATCCCTCCCGCTCGAGCAGGCTGTCGAGCGCGGCGAGGGATTCGCTGGTCTCGACGAGACAACCCCACCCGGTCAGCAGCAGGCTCATACCGTCGAGGATCTGCTTCTCATTGTCGATACACAGGACGCGCAGGCCGGCCAGTGGCGTGTGGCTTGCCAAGGGGGCGGCATCCTTCACCGCAAGGCGCGGCGCCTTGATGTCGCGCGGCATGCGCACCCGAAAAATCGTTCCGCGCCCAGGCGTGGAGGCCAGTTCCACCGGATGCGACAGCACGCGGGAAATCCGGTCGACGATGGACAGGCCAAGCCCGAGGCCGGAGGCCGTGCGGGCGCCCTCATCCAGCCGGGCGAACTCCTTGAACACCGTCTTGAACTTGGAGGAGGGGATGCCGATACCTGAATCCACCACATCGATCACCACTTCGCCGCCGCGCCGCCGGGCACCGACCAGCACCTTGCCGCTGATCGTGTATTTGATGGCATTGGAGACGAGGTTCTGCACCAGACGGCGCAGCAGATTGGGATCGGTCTTCACCGAAAGCGATGTGGGGATCACCTTGAACTTCAGGTTCTTCTCCCGCGCGATCGGTGCGAAATCGGTTTCGATCCGCTGCAGCAGTTCGCCGAGCGGAACCGAAACGAGCCGCGGTTTCATCGCGCCGGTATCGAGACGGGAGATATCCAGCACCGCGCCCAGAATGCTCTCCACCGATTCCAGCGCCGAATCGATATTGCGCACCAGTTGCCGGTTTTCCGTTTCGCCCATCCGCTCCACCAGGGAGGAGGAGTAAAGCCGGGCGGCATTGAGCGGCTGGAGGATATCGTGTCCGGCGGCGGCGAAGAAGCGCGTCTTTCCAAGATTGGCTTCATCGGCTGCGGCGCGGGCAAGGGCCAGTTCGCGGTTGACCCGCGTCAGTTCGGCGGTCCGTTCCTCCACCCGCTGTTCCAGCGTCTCATTGGCCTGCTCCAGCGCACGCGCTGCAGCGACCCGCTCGGTCATATCGGTGAAGGTGGAGACGAATCCGTCATCGGGCATGGTGTTAGACCGCACTTCGATGATGCGCTCGCCGCCGCGCAGGACAAGCGAGAAGGGACTGTCCATCGTCTTGATGCGGGCGATGACGGCCTCGCCATCGGCTTCCGCCAGATCGCCGCGATCGGTCAGGATGCCGACGATGTCGCTCAGCGGATAGCCCACCTGGCCGACCTGCTCGGGCAGATCGAGCAGGTTTCGCAGACGCCGGTTCCAGATGGCCAGCCGGTCGGAACTGTCGAAGACCGCAACACCCTGGTCCATCTGAGAGAGCGCGGTTTGCAGAATGTCCTGGTTGTATTGCAGGGCTTCGCTTGCCTGGTCCAGCAGCCAGGCCGTGTCGGAACTCGCATCTTCCGCCTTTTGCAGGATCAGCGAGAGCACCAGCCGGGCGGAGGAGGAGCCGATGGCGCTTCCCAGCAATTGCTCGGAGAAGTGGATCAGCGCCATGTCGGCGGATTCGTGATCGACGAGCCGCCGCCCGGCATTGCGCTCGTAATTGGCAAAGGATCGGCGCATGCGCTCCTCGCCGAGATAACGCGCAATGGTCGCCTTCATGTCACCGACACTCACCCGCGTCTTCCAGCCGCGCGTGGCAAATTGCGAGCGCAGGTGGCGCTTGACGAAGATGCCGGCCTGGATGCGTTCGAGCGGACGCGGATTGCGCGACAAAGACCCGATCACGAAAGCGGCGCTGTTGATGATCAGGCTGAGCAGGACGGCATTGACAAGTCCATCGGCTTCGGGGCCGGAAAAGATCTCGGTTCCGGGAAACAGGAAGTCGAGAACCGTCGCCGCAAGGGCGGAATTGTCGGTGCCTCCGAGGCTTGGCAGGAAGAGGAGGTAGGCCCAGGCGAAGAAGCCGAGGGACATGCCGGCAAGGGCGCCTCGCGCATTGGCCCGGCGCCAGAAGAGCCCGCCAAACAGCGGCGGCGCGATCTGGGCGACGGCGGCGAAGGACAAAAGCCCGATGGAGGCCAGGCCAGATTCGCTGTCGGCGCTGCGGTAATAGGCATAGCCGAGCATCAGCACGGCAAAGATCGCGATCCGGCGGATCCGCAGGAGATGCTTGGCGAAGTCCGAGCGCTGGCCGCCGGAGGTCAGAAGCTTCCGGCGCAGGAAGATCGGCATGACGATATCGTTCGACACCATGATCGACAGCGCCACGGAGGCGACGATCACCATGGCCGTGGCGGCGGAAAAGCCGCCGATGAAGGTGAAGAGCGAGAGGATGGGCCTTTCGTGGCTGAGCGGCAGCTGCAGGACGTAGAGATCCGCATTGCCGGATCCGCCATAGGTGATCAGGCCGGCCACGGCGACGGGCAGCACGAAGAGATTGATCACGATCAGGTAGATCGGCAGGAGAATGCCGGCCGTCTTCAATTCCTGCTCGGTCCGGTTTTCCACCACCGTGACGTGGAATTGCCGCGGCAGCATGATGATGGCAAAGCCCGACAGGCCGATCAGCAGCAGCCAGCGGGCAATCGGCGTCTGGTAGTTGAGCGCCGAGGTTACCAGAAGACTGTTGGAAGCCTTTTCCCAGAGATCGAAGGGACCGTCGAACATTAGGAAAACAACGGCTAAGCCTGCAGAGAGAAAGGCAACCAGCTTCACCATGGATTCCATGGCCACCGCGAGAATCAGTCCGTCCTGGTGCTCCGTGGCGTCGGTATGGCGGGTGCCGAAGATGATGGCGAAACAGGCCATCATCACCGTCACGATGAAGGCCAGATCGAGGAAATAGAGATTGCCGCTGCCGATGCCGTAATCGGCCGGATCGACCATGGCCGCGACCGAACTGGCGACCGCCTTCAGCTGCAGCGCGATATAGGGAATGGCGCCGACCAGCGAAATGACCGCGACGAGCAGTGCGACGGCGGAATTCTTGCCGTAGCGGGCGCCGATGAAATCCGCCGGAGAGGTGAGCTTTTCCGCCTTGGCCAGTTGGATGATCCGGCGGATCAGCGGCAGGCCGATCGTGAAGGCCAGGATCGGCCCGATATAGATGCCGAGATATTCCAGCCCCCGCTCCGAGGCGAGGCCCACGCCCCCGAAATAGGTCCAGGATGTGCAGTAGACTGCCAGCGACAGGGCATAGACGATGGGCCGTCCGCCTTTGGGCACGCCGAACCGTTTGCTCCTGCGGTCGCCATAGCTCGCCACCGCAAACAGCAGCAAGATATAGGCGCAGGCGGCAAGCAGTATGATCCAGCCAGGCAGCATAGACCCTCCCGTGCCAGCTACGCTCATCAGCGCCGATCATAGGCGAAATCGAAAGGCTTGGAAATCGAAGCCGGTCTCGGAAATAAGTTGAATAGGATGCGGATGACGAAGCGGGCGCCGGCGGCGAGATGGGTCTTTCCAAGCCCGGCTACGGAGCTATATTCGCCTCATCAACATCTCGTGTTCGTCAGAAGGGGTCCCCATGTCTATGATTGCTGAGTTTCGCTCTTTCATTGCAAAGGGCAACGTGGTGGATCTTGCCGTCGGTATCATTATCGGCGGGGCCTTCACCGGTATTGTCAACTCGCTGGTCAACGACATCGTCATGCCGGTCGTGGGCGTGATCATTGGCGGGATCGATTTCTCGAATTATTTCATTGCCCTCAACGACAAGGTCACCGCCACCAGTCTTGGCGCCGCGCGTGAGCAGGGGGCGGTCTTCGCCTATGGCAATTTCATCACCGTCGTCCTCAATTTCATGATCCTCGCCTGGATCATCTTCATGATGGTCAAGCTGGTCAACCGGATCCGGCTCCAGGAAGAGAAGAAGCCGCCTGCCGCCCAGCCTTCGCCGCCGCCCGCCGATGTGCAGCTCCTGACGGAAATCCGCGATCTCCTGAAGAGCCGCTAAGAGCCGGCTGCCCGCTTGCCAGTGCCAGCGCCGGTGCCAATGCCAATGTCAGTGCCAATGTCGGCAGGCCTTGCCGGATCATCCCCCGGCTTTGCCTGGCCGATCCATCACCAATTGCGATAGGCCATGCACCGAATCTCATGAGATTTCGTCTGCGGGATGCGCTATGGAAGCGGCAGATGGAGAACCTGGCATGACCCTGATGGAAAGTCTCAGCGCCCGCGCGCTCGCCGCCCCGCAAAGCGGCATTGTCGAACTGGTCAATTACGCGCGGGGCCGCCCCGGCCTTATTCCACTCTGGGTCGGCGAGGGTGATCTGCCGACGCCCGCCTTCATCAGCGATGCGACGAAGCAGGCCCTGGATGCGGGCGAAACCTTCTACACCTGGCAGCGCGGCCTGCCGGAACTGCGCGATGCGCTGGGCCGCTATTATGAGCGGCATTTCGACGTGTCCCTGCCGCGCGATCATTTCTTCGCCACCAGTTCCGGCATGCATGCCATCACCTTGAGCGTCCAGGCTCTTGCCTCGCCGGGCGACGAGGTCATCCATCTCACGCCCAGCTGGCCGAATATCGTGGCCGCCATCGGCGTGTCCGGCGCCAAGGCCGTCCCTGTGCCGGTCGATTTCGCCGATGGCCGCTGGACGCTCGATGTGGGCCGGCTGGAAGCGGCGATCACCCCTGCGACCAGGGCCATGTTCATCAACACGCCCTCCAATCCTAGCGGCTGGACTGCGACGCGGAGCGATCTGGAAGCCATTCTTGCGCTTGCCCGCAAACACGGGATCTGGATCATCGCCGACGAGATCTATGCGCTTTACTTCTACGAAGGCGTTCGGGCGCCGTCCTTCCTCGACATCAAGGACGCGGATGACCGGATCATCTTCGCCAATTCCTTTTCCAAGAACTGGTCCATGACCGGCTGGCGCGTCGGCTGGATTGTGGCGCCCGCGCAGATCGGTCAGGTGCTGGAAAACCTCATCCAGTATTCCAGCTCGGGGCTTGCGCCTTTCATGCAGCGGGGCGCAATCGCCGCACTCGATCAGGGCGACGATTTCGTCCGCTCCAATATCGAGCGCGCCCGCACCTCCCGTGACATCCTTTGCGATGCGCTGATGGCCACCAACCGGGTTCAGACGCTGAAGCCGGAGGGTGCGATCTACGCCTTCTTGAAGATCGACGGTGTCGATGATCCGCGCCAGGCGGCCTTTGATATCGTCGAAAAGGCGCAGGTCGGCCTGGCGCCCGGAACGGCCTTCGGACCCGGCGGCTCTCCCTTCCTGAGAGCCTGCTTCCTGCGCGATCCCGCCCAGGTGCGCCAGGCAGCGGAGCGCCTTTGCGATTACATCAGCAGGTTGTGACCTGCGAAACGAGGCTGTCGCACGCAAGTCGGTAAAATCCGAGATATTCTGTTATGGGATCGTTTTCTTTAAGGAAAACAAGATCTTCGCCTGAGGCTTCGCGGTAAGCACTGGTGAAGGAGATCCATGTTTTGCTTCTGCCGGACAAAGATGGCAGGGAGCATGAACATGGCGGTTCTCGTAACCGGAGGTGCGGGCTATATCGGCAGCCACATGGTGTGGGCCCTGCTGGATGCCGGCGAGGATGTGGTGGTCATCGACCGCTTGTCGACCGGCTTTCGCTGGGCAGTCCCGGATGCCGCGCGCTTCTATCTGGGGGATGTCGGCGACCGGACGCTGCTGGAGAAGATCTTCTTAGAGAACCAGATCGATGCCGTGCTGCATTTTGCCGGCTCGATCGTCGTTCCGCAATCGGTTGCCGCTCCGCTGGACTATTACGAGAACAACACGGCGAAGACCGCGCTCCTCGCCGATGCCGCCATCAAGGCGGGCGTGGAGAATTTCGTCTTTTCATCGACGGCTGCGGTTTATGGCGAACAGCCCGATGATGCACCGGTTCGCGAAAACGCGCCGACAGTGCCCAAGAACCCCTATGGCCAGTCGAAGCTGATGTCGGAACTGATGCTGCGCGATGCCGCCAGGGCTCACAAGTTCCGTTATGTGGCCCTGCGCTATTTCAACGTTGCCGGGGCCGATCCGCGCGGGCGTACCGGCCTTTCCACCGAAGGCGCCACGCATCTGATCAAGATCGCCTGCGAGGCTGCCCTTGGCAGGCGGCAGTCGGTCGACGTCTACGGCACCGATTATCCGACGCCGGATGGTACCGGAATTCGCGACTATATTCATGTCAGCGATCTGGTGGAGGCGCATCTGAAGGCCTTGTCCTACCTGCGCCGCGGCGGCGAGGCTCTGGTCGCCAATTGTGGCTATGGGCGCGGCTATTCGGTGCTGCAGGTTCTGCAATCGGTGAAGCGGATCGAAGGGCGGGAGTTCGGGATCCAATATGGTCCGCGCCGTCCGGGCGATCCGGCGGCCGTCATTGCCGATTCCACCTTGGCGCGACGGCTTCTCGGCTGGTCGCCGAAGCATGACGATCTCGATCATATCGCCGCGACGGCACTGGCCTGGGAGCGCTCGCTCAGCGTTCGCCAGCATGGCGACCTGCGTGCCATTCATCGCAAGCTGGCGGCAAATTTCTGATCGCAGGGATTGCACGCTGCGAAAGGAGTCTCAGGGAGATCGTCAAAATGGATCGGTCTCTCCAGCGACCAAGGCGTCCGGGCAACGCCTTGTCGTGAATTCTGCCGGCCTTTGCCGCGACAGATCGAAGTCGAGGTTTGAACCCTAGGCGACCATGCCCCAATCGTCTGCACTGCCTGCGCCGAACATGCGTTCCAGGTTGAGGAAGCAGATCATGCCGCTGTCATGGGCGATCAGCCCATCCGAGAAGGCCGAGCTCGAACCGGCCGCGGCGGGAACCGGCTGAAGCCGGCTGGACGGGATGGTCATGATATCGGATACCCGATCCACCAGCAGCCCGACCGTCATGCCATTGATGTCGGCGACGACGATGGCGGAGCGCTCGTTGACTTCCGTGCTCTGCATGCCGAGCTTCACCGCAAGGTCGACGATCGGGATCACGGTCCCGCGCAGGTTCATGACGCCGATCACATCATAGGGCGCATGCGGCAGCGGCGTAACCGGAGCCCAGCCGCGAATTTCGCGGATCGAGGTGGTGCGCACGCAAAATTCCTGGGCGTGCAGCCGAAAGGCGATAATTTCCAGAACCTCGTCACCGCTCATCTGCACCGCATTCATTGTCGAAACCTCCTCGCACGCCATGATGGCCCATGCTTGAACAATATTGCGGCGCCGCCTGTCGCGCATTCCGCCTTGCCGCCGATTGCTGCCGTCAAAGCCCTGCCAAACCCCTTGCGGGGCAGCTCGGACCGATCAGGCGACATGCCGCTTTGGGAGTGGCAGACGACTTCTGAAATATAGTCTCGGACGATTAACGAACTCTTATTCCGCGAGGGCCAGCTGTCGGAACGCAACCCTTGTCCGGTCACATTCAGGGCGCTTCAGCCGCGCCGCCAGGACCGGCAATACCGGTGGCAAAAAACTTCGCACAGCTGTGCAAATTACAAGGAACTGTCATCGAACGATCATCCGACTGTCATTCAGCCTGCCTAGGGTGCAGCCGTTATTGCCGGCCCCGGAGCGGCCGGACGTCCCACAGCCGGAGACAGACCCATGAACAGACGCGAATTTTTGGCGGTAGGCTCTGCCGTTGCCGCCGTCAGCGCCCTTCCTTCCTTCGCCTTTGCCGATGACAAGACGATCCAGGTCTATAGCGGCTCGGACAACAATATCATCGACTTCTGGAACAACACCATCATCCCGGCCTTCAAGACGGCCCATCCGGACCTGACGGTGAAGCTGATCGATGCCGGAGACGATAGCGGGCTTCGCGCGATTGCCGACCGTGCTTTGGCCGCGCTGAAGGGCAAGACAGATCCGCAGGCCGACATGTTCGAGAGTTTCGACGCAAGACTGCCGGCAGGCGGCGTCGAGGCCGGCCTTTGGGTCGCCTTCTCGGCGGAGAATGTGCCGAGTTACGGCAAGGTCAATCGTGCCGCGGTCGACATGCCGCAGCAATTGCCCTATCGCGGTTCGCAGGTCCTTCTCGCCTATGACAAGACCAAGCTGGATCCGAAGGACGCCCCGAAGAGCTGGGTGCAGCTGGTGGCCTGGATCCAGAACAATCCCGGCCAGTTCATCTACAACCGGCCGGACAAGGGCGGCTCCGGCGGCAACTTTGTCCGCCGCGCGATCCACGAGGTGAATGGTCGCGATCCGTCGAAATTCACCCTTTCCAACTTTTCCGCCGATTATGCCGAAAAGACGCTGATGCCGGCCTGGGCGGCGCTGAAGGACCTGGCGCCCAACCTCTACGAAAAGGGCGCCTACACATCCGGCAATACGCAATCGATCCAGCTGCTCTCGCAGGGCGTGGTGACCATGGTGCCGGTCTGGTCGGACCAGGTGCTGCAGGCCATGGCGCAGGGGGTTCTGCCGGACACGACGGGTCTCGTCCAGCTGACGGACCTGGCGCTTTGCGGCGGCTTCTCGCGACTGACCGTGTTCTCCAACGGCGCCAACAAGGTCGCGGCCCTGAAGCTTGCCGATTTCCTGCTGTCGAGCGAGATGCAATCGGCCGTCATCACCGAAATCGGTGGCTTTCCGGGCGTGAGCTGGGACCATATTCCCGCCGAGCTGCGCGAGACATACAAGGATGTGGTGCCGACCTCCATCCCGACCTTCCCGGGCGGCGACTGGAATGCCGCGATCAATGACGGCTGGTACCGCAATGTGGCGACCGGCCTCGCACGCGGCTGATCATGGCAGAGACGGCAATCCTGTCCGCCGCGGCCGGCGGATCCGATGCAGCGACCGGGAGAAGGCTGAGAGGCCTTCTCCTCGTTGCCATTCCGGTTTTCCTGGTGGGCTGGCTGATCCTCTATCCGATCCTGTCGGCCATCGTCTCGACCCTCTTCGTGGCAGGGCCGGATGGCCTGGCCTTCAGCACCGCGACCTACCGGTTCTTCTTTGCCGATCCGTATAGCCGCGCCAATCTGGCGCTGACGCTCTGGACCACCGGCATCTGCGCCATCCTCTTGCTGCTCGTCGGCCTGCCGATCGCGCTCTATCTGCGTTTTTCCACCAGCCGCTTCGCCGATCTGGTGCAGAGCCTTGCCATTTTCCCGATGTTCGTGCCCTCGGTCATCCTGTCCTATGCGCTGATCCGGACAATCGGGCCGAATGGCACGGTCGATATCCTCCTCAACGCTCTGGGCCTGCCCAAGCTGCCCTCTCCTTATCTGACCCCCTGGGGTCCCGTGATCGGCCTTGTCTGGGATAATCTTCCGCTCACCGTCCTGATGCTGACGGCGGGATTATCGGGCATAAGCACGGCGTCGATCGAGGCGGCGCGCGATATCGGCGCCGGGCCGCTGCGGGTCTTCTGGCACATCATCCTGCCGCGCATGGGAAACTCCATCCTCGTCACCATCTCCTTCACCGTGCTTGGCATATTTTCCGCCTTCACGCTGCCTTACGTGCTGGGGCCGGCCTCGCCGGAAATGATGGGGCCTTTCATGCTGCGCACCTTCACCGATCTCTATGATCCGCTGAACGCCAAGACCCAGGCCGTCATCTCCTTCGTCTTCTGCCTGTTCTTCGGCCTTTTCTACGTCTGGTCGATCGCGCGCAATCAAAAGAGCCAGAGCCGATGATCCGGACCTTCTCCTCCACATCCGGCCGCTTCGACTGGACCGGCCTCGCCTTCGTCCTCCTCCTGGCGATTGTGATTGCAGTGCCGCTTCTCGTCGTCTTCACCTGGGCCTTCACCGAGGTCTGGCGCTATCCCGCGGTGGTGCCGCAGAAATTCGGCCTGCGCTTCTGGAACCAGACGCTCTCGCGCGCCGATGTCTGGGATGCGCTGTTCATCAGCCTCAGGCTGTCGGCCACAGTCACCGCCTTGTCCGCCCTCATCTGCCTGCCCGCGGCCTATGCCTTTGCGCGCATGCGCTTTCCCGGCCGGGACCTGTTCTTCCTCTCCTTCCTCGCCTCGCATGCCTTCCCGAAGTTCGGCCTGCTGGTGGCGATTGCCGCGATCTTCCTGCAGTTGAACTTGATCGCCACCTTCTGGGGCGTTGTCTTGATCCAGCTGGTCGGTACGCTGATGCTGATGATCTGGATCCCGGTCGCTGCCTTCCAGGCCGTCGACCGGCGCATGGAAGAGGCGGCCCGCGATGTCGGGGCGGGGCCCTTGCGGGTCTTCTGGTCGATCACCTTGCCGCAGGCAGGGCCGACCATTTTCGCCGCCGTTCTGCTGACATTCGTCTCGACATTCTATGAGACGGAAGGTGCCTGGCTGATCGGCGCACCGCAGATCCGTACCATGCCGGTGCTGATGATCAGCTTCATCAACAACCAGATCGTCATCCAATATGGTGCGGTTTTGTCCGTGATCCTCTGGATACCGTCCGTCATCGCCCTGGTCTTCGCCCGCCGGGTCATCGGAACGGGATCGTTTGCCAAGGGCTTCGGCGCCTGATCCGGCGCACAGCCCTGAAATGGGGGCTCCGAAAGGGGTCCTGAGAGAGGCCCGAAAGAGGCTCCAAAAGAGGTATGACAATGGCCAGACTGAAGGTCGATAATCTCCGCAAATCCTTCGCCGGCACGCCGGCGGTCGATGATTTTTCCCTCGACGTGGCGGATGGCGAACTGGTCTGCCTGCTGGGACCTTCCGGCTCGGGCAAATCGACCATTCTGCGGATGATCGGCGGCTTCGAACAGCCGACATCCGGCACGGTGCGCATTGACGGGCAGGAGGTCACGCGCCTGCCGCCGGAGCGGCGACCGACCGGCATGGTATTCCAGAGCCATGCTTTGTGGAGCCACATGAACGTCTTCAACAATATCGCCTTCGGGCTGAAACTGCGCGGCCTGCCGCGCAGCGAGATCAGACGCAAGGTCGATCACGCCCTGGAGCTTGTCGGCCTTGGCGGCTATGGCCATCGGCAGACCTTCCAATTGTCCGGCGGGCAGCAGCAGCGCGTGGCGCTCGCCCGGTCGCTGGTGCTGGAGCCCAAAATCCTGCTGCTCGACGAGCCCTTCGCCAGCCTCGACCAGCATCTTCGCGAGCGCCTGCGGGAGGAGGTGCGCGATATCCAGCAGAGGCTTCGCATCACCACCCTCTTCGTGACGCATGGCCAGGATGAAGCGCTTGCCATGGCCGATCGCATCGTCGTGCTGCGCGACGGGCGCTGCGAGCAGGTCGATGCGCCGGATCTCCTGTACCGCCATCCGCGCACGCAATTCGTCGCAGGCTTCATCGGGCAGATGAATTTCCTCGCCGCCAATGTCGAAGCCGGGCGCTTCCACCATTCGGATTTCCCGCTGCCAGTCGCGGTGCAGGATGGACCGGCTGTGCTTGCCCTGCGCCCGGAAGCGCTTCGGCTGGCACGATCGCTGTCGCCTGACGCGGCGACTGTGACCCGAGTGACCGATTTCGGCAGTCATATCATGGTCGATGTCGAACTTTCCGACCAAACACGCATCAAGACGATGACCGCGCCGGACAGCCGCTGGCAGAGGGGCGATCACGTCAGTCTTGTCGCATCCGATTTCGCTCTTTACCGGAACAATGCCCTTCTGATCAGAAGCAGCATGGAAGAAGCGACCAAGGCCGACACCACCGGTGCGGGCGGCAAAGCGGGTTCAGAAACCCTGAAGCCGGTGCCAGCCTGAGCAGGTTCCGGAAAAGTGTCCCACGGTTTTGCGACCGGAACCTGCGTCAAACAGTAAGCTAAGCGGACGAAGCGTTGGCCGGCCAATGCAGGTCTGCTTAAGGCGGCGCGCCGTATCCTGAGGGTCACGCAGACCTGATCAGGGGCCAGCCAAGCCCTCCAGCAGCCAGGCATGCATGCCGCCATTGGAGGCCAGGACATCGCCATTCCGGCTGATCGGCCCGCCGCCGAAGCCCGTCACCATTCCGCCCGCTTCCTCGATCACCAGGCAGGAGGCGCCGTAATCGTGCAGGGACAAGCCGTCTTCGAAAAAGCCGTCCAGCCGGCCGGCCGCGACATAGGCCAGCGACAAGGCGGCTGATCCCAATCGCCGCACGCCGGCTGTCTGTGCCATCAGGCGCCGGAGGGCGTGGAAATACCGGTCTTCCGTCACGCTCCGGACCTGGCCCGGAATGGGCAGGCCAGCGCCGATCAGCGCTTCCTCCACCGTCGAGAGCGGGCGGCAAAGAAGTCTCTCGCCGTTGAGAAAGGCGCCCTTTCCGCGTTCGGCGACGAACAGCTCGTCCTGCATGACGTCGAACACGACCCCGCAGGTGATCTTGCCGCCCTCCGAAATTGCGATGGTCAGGCCGAAATGCGGGATGCCCCAGGCGTAATTCGTCGTGCCGTCAATCGGATCGATGTGAATGCAGGGTGCGTCCTCAGCCGCTTCCAGATTGCCGACGGCCTCCTCGCCGCTGATGGCGTGGTCTGGAAAATCCGATCGCAATCGTGCCACGATCAGCTCCTCCACCGCCACATCGACCGCCGTCACGAAATCGCGCGGGCCTTTGGCCACCAGCTCGCCACCATAGCGGCGCCTGAGGGCGGACTTGGCCAGAGCCCCGCCATCCACCGCGGCCCGGGCAAGCAGGATCAGACGGTCGGAGGCAATCGAAGGCAGGCGCAGCGCGGAATCGGGGGAAAGCATGGGCACAGGTCTTTGCGGCAGGATGTCTGTTCGGATCGACGACATGTCAGGGAGGACAGGCCCGCAGCACTGCCCGATTTGTGCGACAGACTTGTGACGGTCCGCAGACCCGTGCGGACGATCGACGTCATGGATCCGCCCTGAGGGTCCATGCTGTGGGTCCATGCTGTGGCTCCATGTTGCGGGTCCATGCTGTAGATCCAGGCTGCGGTTGAGGCGGAGATGCGCGGGGCCGGACGCAAGATCTTCGTCTCGTACAGGGTGAGATTGGAAGCGGCCAGCGTAAGCCGAAAAGCCTTGCACATTCTCGTTCGGCCGTCGCCTAAGGGGCGGAGCCGTCTGGCCTGATGCTCTTTTTCTCTGAAGAAATGGTGCTGCCGAGTGGGATTGAACCACCGACCTCTCCCTTACCAAGGGAGTGCTCTACCACTGAGCTACGGCAGCATTGGCGCGACTGGTTTGTTGTTCGCGCTGCGGTGAGCGGGCTTCTGCCATAGCTTATCCGGGAGCGCAAGCCGCAAATTTGAAGTTCTGCGCTGAAATGGTGATTTGCCGTCGCCTCTTTGGCTTTCCTCCTATTTCGGCTATGACAAAAACATGAGTGAATCAAACGAATCGAGCACGCAAAAGGCTGAGCGCAAGGCGCGTCAGGAGGCCGCAGCGCAGCAGCGCCGGGCGCGCGCAGCGCAGAAGCTGCGCGAGAACCTGATGCGGCGCAAGCAGCAGTCGCGGGCCCGCCGCGCAGGCGAGGAGGATCCCACCTCCGGCCTGCCTGCCGCCAAGGCGGACGAATCACCGGCGTGATCTTTCCGGTCGCCATGTCGCCGACGTGAGCCGAAAAGGCGCATTTATTGTCCTGTCCGGCTCGCGCAAGGCGCCGGGCATTGAATTGAAGTGGCCGGGGATATCGTCTAAAGACGCCGTCTTTCGTGCTTGAACAAGGAAAGGCGGGTGAAAACGCCCGTGGTCATGCAATGGATCGCATCAAGATTACCGGCGGTAACGAGCTGCGCGGCATCATCCCCATCTCCGGCGCCAAGAATGCCGCGCTGCCGTTGATGATTGCATCGCTCTTGACCAGCGACACGCTGACGCTGGAGAATGTGCCGCATCTTGCCGATGTCGAAGGCCTGATGCGCATTCTCGGCAATCATGGCGTGGATATCGCCGTCAATGGCCGTCGCGAACGCCAGGAGGATGGCTATTCGCGCACCATCCACTTCACCTGCCGCACCATTGCCGACACCACCGCCCCTTACGAACTCGTCTCGAAAATGCGGGCGAGCTTCTGGGTGATCGGACCGCTACTGGCGCGGGAAGGGCGGGCGCGGGTCTCCCTGCCGGGCGGCTGCGCCATTGGAACCCGGCCGGTCGATCTCTTCCTGGAGGGATTGGCAGCGCTTGGCGCCAATATCGAAATCGATGGCGGCTATGTGAACGCCACGGCGCCGCAGGGCGGCCTCGTCGGCAGCCACTACAGTTTTCCCAAGGTCTCGGTGGGCGCCACCCATGTGATGATGATGGCGGCAACGCTGGCCAAGGGAACGACGGTGATCGACAACGCCGCCCGCGAGCCGGAAGTGGTCGATCTCGCCAATTGCCTGAATGCCATGGGTGCGCGGATCTCCGGCGCCGGCACCAGAGTGATCACCGTAGAAGGCGTCACCTCGCTGTCGGGTGCCCGGCACCGGGTTCTGCCGGATCGCATCGAAACCGGCACCTATGCCATGGCCGTCGCGATGACCGGTGGCGATGTGACGCTGCAGGGCACGGATGCCGCGCTTCTGGACAATGCCCTGGATACGCTCCGGCAGGCAGGGGCCGAGATCACGGAGACCGAAAGCGGCCTTCGCATCGTGCGCAACCGCAACGGAATCCAGCCCGTCGACGTGGTGACCGAACCCTTTCCCGGTTTCCCCACGGATCTTCAGGCGCAATTCATGGCGCTGATGACGCGCGCCGGGGGCGTTTCCCATATTACGGAAACCATTTTCGAGAACCGCTTCATGCATGTGCAGGAACTGGCACGCCTTGGCGCGCGCATCTCGCTGTCCGGCCAGATGGCACGGGTCGAAGGCGTGCCGCGGCTGAAGGGCGCGCCGGTCATGGCAACCGACCTTCGCGCTTCCGTATCGCTGGTGATTGCCGGCCTCGCCGCCGAAGGCGAGACCATCGTCAACCGCGTCTATCACCTGGATCGCGGCTTCGAGCGTCTGGAAGAGAAGCTGAACCGCTGTGGCGCCAATGTCCAGCGCGTCAGCGACTGAGCATCGCCTGTTGCGTCCGGGCCTCTCCCATCCTATCTGCTTGGATTGACGCGAAAGACGGCTGCAGCAGGGCTGCAGCCGACAGCACGAGGTGGTTCAGATGACGGATTTGAAGCTGTTGGCGCTGGATGCGGAGGACCTGCAGATCCTGTCCGCTCATATGCAGGACAGTGTCTTCAAGCCGGGGGATATGGATTGGGTGCCGAAGCGGGGGCAGTTCTCCCTGGTGGTCAACCGGTTCGTCTGGGAAAAGGCGGATCGCGGCAGCAAGGGCTATGAGCGCAGACGCGCGGTCCTCGCCTTCAAGCGGGTTGCGGCGGTCCGCACGCTCGGGCTTGATCGACGCCGTGCCGATGAGGTCTATTCCCTCCTGGCCATTCGCTTTCAGCCGAGGGGGGAGGGGCCGGAAGGCCAGGTCGAGCTGGTGCTGGCAGGCGGAGCGGCAATCAGTCTGGACGTTGAATGCATAGAGGCGCAATTGGCCGATACCGGCGGGGCCTGGGAAACCGATTTCCGGCCCAAGCACGATTGACCGCTGCGCCAGGGGCCGGCTTGCGAATGGCGGTCCGGCAGCTTGCTTGCGGATGTGGGTTTGGCAAGTGGCCGGAATGTGAGTGTGGAGCATGATCCCGAACCGGCATGATCAGGTCGGGCGGTCATGGCTCACCGAAGGGGTTCAAGCGCGCGCATCCGGCCTTTCGGGCGGAAGACGCGGCTTCTAAGTGAGGGAAACGGGGTTCAGTGGCAATCTGGCTTGAACAGGCATCGGCGGATTTCGAGGATCGTTTTGCAGCTTTTCTCACGACGAAACGCGAAGTCTCCGAGGACGTCAATGCGGTCGTGCGATCCATCATTGCCGATGTGCGCGAGCGCGGCGATGCCGCCTTGCGCGATTATTCCCTGCGATTCGACAAGGTGGATCTGTCAGAAACGGGCGTGAGGGTTACGGAGGCCGAGATCGATGCGGCCTTTGATGCGGTCGAGCCCGAGGTGATCGCGGCCTTGACGCTCGCTGCCGAGCGCATCGAGCGCCATCACGCCCGGCAGATGCCGAAGGATGACTTCTACGAGGACCAGATCGGCGTCGGCCTTGGATCGCGCTGGACGGCGATCGAGGCGGTGGGACTCTATGTGCCCGGCGGCACGGCGAGCTATCCGAGTTCGGTCCTGATGAATGCCGTACCGGCCCGTGTTGCGGGCGTGGAGCGCGTCGTCATGGTCTGCCCGGCTTCGGGCGGCGCCATCAATCCGGCCGTGCTCGTCGCCGCCAGGCTAGCGGGCGTCGGCGAAATCTACAGGATCGGCGGAGCGCAGGCGGTGGCGGCCCTGGCCTATGGCACGCCAAGCATCGATCCCGTCTACAAGATCGTCGGCCCCGGCAATGCCTATGTGGCGGCGGCCAAGCGCCAGGTCTTCGGTACGGTCGGCATCGACATGATCGCCGGCCCGTCGGAAGTGCTGGTCATTGCCGATGCGCAGAATGATCCCGATTGGCTGGCGGCCGATCTCCTGGCACAGGCCGAGCACGATGCCGGCGCGCAATCCATCCTGATCACGACCGACCGCTCCTTTGCCGAAGCGGTCGAGGCGGCGGTGGAGCGCCAGTTGAAGACCCTGTCGCGCAGCGAAACGGCGGCAGCCAGCTGGCGCGATTTCGGCGCAATCATCCTGGTGGAGACGCTTTCCAACGCCGTGCCGCTGGCCAATCGCATCGCCGCGGAACATCTGGAGCTCGCCATTGCCGATCCGGATGCGCTGCTTTCCGGCATTCGCAATGCCGGGGCGATCTTCATCGGGCGCCATACGCCGGAGGTCATCGGCGATTATGTCGGCGGCTCCAACCATGTTCTGCCGACGGCGCGTTCGGCACGCTTTTCCTCCGGCCTGTCGGTCCTGGATTTCGTCAAGCGCACGTCCATTCTGCGGCTTGGTCCGGATCAATTGAACGCACTCGGCCCCGCCGCCGTGACGCTTGCCCGTTCGGAAGGGCTGGATGCCCATGCCCGCTCGGTCTCGATCCGTCTCAACAAGGGGCGATGAGCCAATGGCCAAAGGCGACTTCCGGCTGTGCGACGTGGTGCTGGATGACAGCATCGGCCGTTCCACGCCGGATGTCGAACATGAGCGGGCCGTCGCCATCTTCGACCTCATCGAGGAAAACCGGTTCGAGCCCTCCGGCCATGACGGCGGGCCCTACAGACTGACCCTGTCTCTGGTGGAGCAGAAGCTGGTCTTTTCGATCACCACCGATCAGGATCAGCCGGTCGCCACCCATATCCTCTCGCTGACGCCGTTTCGCCGCATCATCAAAGACTATTTCATGATCTGCGAAAGCTATTACGAGGCGATCCGTTCCTCCACGCCCTCGCAGATCGAGGCGATCGACATGGGCCGTCGCGGCATTCACAATGACGGGTCGGAGACGCTGCAGGAGCGGCTGAAGGGCAAGATCGCGCTGGATTTCGATACGGCGCGCCGGCTTTTTACACTGGTCTGCGTGCTGTACTGGCGGGGCTGAGCATGAGCGAAGGGCCGGTCCCCGGAGGCAGGAATGAAAGGCCCGGCGCCATATTGTTCATGTGCGGCATGAATTCCATTCGCTCGCCCATGGCCGAGCTTATTGCAAAACGGCTGCTGCCGCCCGATATATATATCCAGTCCGCTGGCGTCCGCGCCGGTGATCCGGACCCCTTTGTCGAGGTTGTGCTTCAGGAAATCGGCCTCTCTGCGCCGAAGAAGCACCAGCCCCGCACGCTGGAGGAACTGGAAGATGATTATTTCGATCTCATCGTGACGCTCTCGCCGGAAGCCCATCACCAGGCGCTGGAACTGACCCGCTCCCATGCCGTGGAGGTGGTCTACTGGCCGACCTTTGATCCGACCGTCGAGACGGGCACGCGGGAACAGGTTCTGGATGCCTATCGCGGCGTGCGCGATGAGCTCTGGCGCCGCATTGAAGACCGCTTCGGCCGGGCCCGTCTTCAGGGGCCGCAGACCGTTTGAGCGGGGCGAAAATGCGGTGCCGGGCCGGGCAAAAGAATCGGTATGAAGGAAGGTTCACAAACGTGCGGCAAACGTGTAGTTTCCGCGCAATTTTGCAGGGTTCAGGCCACAGTCTGGCCACACCGATCGATCAACCACAGAAAGACATGCTCTAGATGGCGAAAGAAGAAGTCCTTGAATTCCCGGGCGTCGTAACCGAATTGCTGCCCAATGCGACGTTCCGAGTCAAGCTCGAAAACGAACATGAAATCATTGCTCATACGGCGGGACGCATGCGCAAGAACCGCATCCGCGTTCTGGCAGGTGACAAGGTTCTCGTCGAAATGACCCCCTACGACCTGACCAAGGGTCGCATTACCTATCGCTTCAAGTAAGGCAGTTCGGCGCGAGTGGTCTGATTTTGACATGTGCTCCCGTTTGCAGCACCCGTAAGAGCAAATGTCGAAATCTCCGGGACCCCGAGCAGTTTATGATTCGAGTGGACTCGTCGAATTTGACATTTGATCCTCAAGGTCGCAGGAGACGGGCATCAAATGTCAAATTCGTTCACTCGCCTGGCCGGCGCTCTTTTCAGGAAAATTCATGTCCCGGGATCAACAGCTCATCCTGGCCTCCGGCTCGCCGCGGCGCCTTGATCTTCTGAATCAGATTGGGATCAAGCCAGCACGGCTGATGCCGATGGACATTGACGAGACACCGAAGAGATCGGAGCATCCGCGTTCGCTCGCCCGCCGTCTGTCGACGGAAAAGGCCGAGGCCGCGCTCTCGGTCATCAATGGCGATCTCGCCTGGCGCAACAGCTATATTCTCTCGGCCGATACGGTCGTGGCGGTGGGCCGGCGCATCCTCCCCAAGACGGAGTTCATGGAAGAGGCTTCCGCCGCGCTGCACCTTTTGTCCGGGCGCGGCCACTGGGTCTATACCGGTGTCTGCCTTATCACGCCGGGCGGCCAGTTCCGCCAGAAAGTGGTGGAGACGAAAGTGCGCTTCAAGCGCTTGTCCGCGCGTGAGATCGAAGCCTATCTCGGCTGCGATCAATGGCGCGGCAAGGCTGGCGCCTATGCCATTCAGGGCATTGCCGGCAGCTTCGTGCAGAAGCTGACGGGCTCCTACAGCAATGTGGTCGGCCTGCCGCTTTATGAAACCGCCCTGCTCTTGAACGGAGAGGGGTTCGACGTCGCAATGCACTGGTCGGAGGGTTGATCCGATGGCACTTCCAATCGCACCCGGCGCCAAGGTGGAGCCGCTTCGCAAGAGCCGGCCATGCCCCGAATGCGGCAAGGCATCACAGCGCGACCATTATCCCTTCTGCTCCGATCGCTGCCGCACGCTCGATCTGTCGCGCTGGCTGAACGGCAGCTATGCCATTCCCGTTGCCGATGATGAAGCCAAGGCCGAGTGGAGCGAAGACTAGCCCTTAAGCGCTTGGAAAAGCCCGGTGCCAATGCCGGACTTGCGCCTTTTTCGTCAATGATTTCTAGGGGTTGAGGGGGTATTTCACCGGACTGTCAAAAAAGTGCCGAAAGGCGCTTGCCATGGCCGAGCAAGATGTTATAACCCCGCTCGCTCCCGGGGATTGAAGCCCCGGTGATCCTCGAAAGAGGGTCCAAGGCTCCTCTCAGAGCCAGGATGCCCGGATAGCTCAGTTGGTAGAGCAGCGGATTGAAAATCCGCGTGTCGGTGGTTCAAATCCGCCTCCGGGCACCATTTTTTTCAGAGATTTCAGCAAAATTCTGCACTTCTTTGTCTTGTGAAGACCGGTCAGCAACCTGTCCAGCCGCGCCAACCGGATCTTTGCCGTGCCTCTTAGGTGGCCCAGGCTTGGTCGGCAATGGACCGCCTGCGATCTGGCGGCGCCGATCCATCAGGTCGTCATCCGTCTGCAGGCTGAGACAGAAGCCTCCCGATGTGCCGAACTGATGTGTGAGCGGGATTCCGCCAGCGGTCAGAGCATGTGTCTTGAGAACGGCCTTAGGGGTCTGGCTGGGCATAGACGGAGCCTGCCTGCGCGTTCCCACTAACGGCTATCGGCTTCAGAAAATCTCTCAGCAGGTTTCACCTTCGGCGCAGGTTTATGACCGCTTCAGCCTGTGCGACGGCTGCCTCCAGGTCGCCGTCAGTCATGATATCGGCAGCGGCGGCGAGGCGATCGAGCAGGGCCACTCTGTTGTCCGCCGTCTCGGACACAGGCGCTGATAAGAGCTCACCGGGCGTTGATTGCAGAACGGCAGCGATCTTCACCAGGGTTGACAGATCGGGCTCCCGGCGCCCGGTGATATAATTTCCGTAGCGGCGTTCCGTCAGGCCGGCGCGCCGTGCCACCTCGGCATTTGAGAGACCAAGTTGCTGCGCGCGTCGCTTGAGGTTCAATGCGAATGATTCCATAGGAACAGATTGTTCCTGACACGAACCACGGGTCCATGTACAATATGGCGTCTTATAAGCCTTCGTTTCGTGGTGTCAGGCTATGTCGATCCCTTCAGTGTATCTCCCTTACATCGCCATTGCTGTGTTTGCCGGAGGCGTGGTTCTTTCCAGCGAATGGCAAAGGCGAATCCGGCCGCTGTTCATCCCGCCCGCCGAGATTGAAAAGCTGGCCGATGACCTGATCGAACGCTATGGAGAGCAAGCTGAGCAGTTTGCCGCCATGGAAGAGGATCGCGCCTGGCGCTATGCGCAGAGCTTCGAGCAGGGCAAATGGCGGCGGGTGCGCGCCGCACTTGCCCGGCGAGACCGCTGGTGACTGGGCCTCTTGCCGGGAAACCCCCGCGCTCTGGTGATCATCCGATTTCGGACAGGAACCTGTCGAGCAGCGCCGTGGGATCTTTTCCCATGGCCTTCACCAGCGCCGCAAACTCCAGCACGTCTATCCGCCGTTCCGCCCCTTCAACCTTGGCCACATAGGATTGCGTCTTGCCAAGCCTGTCGGCCACCTGCTGCTGGGTCATTTCAGCCGCGCGGCGTGTCTCCACAAGGAGTTCGACGAGACGCTGGTATTCCGGGCGGAGGGGCTTTTTTCTGTTTGCTCGCTCTCCTGGTGCGGACTGGGAGGGTCACATCTGCCGTGGTTTCGAGCGCGTCGCCGATACGAGGTGTTCAGGCGGCCCTAGGCTCAATGCTTGACAGGTCGCCCTCAATCTGGCGGCGGCGCTGCATCAGGTCATAATCCGCCTGCAGGCCCAGGAAGAAGCCTTCCGACATGCCGAAGTAGCGTGCGAGGCGCAGATCGGTGTCTGCGGTCATGGAGCGCTTGCCAAGCACGATTTCATTGATGCGGCGTGGCGGCACATGAACGGCGCGCGCAAGCGCGTTCTGGCTGACGCCCATCGGCTTCAGGAAATCCTCCAGGAGAATTTCGCCGGGATGGGGGTTTGGCAAAAGAGCAGTCATGGTAATCGACAAGATGATTTCCGTTTCAGGATCGGCAAAACCTTGGATCATGCGCCAATATAACGCGTTCCGTTGTATGACGCAACGCGTTATAGAACGGTGAGATGGACGGGCTGGGCGATGTGCCGGATCTCGTTCGTCTTAAATTCCTCGCTCAGTCTTTCTGGTCCTCATCGGCGGCACGACGCCATCTGGTGCGCTGCGCCTCGCCTGCGAGCTGAACAGCCTGCCAAGGCTGCCGGGTGTCGGAAAGATCAGGCGAAAGCGGGCGCATCTCCCGCGGCCTCTTCGCCGTCGAGATAAGCAAGAATCCCGTCGGCCGCGGCCTTGCCGGTGGCAAAGCAGGCGGTCAAAAGATAGCCGCCGGTCGGCGCTTCCCAATCGATCATCTCCCCGGCGCAAAAGAAGCCGGGAAGGGCTTTCAGCATGAAGTGCTCGTTGAGCGCCGCGAACCGCACGCCGCCGGCTGACGATATGGCCTCGGCGATCGGGCGTGGCCGCACCAGCGGTATCGGCAGGTTCTTGATCGCATGGGCCAGGGCCTTCGCGTCGCCAAGCGCTTGCGGATCGCAACATTCGCGCAGCAGGGCGGCCTTCACGCCGTCCAGGTTAGCGGCCTTGCGCAGCCGGTTGGCAAGGCTGGTGCCGGGGGCGAGCCTGGCGATCCGCTCGGCCAGAGCCGCTTCCCCGCGCCCCGGCGCAAGATCGAGCAGCAGCTCCGCCCGTCCCTCCTGCTCCAGCCGATCGCGCAGGGCGCTGGCATGGGCGTAGACGAGGCTGCCTTCGATACCATGCCGGCTGATGACGAATTCGCCCTGCCGGCTGCCGGCTGGGGAGGTCGCGATGACGGATTTTACCGGCGCCCCGGCAAAGCGGGTGCGAAACACATCGCTCCACGCACAGTCGAAACCGCAATTGGCCGGCCGGAAGTCGTCAATCTCGATGCCGCGGGCGCGGAAGGAGGCAACCCAGGCGGCATCGGAACCGAGCCGCGGCCAGCTGGCGCCGCCAAAGGCGAAGAGCACCGCATCGGCGCGCATCACCCGCTCGCCCTCCGGCTGGCCCTCCGGCTCGCCGATGCGCACACCACCCTGCGCCGCAAATCCGAGGAAGCGATGCCGGGTGAGGAGCGTCACACCCTGGTCCGACAGCCGCCGCAGCCAGGCGCGCAGGAGCGGCGAGGCCTTCATGGCATGGGGAAAGACGCGGCCGGAGGAGCCGACGAATGTGGAGCTGCCGAGATCGGCCGCCCAGCGCCGCACCGCATCGGGTGGAAAGCCTTCGAGCGCCTGCGCGAGGGGCGCATTCGCCCTGCCAAACCGGGTCCGGAACTGATCGAAGCCTTCCGAATGCGTCAGGTTGAGACCGGATTTTCCCGCCAGCAGGAATTTCCGGGCAAAGGTCGGCATTGCCTCGCAGACGGTGACGCGAAGCCCTGCGGCAGAGAGGCATTCGGCCGCCATGAGCCCGGCCGGCCCGCCGCCAAGGATCAGCACGCTGCGCTTCATTCGCCTTTCTCCCTGGCCGCCGCGGCAAACCTCCATAGGCCGGCTATCGCCCAGCTTGGCGCTTCAGGCCAGCCATTGCTGGACATAGGGCCAGACTTCCATGCCGCCATGATACAGCATGTTGAAGGTGACATAGACGATCACCGCCAGGCCCACATAGGCGATCCACCGGTGGCGGTGCAGCAGGCGGGCAACCAGATTGGCCGCAAGCCCCATCAGCGCGATGGAGACGACGAGCCCGACGATGAGCACGCTGGTATGCTCCTGGGCAGCGCCGGCAACCGCCAGCACATTGTCGAGCGACATCGAGACATCGGCAATGACGATCTGCATCGCGGCCTGGAAAAAGGTCTTGTCGACCTTCGTCATTTCCCGCTCGGCTTCGCTCAGCGCTGCGTCGGCCTCATGCCCGGCGGCGCGCAATTCGGTCCACATCTTCCAGCAGACCCAGCCGAGAAGCAGGCCGCCGATGAGTTGCAGTCCGACAATGCCGAGGAGATAGGCGGTGATGGTCGCAAAGCCTATTCTAAGCACGGTGGCGGCAATGATGCCGACCAGAATTGCCTTCTGGCGCTGTGCCGCCGGCAGGCCCGCTGCCGCCAGACCGATGACGATCGCATTATCGCCGGCAAGGACCAGATCGATCGCGATCACCTGAAAGAAGGCTGCCAGACCCGCAGCCGTAAAGATTTCCATGAATATGACGCCTTTCGCGAACCATGCCGACCGCCTGCGGCAAGGACATGCCTGTCATCCGCCTCTGCCGTTCTGCCCCAAACCTTAGAAGGGCCGGGAGTGATCGGCATGAGCCCCGAGCACTCCTGTGCATGTGGCATGCAGCGGCCGGAACCGGCAGGTGGCATGCCACAGCGCGAGGGTGCAATAGCGTCGCTATAATCGGATGGATCGGCATGGCAAGCGGAATTTGCCGGTCCGCGTCCCGCTCCCGCTCAATCTCCGGGCACAAGGCCGGATCGGATGCGCCGGACCTGCCGCCTTAGCGCGCCAGCCGGGCTTTTAGAGCCGTCAGAATGATCTGGGCGAGCTTCTGGTAATCCTCGTCGAAATGGTGGCCGCCCTCTATGCCGAGAATTTCGATGCCCTGGCTCTTCAGATCGCTGCAGGCTTCTTCATCGTCTTCCGTGCCGTAGATACATTGCACCAGGGCCGGATCGATGGATTTGAGATCGACGGCAGGATCGCCGCCATTGCCGCTTCCCTGTCCGCCCAGCCAGCCGGTCACGGAAATCTCGAATTCCGCCGAATGCGACAGGCCGAGAAGGCTCATGAAGACGACCTTCTTGCGAACCGCCTCCGGCAGGCGGTTGAAGGTCGAGGGCAGGATATCGGCGCCGAAGGAATAGCCGATCAGCATCACATGCTGGACATTCCATTGCTTTCTGTAGGTCTTGATGATCCGGTTCAAATCGGCAGCCGTCTCGTCGGCGCTCTTCTCGGACCAGAAATAGCGCAAGGCGTCGACGCCAACCACGGGAACGCCGTCGGCCTGCAGCACGGCACCCACTTCGCTGTCGATATCGCGCCAACCGCCATCGCCGGAATAGATGATGGCGAGCGTATCCAGCGTCGGCTTGGTGTCCAGGATCGTCAGCGGCAGGTCGAGAGGCTGATCGCTCGACCCGGCCGCATCAAGGCTTTCCGTCAGCGCCGCGATGAGCGCCTCCCGTGAAGAGCCCTGGACATCGGTCAGGTCGATCTCATCGTGGCTGGCCTCCAGCGCCTTCACATGCGCCCTGCCGTCTGCATCGGCATTGCCGGTGAAAAACACGCTGATCGGGGCGGGCAGGGGGCCGTCGGTCAGGCCATAGCGCATGGCGCCGCCCTCGGCCGGCGTCTTTTCGGCCGGCGTGCAGAGAAGCTTGGAAAAACGAAGGCTCGCCTGCGGGTCCACCGCAATGGCTTCCCCTATCGTTGCCGGCGGACTTTGCGCCATCATGCCGAGCACGAGGGCGCCGCCGGCGCCGGTGCCGGCGATCACCGGCGAGCGATAACTGCCGGCGCCAAGCGCGCGCTGCACCTGCTGGGCAAGGGATTCGATATCGGAAATCATGTAGATGCAGTCGTCCTGATCCTTGTCCAGATTGGCAAGGTAGGTCGGCAGGTCTATGCCGATGACGAGCGCGCCCTTGGCCGAGAGGGCATCCGCCTCCTTCGCCTCGCCATCCGTCCAGCCATCCGCGTCGGAGAGAAGGAAGATATTGGCCAGGAGCTTTCCGGCCGGCTTGTAGATGTGTGGCGAGGGGATCATGCCGAGATCGAAACTCTGGCTGGCGAGGTCTTTCACCTGCGCGCCTGCCGGACGAGCGACGCCCGGAAGAGGCAGGGCCAGCAGGCCGATCAACAGCATGCGGATGGGAGAGATGGCCGATTTCGACCTGAAAAGCGTCCGGACAGGCGAAGCCGGGATGAGCCTGCATGTCGCTGCGATGCTGCGCGACCGAGAGATCGCCCGATGAAGAAAATGTCTCATTTGCCTACCACGCCTCGCACGCCGCCGCTGATCAGCAGCGTCACATCCATCAATGCGAGAACGACGCCGGTTCCTCCCGCAACCGCCATATAGCGTGGCTGCCAACGTGGGTGGAATTTAGACTTGAACGCGCGCAGACCCCGGAAATTGTAGAAGCGCTCGCCATGTTCGAAAAGCGTATTGCCGATCCGGTCCCAGACCGGTGCGGCTTCCCGCTTCGACATGCCCGAGAGCGGCGCCATGCCCAGATTGAAGCTGCTATAGCCGGACGCCTTCAGATGATCCATCAGGCTCACGAAGAGGAAATCCATGGCGCCCTTCGGCGCATCGGCGGCAAAGCGCATCAGATCGACACTGGCTTCCGATTTCATCTCCGTCACCAGCACCGTGGTAAAGGCGACGATCCGCTCGTCCTTCCTCAGCACGGCGACCGGCAGGGACGAAATATAAGCATCGTCAAAGGCGCCGAGCGAGAAACCCTTTTCGCGTGTATCATGCTGCGCCAGCCAGCCATCCGATACTGCCTTCAGCTCAGGCAGGATTGGCGGGACCTCCGCCGGCTCGAGAATGGAAAAGCTCATGCCCTCGCGCACGCCCTTGCTCAGCGCCTGCCTAAGCGCAGCCAGCCGGCTTCCCTTGAGCTCGAAGGCGGTCAGGTCCACGAATGCCATCTCGCCAAGCTTGAAGGCCCTCAGCCCGGCATCGGCGCAGAAGGACAGAAGCTGCGGCGAGACCTGGTAGAGGACCGAGCGCCCGCCAGCGCCGCGCGCCTGCTCGACGAACCGCCAGATCAGTTCGCCGGTCTCCGATGGGTCGCCGATCGGATCACCGAGCGCGATCCAGGAGCGCCCCTGCACGCCATACATGATGAAGGTCCTGCCGCTATCGGAGAACATCACCCGTTTGTCGCCCATGCGCACCAGGTTTGCATCGGCATTGTCGCAGCCGTTCAATATGGCGATGGCGCGATCTATGTCGTCCTGCGTCACCGGCGGCGGGTGGTGAAAGGCCGGGCGCAGCAGGCTGAAAATCGCCGCCGCCATGGCAAAGATGGCAACCCCCAGAAGCGCGCGCAGCCCGCGCGGCGCCTCACCGATGAATTCGAATTGCCACCACAGCTGGCGGCTGTATTCCACGTCACGGTAGACGAAGAGCAGGATCGCGGTCGCGCCCGCCAGGATGACCAGCATCGCCATGACCCAGGGCAGGCTGAGCACCTGGCCGAAGAGCGAGGCGGGGCGGCGAAACCGCTGGCCGTTGAGAAGCAGGGCGGCGATGAAGACGCCGAGAAACGTCGCTTCCACCAGCGCAATGGCGCGCAGGAAGGAGAAAAGGAAGGCGAGGCCGGCGGCCACCAGGGCCGCCCACCAGGCGCCGTCCAGCCGCTGCGCCAGCCCGCGCGAGGAAATGACAAGCGCAAGTCCGAGAAGGCTCGACAGGAAATGCGCGCCCTCCACGACGGGAAGCGGAATGATCCGCGCCAGCAGGTTGAGGTCTGTATCGGGCGTCGGCGTCACGCTGGAAAAGATCAGCATCGTGCCGAGCAGCAGCGCGAAGGCCGATAGCAGAGGCGGCGAGATGCGCGCCGCAACGGTGCCGATATCGCCCGCCAGCGGATGGCGCGCCAGCGCCCGTGCTTCCGAGACGACCACCGAAACGATCGCCAGCGTCAATGGCAGAACGTAATAGATCAATCTGTAGAGCACCAGGCTGCCCAGCAAGCGGTCGAGCCCGACGGTGTCGCCAAGTGCGCCGATCATAACGGCTTCGAACACGCCCAGTCCGGCCGGCACATGGCTGAGCACGCCGAGCCCGATGGCAGCGGAGAAGATCGTGAAAAAGGAGAGCCAGCCGATCGTGCCCGGCGGCAGCAGCACGTAGAGAACCGATGCCGAGACCGCGATGTCGAAGGCGGTAATCAGGAACTGCCGCGACGAGGTCAGCGTGTCGGGCAGGCGGATGCGAATGCCCAGCAATTGGAACGAGCGGCCTTCGCGCCCGATATAGAGCAGGCCGGCCAGCAGGAGGAGAATGGTCAGCGCGCCGAGGCGCAGCCAGGCGGGGTCGATCCCGACGATCACCGACAGGCGCGGCGCGGCGATCAAGGAGGCGATCGCGCTCACCGCCAGAAGCCCGAGGCCGAAGGCGAAGGTGACGAAAGCGATCACCCGCGCCACGTCTTCGGGCGACAGGCCAAGCCGGCTATAGGCGCGAAAGCGGATCGCGCCGCCGCTCAAGGCGCCGAAACCGGCGGTGTTGCCGATGGCATAGGCGCTGAAGGCGGTGATGGCGACGGGGATCTTCGGCAATTTGCGGCCGATATAGTCAAGCGCGTTGAGGTCGTAATAGATGAGCGAGGCGAAGCTGAGCGCCGTGAACAGGATGGCCAGGCCGATCGAGCTCAGATCAGTCTCCGCCAGAGCAGCGATCACATCGTCATAGCGGACTTCGTTGGTCAGCTTGTAGACCGCAAATGCCATAATGCCGAACACGGCAAGCATGGCGGCCGAGGCAAAGGCGACCCGATAACGCGCAAAGCCGACGAAGAACGAGGTCTTCTCCGGTGCGGGCGCAGGCTGGCTCGTCTCATTGGGCATGGGTCACCTCAGGTGAATTTCGGTATAACCGCCTTCAGTGACAGATATTCGAGCAGGACGGCAGCAAGCCATCTCGCGCAAATCAGGTCAAAAATACGGCGCACTCGCAGTCTCCAGGCGGGCAACCCCGATTGCCTTTATCTTTTGCGGACCGGCCTCGGCATTCAACGAACCTCGCATAGTCTTCCGAGGTGCCCCCACGCCTTCGCGCGGCAGTGTGGCGACGCGCGGATTTCTTTCCGGCATCATTCAATTTGTCGGCAAAATTGCCCGGCCTGTTCCAAAATCGAACAGCATCACGTCGCCATCGTGATTGGGTTTCGATCCTAGAGCACCACACATCGGCTGCGCCGCCGCCGGTCGTCCGATCGGGCGCTGACCGTAACGGTCAGCAGAATGGCGACAGCAATAAGAGCTGCCGTTACATGCAGAACAATCATTGTCCTTATCTCCGAAACATCATGCTTGATCCCATTTTTGGTAGCCATTTCATCTTGCACGGAGCTTGCGCCCAAGTTTTCGTCGCGCTCGCTATTTAAGCCGGTGGGAAAAGCCGCGGCTCTGATCTGCCATTAACCTTCAGGCAAGGAATTAACCATACAAATGATCCAGGACGGCGAGATGGGGTGATCCGCACTGACCCCTTCCAGGCATGAGGCCGCTGCGTCGTACCGGTTCTGCTCCGGTATCTTCCATGACATTCCCGTGTCGACGGCTGGGTTCAACCCGCAAGCCGGCTAGCCGTTTCGTGACGTTGCGGCTCGGCCGAGGCTGGAGTCCCGACTGTTGCCGTTGCCCTGCCCGGACGGAGACAGACATCCGTCGGGCTCGCGCTGCCGGACACGCATCGAGAAAGACCGCCGGCGGAGCACATCAGCATTCGCAGCGGCAACGAAGTTTCACGCCGAGCCAATCCGGTTCGGCGCATCATTGGGGACGGGCCTTGGCTCAGGACGCATCGACGGATCAGGCACGAAAGGCACAGGCAAACAGCCTGCGCGACCGGCTTGCCTTCGCGGGCCTGGATGCCGAATGCTGCGATCTCCTGCGCCGCTTCCGTCCCGCGCTCGAGGAGCGCCTGAAGGAAGGGCTGCGCGATTTCTTCCAGCGGCTGCAATCCTCGCCGGACGCCATGCGCCATTTCGAGAGCGACCTGCAGATCGACCGCCTGCACGATCTCCAGGCCTCGCACTGGAGCGTTCTGACCGATGCCCGCTTCGATGCCCTGTATGCCGAGCGGGTGAAAGTGCTCTCCGATGCAGAGAGCCGCATGGGGCTCGACCCGCGCTGGCATATTGCCGGTCATGCGGTCATGCTCGAAACTCTGGTGTCCGGCCTTGTCGAGCAGCTGGCGGCAAAATCGCTGCTGCCCGCCGGCCGCAGGCGCGACCGTGAAATTGCCGATGCGATCCAATCCGTCATCCGTCTGGTGATGGTGGATCTCGAAATCGCCGTGTCGCTGCGGATCAACGATCTGAGAAACCGCCACCATCGGGCGCTCGCCGCCCAGCGGCAGCGGGACCAGGCCGAAGCCAACGATCTGTTCGGCCCGCTTGCGGCGCGATTGGCGGCAAAGGATCTGACTGCTGCGGTCGGTGAGGACCGTCCGGACGTCTATGGTGAATTGTCCGGCCTGCTCGACCAGGCCCTGGACGCCATGCGTCTTGCCATGGAGACGGCGACGGCCAAGGTTGTCTCGGCCGAAAGCCTCGCAGTCAGGCTGGCCGAGACCGGCCGCCGGCTCGGCCAGGAACTGGATGACTGTTCGCAGGAGGTCTCGCAGACGGCGGCCGAGATCGCCGAGCTGGCAGACAGGGTCCAGCGCAGTGCCGGCGAGGCCGGAATGACCGAAGAGGCCGTGGCCGGCGCCCGCCGCTCGGCCGAAGACAGCGGCGATGTCGTGGGCAAGGCGATCAGCGCCATGGCGGATATCGAGGTTTCGGCAGAGCGGATCGGCCAGATCATCGGCGTGATCGACGAGATCGCCTTCCAGACCAACCTCCTGGCCCTCAATGCCGGGATCGAGGCGGCCCGCGCGGGCGAATCCGGTCGCGGCTTCGCCGTGGTCGCCCAGGAAGTGCGGGCGCTGGCACAGCGGTCCGCCGATGCGGCGCGGGAGATCAAACAGCTCGTCACCGGAACGAAATCGCAGGTTGATGCGGGCGTGAAGATGGTCCACCGCACGCAGGACGCGATCGGCGGCATCGTGGCGCAGGTTGCCGGCATCAATGTGAAGGTGGCGGAGATCGCCCGCACCACCGATGAACAGGCGCAGTCGCTGACGCGGATCGCCGGCAGCGTCCAGACCCTGGACGCAAGGCTGAAGGGCGGCGCGAGGATTGCCAGGGATATCGGCGGCGACAGCGAGGACCTGCACACCGTCATCCTGGAGCTCGGGCGCACGGTCCGCGAATTCCGCGTGGCGCGGGAAAGTGCGGGCCAGCCTTCATGGCCGGTGCGCAAGGAGAGCGAGGCTGCGGATAAAGTTCGCCTCGACCTTCTGCCGGGCGACGAAGACATTGCCTTTCTCGAGCAGCCGGTGGCGGCCTGGGGGCGGTCGGCATGAGCAAGGCTTTCAAGATATGACCTTTATCGGAATGGGCGCCGGCAATGCACAGCGCGGCAGCCGCAAGAGCAACGAGGATTGATGGAATGGCAAGCACGACTGCAGGGACAGGAAGCGTAACCTTGGCTTCGGTGCTGGACCTCAATGAGGCATCCGTGCTGCACGGCCAGTTGAGCAATCTGCGCGGCAGCGACGTCTCGATCGATGCGTCACGGGTCGAGCGCGTCGGGGTTCAGTGCATTCAGGTCCTGATGGCTGCGGCCACGGCCTGGCAAGAGGACAAGAAGCGCTTCGTCATCGAGAAGGTCTCGGATGCGTTCGACAAGTCCTTGCAGCTCATTGGCATCAATTTGGATCATTTCATCGCTAAGGAGAATCAGCAGTGAAGAAGAAGATTTTGACCGTCGACGATTCAAGGACGATCCGGAACATGCTTCTGGTGACCTTGAACAATGCCGGCTACGAGACGATCCAGGCCGAGGATGGCGTGGAAGGGCTCGAAGTCCTGGAAGAATGCAATCCGGACGTCATCGTCACCGATATCAACATGCCGCGCCTCGATGGCTTCGGCTTCATTGAAGGCGTGCGCCGCAACGACCGCTATCGGGCTGTTCCGATCCTCGTCCTGACCACCGAAAGCGATGCAGAAAAGAAGAACCGCGCGCGCCAGGCCGGTGCGACGGGTTGGATCGTCAAGCCTTTCGATCCTGCAAAACTGATCGACGCGATCGAGCGTGTAACCGCCTGAACCGGGAATTCCTGCGATGGATATGAACGAAATCAAAGAGATCTTCTTCCAGGAATGCGAGGAGCAGCTCGCCGAACTGGAATCTGGTCTTCTCAAGCTCAATGACGGCGACCGCGACCCGGAAACGGTCAATGCTGTTTTCCGTGCGGTCCACTCCATCAAGGGCGGTGCCGGCGCATTCGGGCTTGATGACCTGGTTTCGTTTGCCCATGTCTTCGAGACGACGCTGGATTGCGTCCGCTCCAACAAGCTGGAGCCGACGCAGGACGTGCTCAAGGTCATGCTGAAGTCCGCCGACGTGCTGGCCGATCTGGTCACGGCATCGCGCGATGGCGGCAGTGTGGATGCCGCGCGCAGCCGTTCGCTGGTGAAGGAACTCGAGGCCCTGGCAAGGGGTGAGCTTCCCGCGGCGACGGCCGAGGCGCCGAAGCCGGCCGCAGCCAAGCCGGCTGCGCCCAAGCCGGTGCCGGCAGCGCCCGAAGCCGCCGCACCGCCGCCGACCGATGAAAGCGGCTTCCAGCCGATCCCCTTCACATTCGACGGGTTCGAGGAAGACGAGCCGACGATCGAGCCCTCCAGGTTCGAAGTGTCCTTCCGGCCCCGCCGCGAGCTTTATGCCAAGGGCAATGAGGCCGCGCTCCTGCTGCGCGATCTGTCCCGCATCGGCGATATGAGCATCAATTGCGACATCCAGCAGCTGCCGGCCTTCGACAAGATGGATCCGGAAGGCGCCTATTTCGGCTGGACCATCGAAGTCAAGACCAGCAAGACCGAGCAGGATATCCGCAGCGTCTTCGAATTTGCCGAATGGGATTGCGATCTCGACGTCAAGCTTGCCGAAGGCGTGCAGGAAGAGCTGCCAATGGTGCCGGTCCCCTTCGACCTGAGCATCCTGGATGACGGCGCCGAAGAGGGTGACCACGATGCGGCCCATGGCGACGATGACGGCGCCGGCCAGGCTGCGGCCGCAGCCGTTGCGGCGGCCGAAACCGCCAGCAATGTCAGCACCATGACGGCCGCCGCCGCGCGCGTCGAGAAGAAGGAAAGCCAATCGGCCGCGGCAGCGGCCAATGCCGCCAGTGCCGCCAATAGCAGCGCCGGCCAGACGATCCGCGTCGACCTCGACCGCGTCGATCGCCTCATCAATCTCGTCGGCGAACTGGTCATCAACCAGGCGATGTTGTCCCAGAGCGTCATCGAAAACGACACGACGGGCACCTCGTCCATCAATATGGGTCTCGAGGAGCTGCAGCAGCTCACCCGCGAGATCCAGGATTCGGTGATGGCGATCCGCGCGCAGCCGGTCAAGCCGGTCTTCCAGCGCATGTCGCGTATCGTGCGCGAAGTGGCCGACATGGTCGGGAAGTCGATCCGCCTGGTGACGGAAGGCGAAAATACCGAAGTCGACAAGACGGTCATCGACAAGCTCGCCGAGCCGTTGACGCACATGATCCGCAATGCCGTCGACCACGGCATCGAAAGCCCGGAAAAGCGTGAGGCCGCCGGCAAGAATCCGGAAGGCACGGTGCGGCTGACCGCCAAGCATCGCTCCGGCCGCATCGTGATCGAACTCGTCGACGACGGCGCCGGCATCAATCGCGAAAAGGTCAAGCAGAAGGCGATCGACAACGATCTCATTCCCGCCGATGCCAATCTTTCGGACGAGGAAATCGACAACCTGATCTTCATGCCGGGCTTCTCGACCGCAGACAAGATCTCCGACATTTCCGGTCGCGGCGTCGGCATGGACGTCGTCAAGCGCTCCATCCAGGCACTGGGCGGCCGCATATCGATCAGCTCGCGTCCGGGCCAGGGCTCGACCTTCACCATGAGCCTGCCGCTCACGCTTGCCGTGCTCGACGGCATGGTGGTCACCGTGGCCGGACAGACGCTCGTCGTGCCGCTGACGGCGATCGTCGAAACCCTGCAGCCGGAAGCGTCGAACATCCATTCCTTCGGCGCCAACCAGCGGCTGATCTCGATCCGCAACTCCTTCTGCCCGCTCGTGGATGTCGGCCGGATCCTGAACTTCCGGGCAAGCCAGGCCAATCCCGTAGAGGGCGTGGCGCTTCTGGTGGAATCGGAAGGCGGCGGCCAGCGGGCGCTGATGGTGGATGCAATCCAGGGCCAGCGCCAGGTGGTCATCAAGTCGCTTGAGGCAAACTACACGCATGTTCCGGGCATCGCTGCAGCGACCATTCTCGGCGATGGACGCGTTGCGCTCATCCTCGATGTGGATGCCGTCGTGGCAGCCTCGCGCGGCCAGTCGCTGCGCCAGGAAGGCGGCATGAAGTCGGATCTGGCGCTTGCGGCAACCGGCTGAGAATCGCAGCAGTGAAAGAGTGAAGTAACGGGTCAGGAGCAATGTCGTACGCCGTCAAAAATCTTGCTCAAGGAAGCCGGGAGCTCATTGCCTTCCGCATTGGCGATCAGGAATTTTGCGTCAACATCATGTCGGTTCGGGAAATCCGCGGATGGACGAAGGCAACCGGCCTGCCGCATGCCCCCTCCTACATGATGGGCGTCATCAACCTGCGCGGCGCCGTCCTGCCCATCGTCGATCTGGCGGCAAGGCTGGGCATGCGGCGGGCGGAACCTTCCCCCCGCCACGTCATCATCGTGGCGCAGGTCAAGACCCGCATGGTGGGCATGCTGGTGGAGGCGGTGTCCGACATCCTGACCGTGACCGACGACAATATCCAGCCGGTGCCCGAGGTGTCCTCGGAACTGGAGAAGCAATATGCGAGGGGTATCCTTGCGATTGACAAGCGCATGATCTGCCTCATCGACCTCGATGCCCTTTTCCCCGACACTGAAAGCGAAGCCGCATGACGCCTCTTGGCCTACTGGATGGCAGCAGAAACGCCGCGGATGAAGTCCTGGCCAGCGGCGAATATCCGCTGACCCGCCGTGACCTCTCCGAAATCGCGGCGATGATCTATGCCGATGCCGGCATCTATCTCAACGAGACGAAAGCGTCGCTCGTCTATTCGCGGCTGTCGAAACATATCCGCAATCTGGGCCTGCGCGGTTTCCGCGACTACTGTACCCTGGTGGCTTCGCCGGAAGGCGCGGCCGCGCGGCGGGAGATGCTGTCGCACCTGACGACGAACTTCACAAGGTTCTTCCGGGAAAACCACCATTTCGACCATTTGCGGGATGAGGTTCTTCCCGGCCTGATCGCCCGCGCCAAGGCCGGCGGAAGGGTGCGCATCTGGTCCGCGGCCTGCTCCGACGGCCAGGAACCCTATTCCATCGCGCTGACGGTCCTGTCGCTCTTGCCCAATGCGGTGGATTACGATTTCCGCATCCTGGCCACCGATATCGATCCGAAGATCCTCGCCCAGGCGCGGGCCGGCATTTACGACGAGAACGCGCTTGAAACCGTCACGCCGGTCATGCGCAAGCAATATTTTCGCGAAGTCGATGCCGGCGGGCGGCGCAAGTTCCAGATCGACGACAAGGTCAAGAAGCTCATCACCTATAATGAATTGAACCTGATGGCCCAATGGCCGTTCAAGGGCAATTTCGACGTGATCTTCTGCCGCAACGTCGTGATCTATTTCGACGAGCCGACGCAGATGAAGATCTGGACACGGTTCGCCTCGCTCTTTCCTGTCGGCGGCCATCTCTACATCGGCCATTCCGAACGCGTTTCGGGAGACGCGAAAAATGTTTTCGATAACATAGGAATAACCACCTACCGCTATACTGGCAAAAGCGCAGGAGGGAGAGCATGACAGTGCCGGCACGCGTTCTTGTAGTAGACGATTCCCCGACGATGCGCGGATTGATCACGGCTGTCCTGAATTCCGATCCGGATGTCAGCGTCATCGGCCAGGCAAGCGATGCGCATGAAGCGCGCGCGGCGATCAAGCAGCTCAATCCGGATGTGGTTACGCTCGACATTGAAATGCCCAACATGAACGGGCTCGAATTCCTTGAAAAGATCATGCGTCTGCGGCCCATGCCGGTGATCATGGTCTCCACGATGACGCATCAGGGCGCCAATGCAACGCTCGCGGCGCTCGAAATCGGCGCCTTCGACTGTGTCGGCAAGCCGGTCCCGGGCGATGCGAGACCGTTCGGCGATCTGGCGGAGAAAGTGAAGGCTGCCGCCCGTTCCAACCTCGGGCGCCAGCGCCTGCCGGCGCCCGCCCCCGTCGCTCCGGCTGCCGAATACCGCGTCGGCCGCAAGGTCGTCGCCATCGGATCATCGACCGGCGGCGTCGAGGCGCTGATCGCGGTCCTGCAGAAATTCCCGCGCAATTGTCCGCCAACGGTCATAACGCAGCACATGCCGCCGACGTTTACGAAAAGTTTTGCTGAACGCCTTAATCGTATCTGTGCGCCTGTGGTGCAGGAAGCGACAGACGGGGCGAGGCTGGAGATCGGCAAGATCTATCTCGCGCCGGGTGGCGACAGGCACCTGCAGGTGGTCAATCCGTCTGCGCCATGCTGCCGGCTTGTCGAACGTGATCCCGTCAACGGCCACAGGCCGTCGGTGGATGTCCTGTTCGATTCGGTCGCGGAGCTGGCCGGCCGCAATGCCGTCGGGGTCATCCTGACCGGCATGGGTCGTGACGGAGCCTCGGGATTGCTCAGGATGCGGAGTGCGGGCGCACGCACCATCGGGCAGAACGAAAAGACATGCGTGGTCTACGGCATGCCGAGGGTCGCGCAGGATATTGGTGCCGTCGAGCAGCAATTGCCGCTTGGTGCCATTGGAGAAGAGATTTTGAAATTAACCGCCGCCCGGAAAGAAGGTACCGAATAAATGTCTCTCGCTGAAAAAATCAAAGTACTGATCGTCGACGATCAGGTCACCAGCCGGTTGCTTCTCAGCGACGCTCTGACACAGCTCGGCTTCAAGCAGATCACCGCTGCCGGCGATGGCGAGCAGGGCATGAAGATCATGGCCGAGCAGCCGCACCATCTGGTGATTTCCGACTTCAACATGCCCAAGATGGACGGTCTCGGCCTTCTTCAGGCGGTTCGCACCAATCCGACCACCAAGAAGGCCGCCTTCATCATCCTGACGGCCCAGGGCGATCGTGCCCTGGTGCAGAAGGCGGCCCAGCTTGGTGCCAACAATGTTCTCGCCAAACCGTTCACGATCGAGAAGATGAAGGCTGCCATCGAGGCAGTGTTCGGAGCGCTTAAATGAATCAACTGGCCGCAGCCAAGCGGATGAACATCATCCAAGGCGAATATAAAGTTACGGATGATCCGGACGCCGTCATCACGACGATCCTCGGATCCTGCGTGGCTGCGTGCCTGAGAGATCCCATCGCGGGGGTGGGTGGAATGAACCACTTCCTCTTGCCGGGCAACGGGCCGGGGGGCATGTCTGGCGGTGACATGTCTCGCTACGGCGTCCATCTCATGGAACTTCTCATCAACGGCATTCTGAAGCGTGGCGGCCGGCGCGATCGGCTGGAAGCCAAGATCTTCGGGGGCGCCAAGACCATTGCAAGCTTCTCCAATGTCGGTGAGCAGAATGCGACCTTCGCAACCAATTTCCTGCGCGACGAAGGCATCCGGATCGTCGGAGCCTCGACGGGCGGCGAATATGGTCGAAAGCTGGAATACTGGCCGGTCAGCGGCCGCGCGCGGACCTATCCGCTGACGGGTGCTGAAACGCAGACGACGGTTGCCATGGAACAGCGCCCGGCACGTCCGGCAAAGCCGGTCGAAAGTTCAATCGAATTTTTTTGAGTAGAGGAAGCAATGACCGAACTTCACGTGCAGCAGGCGGCTTACCTCGAAGAAAAGCTGCCGGACGTCCTGATGCGCATCGTCTCGGAACTCTACGATGTGGCCTATCTCATCGAAAGGGTGGAGCCGCAATTGCTGGAACTCGGCGGCGCCTCGGTTCTGAACTCGCCGGACAGCATGAAGGTGCTGCAGGGCATTGATCTCGCCGTGCAGAAGACGCGCGGCCTGGCCGAATTCATCGATACGATCACCGCCACCATTCCCGATGCCTGCACCGTGGATGTCTCGACGGCGCTGAACCTCGTCAAGCTGGCCGATATGCACAAGGCATTGAGCAAGGGCATGCGCCACGGCCATTCCCAGCCTCTGAGCAAGGCGGCTGGAGACTGCGATCTGTTCTAGCATATCTGCCGATTTCAGCGCTTGGATTTCCGCCGCCCTGCGGGCAGGGAGACCACGGCGCCGAGGCAAAAATCCCCGATACTGATCCCGAAAGCTTGCCGCGATCCGGTGCACGTCACGGGACAGGCAAACCGCTTTCTCCAATCCGGCACCGGGGTGCGGCGGGCGAAACGCTCGCACAAGCTTCGCACTCTAAGTTGGCGATGGGCAAAGAGCCTCTCTCCAGTGACGGTGCAGGAACAGAATGAATCTGTTAGCTCAATTTAATCAAATCATGAAGAACCTCGGCTCGCTGGGGCAGACGAAGCTTCTGACTCTGGCAGGCGTCGGTCTCGTCTCGATGGCGATCGTCATTGCCGCAGCGCTTTATGTGAACAAGCCGGCCTATGAGACGCTCTATGTCGGCCTGGAAACCTCCGATCTCAATCAGGTGAGCGCGGCCCTTGCGGAAGCCGGCATGGCTTTCGAAGTCGGCCAGGATGGCAAGAGCCTGCAGGTTCCCGTGGGCACCACCAGCCAGGCCCGTCTGATGCTGGCCGAGCGCGGCCTGCCCAACAGCAGCAATGCGGGTTATGAACTCTTCGACAACGTCGGTTCGCTCGGTCTCACCTCCTTCATGCAGGAAGTGACGCGTGTGCGCGCGCTGGAAGGGGAAATCTCCAGGTCCATCCAGCAGATCAGCGGCATTGCCGCCGCCCGCGTCCATATCGTCATGCCGGATGTCGGCAATTTCCGCCGTGCGGGGCAGAAGCCGACGGCATCCGTCATGATCCGTGCCCAGAGCGATGCCGGCCGCAAGGCCGCCGCCTCCATCCGCCATCTCGTTGCCTCGGCCGTTCCCGGTCTCGAAGTGGACGATGTGACGATTCTCGATTCCACCGGCCAGCTGCTCGCCTCGGGTGACGAATACGGCAACAGCACGCTCAGCCGGACGCTCACCACCGTGCAGACGGTGCAGCAGGAGGTCGAATCCAATATCGACAAAGCGCTCGCTCCTTTCCTCGGCATGGACAATTTCCGCTCCAGCGCCACGGCCGTCCTGAACCTGGACACGCAGCAGATCCAGGAAACCGTCTTCGATCCCGAATCGCGCGTCGAACGCTCCGTGAAGGTCACCAAGGAAGCGCAGAAGTCGCAGCAGCGTGCGTCCGATACGGCAGCCACCGTGGAGCAGAATGTTCCGCAGGCGGCGCCGGAGGCCGGCGGTGCCGGTCCGGAATCCTCCGACCAGAGCGACAAGAAGGAAGAGCAGACCAATTACGAGATCAACTCGAAGACGACGGCGACGACCCGCAACAGCTACCGGGTGGAGAAACTGTCGATCGCCGTGGTGGTCAATCGCGCCCGGATCGAGAAAATGGTAGGCGAGCCTGCCGACCAGCAGAAGGTCGATGCCTATCTGGCCGAGATGCAGAAGATCGTCGCCACGGCAGCCGGCGTCAATGCCGAGCGCGGCGATGTGGTCAATGTCACGGCGATGGATTTCCTCGAAAACCAGCTGCTGGATGATGCAGCCGCCTCGGGCCCGGGTGTCGGCGAAATCCTCACCCGCAATCTCGGCGGCATCATCAATTCCGCGGCCTTCATCCTCGTCGCCTTCCTGGTCATCTGGTTCGGCCTGCGTCCGGTGGTTCGCACGGTTGCCGGCACAGGCAGCGGCTCCTCGGAGATCGCAAGCGAAGCGGCCGGTCTCGAACTGCCCGATTTCTCGCCGGCAGCCGGTGGCGCAGCAGCCCTGCCGGAAGGGTTTGGAGCGGATTTCGGCGCCGATTTCGGCTTCGACGGTGCCAGCGACCTCTTCGGGGCCGAAGACGATCCGAATGGCGGCTTCAACCGGCGCGTCAAGGAGGGCCCGGAAAAGCGTCTCGCCCGCATGGTCGAGATCTCCGAAGAGCGGGCGGCAAAGATCCTGCGCAAATGGGCCGGCGAACGCGCCGCCTGAGTTCCGCATCCTCCTCCATGAAAAAAGGCCGGGTCTTCCCGGCCTTTTTGCTGTCCGGCGTGAGACGGGCGCCAAGACCCGCAAGACTGCATTCGGCAGGATTGCCCCCGGACAGAGTTGCTTATAAGTGAACGCTAATATAGTCGGAGGGCCGTCAGGCGGATGGTCTTCGCCTCTCCACAGGGCACGCTGAGGAAAATGTAGCCAGGTTATGGCAATTCCTGGGCAGCCTCTTAAAATGGCCATGATTCGATCAGCATGGCGAGCGCCAAACGGTGATCGCGACCCATGGCTGGAACGACACCGGGGAAAGGGGCATGATGCCACTTCCTACAGGGAGAAAAAGCTCGATGGAGTTGCAAAGCGCAGACATAAGGCCTGAGGGCAGGCACTCCATCGACAGCGCTGGGCCGAAATCCGGGACACGTGATTTGTTTCTGCGCCGTCTGTCGATCAGCGGCGCGACAGGCAATATGCAGGCCGTGATGCGGCTTCTGACCGATTATGTCGGCGCCTCCCGCTACCTCCTGGCCCGTTACGATCTGATCCAGGAACAGGGCCTCAATTCCATCGTCGCCTCCGACTGGCCCTTTGATCTTGTTCGACAATTGAGCGAAAACCTGGCGCGCGGCTATGCGAAGTCCACCGAGATCGAGAAATGCCTGGCCGTTCTCACCCCGCAATTTGCGCTTCTGCCGGACGAGGCCGAGGTGCAGGACGAGATCAGCCGGCAATATTGCGCGCTGACCTTCTGCGCGGGCCGGACGCGTTACTCGGTGATGCTGCTCTTCTTGGAAGGCCTGATCCTGTCCCAGGAGCGCCTGCGGGAAATCGGTCTGCTGGCGGGCTACGCATTGAGCCTGGGCGAGACCCGTGCCGGCCGCGTCGATCGCGATTTTGATTTGACGGATCGCGAGCTCGAATGTCTGTTCTGGATCGCGGAAGGCAAGACGAGCGATGAAATTGCCGTGATCCTGGGAATTTCGCGCAATACCATCAACAATTATATCACCAGCGTGATGCGCAAAACGGCGACCAAGACGCGATCGGAAGCGATCGCCTATGCGGTCCGCAACAATTTGGTTTAGGACCGTAAAATGACGTCTTGGCAGGGAGTGTTCGAAGGCGGTGGCGCCGGTCCTGGTGTGTACCAGGGGTCCACCGCGCGCGCCTCAAGCCGATCCGATGTCTTCCCGCGCCTGGTGGCCATGCAAAAGGCGCTGCACGCCCGCAATTTCGCCGTGCTGCGCATTTCCGGCGCCGGGCTTCCCAACAAGCGCAAGATGGTCTGCGAACTCGACAATTGGGGCGGTGTCGGCGCCGAGCAGGGGCGGGCGCTGCTGGAAGCCTATGGCGACGCCTTTCTGCATCACATTGAAGTGTCGGTCCTGCCCATGGCCTGGAGCAGCATGGAAGCCGAGGCGAAGGGAACGGCCGGCGAGGCGCCGCCAATGGTGGTCAAACTGGAAACCAGGGATCTGCCCTTTTCCGGCATTGCCTTTCCGGTCCGCCTGGGGGCGGTCGGCAACGGCTTCGTCGCCTTTTCCGGTGGCCCGATCAATATTGCGAGCGATCTCGTCGTCGAGCAGCATGTGCGCAGCTGCCACGTGATGATGGATCTTCTGGCGCTGGATGAACGGCGTGCCGTTCCCTCCGAGGCGCTGAGCGAGCGCGAGATCGCCTGCCTGCAACTGGCCGGCGATGGCCAGATCAGCGAAGAGATCGCCGAGCGGCTGGGGCTTTCCGTACACACCGTCAATGCCTATCTCGGTTCGGCCACCATCAAGCTGGACGCCGTCAACCGCATCCAGGCGATCGCCAAGGCGATCCGGCTCGGCTATATCCATTAAAGATCGCGGATCCGGACGATCGCCGCATGCGTCAGAGACGTGGCTGGCCCCGATCGAATCGGTGTCCCGCGGTCAGTTTTCGCCAGAGATATTGGTTTTGCCCATAGAGGCACAAAGGGCCGAAAGGAGGCGCCCTGGCGGGCGCCTGTCCTTCGGCATCAGCTGGCGAGCGCGGTCGGCCGGCGGATATAGCGCGCCTCATGCAGCGAGCGCGACAGGAAGGCGGTATTCTCCGCCGGATCGTCGGACGGAAACAGGAAGGAAATATGGTCGATCTCGACCCCGGCCGTCGTATCGGTCAACGTCAGGCGCGCATAGATCTTGATGTCGCGCGGCTTGATCTCCAGGTCGAGAATGACCTCCGGCACCGTATTCCAGTCCAGCCGGTAGTCGCCGCCGCTGCCGAAACTGATCGTGCCGGGATGGAAGTACAGCTCTGCCGCGGAGGACACCAGATCGGCAATGCTGCTGTGGCATTCGAGCCGGAGGAGTGAAATCAGGTCTACCGCGTCAATAAGCCGGAGTTCGGTGGCCAGCGGGCTGATCGCTTTTGCGAGAATTTTTTCGCGTTCCAACGAGTGATTGCATTTCTTCATAGTCTTCAGCGTATCCGTCTCTTGGGTGCACGCGCGGCGTATACCCGGTGAATCAGCTCAGCCACGGCCTTGTAAAAGGCTGGTGGAATGACACTATCCACTGAGACTTGCGCAAACATGGAGCGGGCCAGGGGAGCATCCTCGAAAACGGGGATCTGATTGGCTTCCGCCAGTTCGCGAATTTTCAAAGCGACAAGGTCGGTTCCCTTGGCAACCACCACCGGCGCCTCGCTTTCCTCGCGCACATAGCGCAGGGCAACGGCGTAATGCGTCGGATTGGCGATGACGAGCGTCGCGCGGGGAACATTGTTCATCATGCGCTGGCGTGCACGGCTGCGCATTACCGAGCGCTGGCGCGATTTGACCAGCGGATCGCCCATGGCCTGCTTGTTTTCGTCCTTCACCTCCTGTTTCGTCATCTTCAGCTGGCTGTACCAGTGATGGCGGGTCCAGAAGAAATCCGCTGCGGCAAGCACGGCCGTGGCCAGCAGGATCACGATCATCATCTTCTTCAGCGAGGAAAAGAGCATGGCCGGGATGATGATCGGATCGGCAAACAAAGCGTCGAGCGTATGCAGGAAATCGCTGCGCATGACGAAGAACATGGTGATGCCGACAATGGCGATCTTGAAAATCGATTTGGAAAATTCGACGAGGCCCGGCAGGCTGAAAATACGGCCGAAACCCTTGATCGGCGAGACGCGGGAAAGCTGCGGCCTGATTCGCTCGAGAACCAGCGAGGGCATGTTCTGGGCGAATGAGGAGCCAAGGCCGAAAAGCGCGAAAAGCAGCATGACCGGCATCAGGAACATGGCGGCGTCATGGCCGATATAGCTTGCAAGCGAGACCACGTCGGACGCATTTTCAAGCTTCCACTGGTCCGGTTTTTCGATGATGTCCTTCAGCGATTCGCCCAGCCGGTTGACGCTCGTGGGCATGAAGAAGATCATGAAGAAATAGAAGGCGAGGGAGGAGGCGAAAAGCGTGACCTCCTTGGAAAAGGGCACATTGCCCTTCTCAGCGGCATCCTGCAGCTTTTTATGGGATGGAGCTTCTGTTTTGCTGTCTTTATCTTCGTCAGACAAGGCTTCATCCTTGGTCCGTAGGGCGTTGGCGCGGTTTCCGCTCCAATCACGCCCAAAGCGCTCTCACGAAGCCGTCATGGCTTCCTGCAAGGGCGGACGGCGATCGCGCCGTCCATCCTCATGCTGCTTCCGTAGAGGTTTCTCCTGATTCGGTCGAGACTTCCTTCAGCTGTATCTGGCCGGCATTGGACAGCCGGATCGCTTCCTGCGCCACCGCACGGCGGGCAATGGCGATTTCGCGCGGATTGGTGACGCCGTTGCCGCCGCCCAGATCCGCTTCGATCATGCGGCGCTGACGCGGGCTGATGCAGGAGAGAACACATTCCTTGATCTCGGGCGTGGCGCCGCGCAGCGCCATCGTCAGGATGTCGCCGGCAATATCGTTGAGCAGCATGACGCGGCTGCGCTGCGGCATGGCCAGCAGGTCTTCGAACAGGAAGATCTTCGGACGGACCTTCTTGACCGATTCCTTGCTGATCGTCTCGAGCGAGGTCAGCAAGGTGTCGACCTGCGGCTTGTCCAGCTCGTTCATCAACTCGGCAACCTTGTTGGAGCCGTTCGAATTGCGCTCCGCCTCGATCATCTCGATCAGTTCGATGACGCGGTTTTCGATGATCTGCGCCGCCTTGGGGCTGACATCCTTCATGTTGACCGTACGGTTCATGATGTCGGCGCGCTGGCCGTCGGGCAGCTGCAGAAGCAGCTTGGCGCCGAAGGAGGAAGGCAGCATGGACAGGATATAGGCGATCGTCTGAGGATGCTCGCGCTGGAGGAACTGGCCGACGAAGATCGGGTCGGCATCCTGCAGGCGATCCCAGATGGAGGTCTCGTAAGCCTGGAAGGCGGTGCGGCGGCCGAGAAGGCCGTCGACTTCTTCCGGTGTCAGTCCCTCTTCCAAAATGCTCTCGATGGCGCGGGCATTGTCCATCAGGCCAGCGCCCTCGGTGAAGAGGTCCTCGAATTCGTTGACCAGCTGCAGCAGCTCGTCCGGAGGGATTTCCCGCAAAGTCTGTGCTGAGGCAATGATTGTCTGAAGTTCCGTCTGCGTGAAATACTTCAACAACTTGCCCGCAACCCCCTTGCCCATGGCAAGGAGCACTGCCGCAGCCTTTTCAGCTTGGGACAACGGTTTCGTCGATACTGCGCCTCCGAAATCGTCAAAGTCCATCATGGTCTTCCCTCACTGTCCCTCATGGGATCAGATTTTCTTGGTGCTCAAAACTTCCGTCAGCTTCACGCCGAAGCGGGTATCGTCATTCTCCAGGACGGTGATTTCGCCCTTGGCAATCCGGCGGCCGTTGACGGTGATCTCCACCGGTTCGCCAATTCTCTTGTCCAGCGCGATGATGGCGCCTTCCTGTAGTTCCATCAGGCCAGAGACCTGCATCTTGCTCGTTCCCAGCACGATCTCGACGGTGATCGGAATATCCATGATCAGGTCGAGATTGGACGTCAGGGCACTTCCCGGCTCCTGCATGGCGGCAGAAGAGCCGCCGAAGCCCGTCGTGCCGAAATCATTGCCGCCGAAATCCTCGCCCATCGGCGATCCGGCGAATTCACCGCCGAACTCGCCGCCGAATGATGCGGCCGTTTCTGCGCCAGCGCCGAATTCGGCGCCGAAATCCGGTGCGGTCCCCTCTGAATCAGCCTTCAGGACGCCCCGCAGATCGTCGATAGCCTGGTCCAGCTCGCCATCATTGGCAGTCGCCGGAAAAATATCGTCTTCGTCGAGTGGGCTCTTGTTGGTTGCCATGGACGTATTATCCCTTTCGAAACTTGCGTCAGCCTGCCCATGATCCGGCACGGCTGTAAATTGGCATCCGTCACCCCATCAGGTGACGCATCAGTTCGTCCTCGCTGCTGATATTGTCCTTCACCCGGACGGTATAGCGCTCTCCCGAGCGGCCAAATTCGCAGCTGTACATATCCTTGCTGTTGGCGCTGACCTGAACGCGCACATCGGCCTTGTCCTCGAACGCGATGACATCGCCCGCCATCAGGCGCGACACGGCGTTGAGGGTCAGGCTTTCCAGCCTGATTCGCGCCTCCAGCGTCACTTGCGAGCGCCGAACCTGTTCGGCAATGCGCTGCGCCCATTCCTGCTTCTGCTTGCCCAGCTGGCCCTTCGATTTCGGCGTCACCACCCTGGTCTTCAACAAGGCCTTCTGCGGAATGACGAGGGCGATTTCCGACGTCACCTTGCCGATTTCGATTGCCATGCGGATGGCGGCGCCGAATTCCGGCTGGACATCATCGTCCGGCTTTGCCCGGTCCTTGGCATTGTGCGGCCTTTCAAGCAGCGGCTCAAAACCACCTTGCGCGTTCACACCCGATCGCAGCACATTCGCCACGCGCTCGAAAACCATCACGGCCAGGTCGAGCTCGATATCGGAAAGGGCACGCTCCGGCGGCTGCTGCACCATATCCGCTTCCGCGCCGAGCATGCGCTCCATCAGGCCGATGACGAAGCCATTGCCGCAACCGAGAACGAAGTTGGGCGACCAGTTCCGCAGGGAACCGTTGGAAAAGGCAAAGGTCTGGCCAAGTTCGCGCAGCAGATCTTCCATCAGGCCGGACTGGAAGCCGTTATAGGTGACGGAGATCGGGAAACCCGTCTCGCTCTGGAAGACGTCCGGCAGGAACTCGCAATAGAGCTGGCCGAAGTCGCTGCAGATCTTCTCGACGGTCTTGTAGTCGCCAAGGCCGCCGGTCAGCTTCGCCAGGAGTGCCAGATCCATGCTGTGCGTGTCATTCATATCCGTCATCCTGCTCAAGCCGCCTTTTCGCCGCCGCCGCCGGGATTCATCATTTCCTGTTCCACCGAATCGATCGAGGGGCGTTCGTAGCTGGAAATCGTCTTGCGGCCATATTCAAGAGCGACCTGCGGCACGGAACCATTCATATAGGCGATCAGCGTCTGCTTCACGACAATGTACAGGCGATGCTGCTTGCCGCGCACGATCTTGATCTGCGAGCAGAGTGGCGAGACGAGGCAGTAGGACAGGAAGATGCCGAGCATGGTGCCGACCAGTGCGGCGCCGATCAGGCCACCGAGAACCTCCGGCGATTCATTGATCTTGCCCATGGCCTTGATGACGCCGAGAACGGCCGCGACGATGCCGATGGCGGGGAAGGCGTCGCCCATGGTCGCCAGCGCGTTGTAGGGCTTCATCTTGTCGTGCAGGATCGTCTCGATCTCCTCGTCCATCAAGGCCTCGATCTCGTGGCTACGGGCATTGCCGATGATGATGAGACGAACATAGTCGCAGATGAACGAGGTGAGTTCCTTGTTCTTCAGGATGGTCGGCGCCGACTGGAAGATCGCCGATTCTTCCGGATTGTCGATATGCGCCTCGATCTCGTTGCGCGACTTCGTGCGAAGGTCGCGCATAAGAGAATAAAGAACGCCAAGGACGTCGAGGTAATTGCGCTCCTTCGGCACGGCATATTTGAATGCCTCGCCGAGAGCCTTCCCGGAATCCTTCACCACCTTCATCGGGTTCGCCATGATGAAGCCGCCAAGGCCCGCCCCGCCGATGATCATCAGCTCGAAGGGCTGGACAAGCACGTCCAGGTGCCCGCCCATCGCCATGTAGCCACCAAGAACGCAGCCGAGAGTGATCACAAATCCGATAATAATGGTCATCGCGTGCCTGTACCGTGCCTGAACTGGTTGTATCCCATCCTGCTGATACCGGCACTGGCTTGCGTGAGGCTGGGTTGCCGGTCGCTTCCAGGCTTTCCGGCGCGAGACAGCCGCCCTCTGGTGTGAGACAGCCTCGCACAAGTCTCTCTGCTTATCACCGGGAGGACGGATCGCTTCACCATCCGCATCCCTCCATCCTGCAGCCTGGGTCCGGTTACTGCCCGGCTGCCAAGAGAGTTCGAGACGGAGCTTTATTTCATGCAGTCTGGATTGTACGTCGGCATCTCGTCGCAAATGGCTCTTGAGCGGCGCCTCAACACCATTGCCGATAACATTGCGAACATGAACACGGTCGGCTTCCGTTCGACCGAGGTGAAATTCGACGAAGTGTTGAGCAAGACGCACAACGATCTGAATGCCAAAGTGGCCTTTGTCAGCCAGGGCAATGATTATCTTTCCACCCGCAGTGGCGGCCTGACGCAGACGGGCAATCCGCTGGATGTCGCCGTCAAGGGCGATGCCTGGTTTGCCATCGATACGCCGGCGGGTCAGGTCCTGACGCGCGACGGCCGTTTCACCATGCGCGAGACGGGCGAACTGATCTCCAATATGGGCTATCCCGTTCTCGATGCCGGCGGCGCGCCGATCCAGCTGAACCGGGCCGGCGGACCGCCGAAGATCAGCGCCGACGGGCGCATCACGCAGGACGGCAATGTCGTCGCAACGCTTGGCCTGTTTTCGGCGGATGTGTCGCAGGGCTACCTGCGCTACGAAAACGGCGGCATCATTCCGACCGCTGCGCCGCAGCCGGTCGTGGACACGTTCAATGTCAGCGTGGCGCAGGGCTATCTGGAAGAATCCAACGTCAATGCCATCGGCGAAATGACCGAGCTGATCCAGGTGAACCGCAATTTCGCGGCCATCTCCTCCTTGATGCGCGACACCGAAAGCTCGTTCAGCGAGGCGATCAAAGTGCTCGGTGGCTCACGCTGACGCCGCGGGGATGAACCATGGAAACGATCAAGGCTGACGGCCCGGGCAGGACCAAGCTGGTGCAGATGGCTGACCTTGTTCAGCGCTTCATGCAGCCGGAGAATGCCATCGCACCCGGCGGCCATGTCCGCACCATCGCTGCAGGCCATTACACGGTATCCGGCCTGTCGCGCCATGTGCGGCTCGGCGAATTCGTGGCTCATCGCAGCCCGACCGGCATTCATCTCGGGGAAGTGGTCCGCGTCGAGCCCGACCTGATCTATGTCTGCCCGATCGAACCCGGCGAGCCGATCGGAATCGGCGACACGGTGATCCGCAAGGGCGCCTTCCGGGTTGCTCCGGATGACAGCTGGTGCGGCCGCACGATCAGCTCCCTCTGCGAGCCGATCGACGGGAAGGGCCCTCTGCGCAACGGCCTTGCCAAGCGCTCCATCGCCAATACGGCACCGCCTTCCATGACCCGCCAGCGGATCGAGCATGGCTTTGCCACCGGCGTGCGGGCCATCGACATCTTCTCGCCGCTCTGCCTGGGGCAGCGTCTTGGCATCTTCGCCGGATCGGGCGTCGGCAAATCCACGCTCCTGTCGATGCTGGCGCGCGCCGAAGCCTTCGACAGGGTCGTCATATCGCTGGTCGGCGAACGCGGTCGCGAAGTGCGCGAATTCATCGAGGATACGCTTGGCGACAATCTGGAGAAATCCATCGTCGTTGTGGCAACCAGCGATGAGAGCCCGATGCTGCGCAAGATGGCGCCGCTGGTCGGCATCACCATTGCCGAACATTTCCGCGACAAGGGCGAGAATGTCCTGTTCATCGCCGACAGCGTGACGCGCTTTGCCCATGCCATTCGCGAAGTGGCGGTGGCCTCCGGCGAGCCGCCGATCGCCCGCGGCTATCCGGCATCGGTGTTTACCGAGCTTCCGCGGCTCCTGGAGCGGGCCGGGCCCGGTCCTGAAGGCACCGGCACCATCACCGCCATCATCTCCATTCTCGTCGATGGCGACAATCACAACGACCCGATCGCCGATTCCGCCCGCGGTATCCTCGACGGTCATATCGTTCTCGAGCGCAGCCTGGCGGAAGAGGGGCGCTACCCGCCGATCAATCCTCTCGCCTCCATTTCGCGTCTCGCGCGCAAGGCCTGGACGGGCGATCAGGAAAAGCTCGTGGCACGTCTCAAATCCTTGATCCACCGCTTCGAGGAAACCCGCGATCTGCGCCTGATCGGCGGCTATCGCAGCGGCAGCGATCCGGATCTCGACATGGCCATCAAGCAGGTGCCGGTCATCTACGAGGTGCTGAAGCAGACACCGGGTGATCCTCCGTCCGATGATGCCTATGGCGATCTTGCAAACGCGCTGCGGGCCGCTGTCGCGGCTCAGGGCTCCGGCAATTTCAGATAGAGAGGGTGGCGCAATGGCGCTCGACATGAACGACACGGAGAAGCGCGGAAAGCGGATCTGGCTGCGTCGCGGGACGCCGACGGACCGGCTGATGGCCGCGACCGGGATTCTGCTGGCCGGCGCATCGGCTTTCTTCCCCTGGTACGTCTTCTTCAACCAGGACAAATTCGGCATCAGCGTCGTGCCGATGGACAATACCCGCGACCTGCCGGAAGGTCCGCCGAGGAGCGTCATGAGCGTATCGCCCCTTGCGCTGATCGACAATGACGACAAGCACACGCCCGGCCCGGCTCCCGATCCGGTCGACAATCTGACCACGGCGACCGTCTCCTCCATCGGCAAGGAGAAGGAAGATCCCGCGGCGCTGGCGCAGCCCTTTCCGGGCAAGAACACGTTTCGCCTGATGCATGTCGCCAATGGCCGAGCCCTCATCGAGGACCGCTCGGGAATGTACATGGTGCGCGTCGGTTCGATCCTTCCCGACAACAGCCGTCTGGCCACGATCGAGCAGCGCGACGGGCGCTGGGTGATCGTCACGTCGACCGGTGAAATATACCGTGATGAGGCAGCGCAGAGCCGGTAAGTCTGACGCAAGATTACCAGCCTAGGCTCTTTTCAGAACATGGAGAAGCCTATGCAACCGATCCAACTCTTTGACCTTGCGTCGCGACAGGCCGAATGGCTGTCGGTGCGCCAGCAGGTCGTTGCCGGCAACATCGCCAATGCCAGTACGCCGGGTTTCAAGGCGAAAGACATCACCCCCTTCGATGCCGTGCTGAAGTCCTCCGGCTTCACCATGGCGCGCACCAATGCCGGGCACTTGTCGGGAAATTCGATCGACAGCCGGCTGGACGTCTCCATCGAGGAGGAAGAGCTCAACAACGAGATCGGTGTGCAGGAATCCGGCAACTCGGTCTCGCTCTCGCAAGAGCTGAGAAAGACCGGCGAGATCAAGCGTCAGTATGATCTGAGCACAAGTCTCGTCAAATCCTTCCATCGCATGATGCTGATGACAGTGAAGAGATAAGCCATGGATCCGCTTTCGTCCTCCTTGAAAATTGCAGGCTCGGGAATGGAGGCACAGGCAACGCGCCTGCGCATCGTTTCCGAAAACATCGCCAATGCCCGATCGACGGGCGACACGCCGGGCGCCGACCCCTATCGCCGCAAGACGATCACCTTCGGAGCCGAACTGGACAAGGCCAGCGGTGCCGACCTGGTGGGGGTCAAGAAGCTCGGCGAGGACAAATCGAAATTCGTCGAGGAATACGATCCCGGCAATCCCGCAGCCGATGACCGCGGCATGGTCAAGATGCCGAACGTCAACATGCTGATCGAAATGGCCGATCTGCGGGAAGCCAATCGCAATTACGAAGCGAATATTCAAACCATCAAGCAGACTCGCGAACTGATCTCTGCGACCCTCGACCTCCTGAAAGCTTCACAATGATCGATAATGTCCAGAACGTCAGCTCCCTGTCGCTTACCCGCGGGCTTGGCAAGATCGCGTCTGAAGACGGCTTGGCCAGTCTGGGTGCCGGTGCTGCCGCCGCCGCCATGCAAAGCCCGGCAATGTCCTTTGCCAGCGTCCTCGGCGGCATGGCAGCCGATGCCGTCCAGAATGTGAAGGCGGCGGAGTCCAAGTCCTTCGATGCCATCGAGGGCAAGGCAAACATGCGCGAAGTCGTTGATTCGGTCCTGCAGGCGGAGCAGTCGCTCCAGACGGCGATCGCCTTCCGCGACAAGATCGTCAATGCCTATCTCGATATCACGAAAATGCAGATGTAACGGTTGAGGACGAACAGATGAGAGCGCTTTCAGTCGCAGCGACGGGCATGGATGCCCAGCAGACCAATCTCGAGGTCATCGCCAACAACATCGCCAATATCAACACCACCGGCTACAAGCGGGCGCGGGCGGAATTCGCGGATCTCCTGTACCAGACCGAGCGGGCACAGGGCGTTCCCAACCGCGCCAACCAGGCCATCGTGCCGGAAGGCGCCAATATCGGCCTCGGTGTGCAGACGGCTGCCGTGCGCAACATCCATACCCAGGGCGAACTGGCCGAAACCGGCAACAAGCTGGACGTCGCCGTGGTCGGCCGCGGCTGGTTCCAGGTGCAGGCGCCGGACGGCACGACGCTCTACACCCGCGCCGGCGCCTTCAACACCAATGCCGAAGGCCAGCTCGTGACCATAGACGGCTACGCCGTCGTGCCGAACATCACCTTTCCCGCCGATGTGACGGAAACCGTCATCAGCCGCACGGGCCAGGTCACGGTGCGCATCGGCACCAATACCCAGTTCCAGGATGTCGGCCAGCTGACAATGGCCAATTTCGTCAATGAGGCAGGTCTTAAGCCGCTCGGCGACAACCTCTTCCAGCAGACCGCGGCCTCGGGCGAAGCCATCGTGGCTGCCCCGGAGGATCCCGGCTTCGGCTACCTGAAGCAGGGCTATCTCGAATCGTCCAACGTCGATGCCGTCAAGGAAATCACCAACCTCATCTCCGCCCAGCGCGCCTACGAGATGAATTCCAAGGTGATCACCACGGCCGATGAAATGGCGTCCATCGTCAGCAAGAACCTGAAGTAAACCGAAAAGGGGGCAGACATGATGTTTGGCCGGATGAGCAAAAACCGGGGCAGGGCTTCGATTGCGCTCGCGCCATTGGCGTTTCTCGCCTGGACAGGCAGTGCCGACGCCGAAATGGGCGTGGCCGTCGTCCCCAAGCAGATCATCTACCCGGGGCAGGAAATCTCCGCCACGCAGCTCGAAGAGGTGGAGGTCACCAATCCCAAACTGGCCGCAGGCTATGCCACCGCTCTGGGCGAGGTGGAGGGCATGGTCAGCACCCGCACGCTTCTGCCCGGCCGGACAATCCAGGTGGCGACCCTGCGGGCGCCCTTCCTCGTCAAGCGCGGCGCGCCTGTGCGGCTGACCTTCGCAATCGGCAATATGGTGATCTCGGCCTCCGGCACCCCGCTGGAAAACGCCGCCATGGGTGACGTGATCCGGGTGCGCAACATCGATTCGGGCGTGATCGTCTCCGGAACCGTGATGCGCGACGGAACGGTACAGGTGATGGCAAAATGATGAACCGAGTTTGGACGGCAGCAGGCTTGATCCTCCTGGCGGTGTCGTGTTTTTCCGGCCAGAGCCTGGCCGATACCTCGCGGATCAAGGATATCGCCTCGCTCCAGGCGGGGCGTGACAACCAGCTCATCGGCTATGGTCTCGTCGTCGGCCTGCAGGGAACGGGCGATAGCCTGCGCTCCTCGCCCTTCACGGAACAGTCCATGCGCGCAATGCTTCAGAATCTGGGCATTTCCACGCAAGGCGGGCAATCGAGCGCGAAGAATGTCGCCGCCGTCATGGTAACGGCTAATCTGCCGCCCTTTGCCAGCCCGGGAAGCCGGATGGACATTACCGTCAGCTCGCTCGGCGATTCGACCTCGCTGCGCGGCGGAACGCTGGTCATGACCTCGCTCTCGGGCGCCGACGGCCAGATCTATGCCGTCGCCCAGGGCTCGATCGTCGTCTCCGGTTTCAGTGCCCAGGGGCAGGCGGCATCGGTGACGGAAGGCGTGACCACTGCCGGCCGGGTGCCGAATGGCGCGATCATCGAGCGCGAACTGCCGTCCAAGTTCAAGGATGCCGTGAACCTGGTCCTGCAATTGCGCAATCCCGATTTCTCCACCGCGGTGCGGATTTCCGACGTTGTCAACCGCTTCGCCGGCCAGCGCTATGGCGGACCGATCGCCGAGGCGCGCGATTCCCAGGAAGTCGTGGTGCAAAAGCCGAAAGCTGCCGACCTGACCCGGCTGATGGCCGAGATCGAAAATCTGACGGTCGAGACCGACACGCCGGCCAAGGTCGTCGTCAACGAGCGGACGGGCACCGTCGTCATCGGTGCGGATGTGAAGGTCTCGCGCGTCGCAGTCAGCTACGGCACGCTCACCGTCCAGGTCAATGAAACGCCGCAGATCATTCAGCCCGAACCCTTTTCCGACGGCGTGACCGCAGTCCAGCCGCAGACCGATATCAGCGTTGTAAAGGCGGGCAGCAATGTCGCCATCCTGAACGGTCCGGATCTGCGCACGCTGGTGGCCGGTCTCAACAGCATCGGCGTCAAGCCGGACGGCATCATCGCGATCCTGCAGGGCATCAAGTCCGCCGGCGCGCTGCAAGCGGAGCTTGTCATCCAATGATGAAGATCATCGCACGGTCCATGACGGTAATGTCGCTGCCGAAAATGCCGGCGACGGCCCTTCTGCCGAAACTTGCGGCGCTGGCCGCGCTTCTCGTCCTGGTGCCGCAGGTCAATGCCCAGCAGGGCAATCCCAACCTGCCGTCGAACACGGCCGAGGACATCGAGAAGTTCTGCACCAATATTGCCGAGCCGGCGCGCGACCAGCGCTACCTGATGCAGAAGCAGGAGCTTGAAAAGCTGCAGTCGGACGTCAATGAGCGCATTGCGCTGCTGGAGACGCGCAAGGCAGAGTATGAGGAATGGCTGAAGCGCCGCGACGACTTCCTCGTCAAGGCCGAAGCCGGCCTCGTCGACATCTACAAGAAAATGAAGGCCGACGCTGCGGCCCCGCAGCTGGAACAGATCAAGCCGGAGCTGGCGGCGGCCGTGATCATGAAGCTTCCCGCCAATCAGTCGGCGCTCATTCTCAGCGAAATGGATCCGCAGAAGGCCGGCCTCATCTCGATGATCATTGCCAGTGCGGCAGACCCCAAGACGTCTAAGGATCGTTCATGACGAAGCGTTCATACGCCCTCCTGTCCGTGCTCGTGCTGGCAGGCTGCCAAAGCCAGACCGTGAAGGAGATCGGCAATGCCCCGGCCATGAGCCCGATCGGCAGCGGCCTCCAATATGCCCAGACGCAGCAGATGGGTCTTTATCCCAAGCAGCCGCGCCACATGGCCAATGGCTATTCCCTCTGGAGCGACAGCCAGGCGGCCTTGTTCAAGGATGCGCGGGCGCTCAATGTCGGCGACATCCTGACGGTCGATATTCAGATCAACGACAAGGCTGACTTCGACAACGAGACCGATCGCAGCCGCAAGAACGCCACCGGCCTGAAGTGGAAGGTCGGCGCCAGCATTCTCGGCTGGGATCCCTCCACCAATGGCGATCTCGGCACCGATTCCGACACCTCCACCAAGGGCAAGGGATCGACGAAGCGGTCCGAAAAGCTGAACCTCCTGGTCGCCGCCGTGGTCACCGGCGTGCTGGAAAACGGCAATCTGCTGATCAGCGGCTCGCAGGAAGTGCGCGTCAACCACGAAATCCGCATCCTCAACGTCGCCGGTATCGTGCGGCCGCAGGATGTCGATGCCAAGAACGTCATCTCCTATGACCGGATCGCCGAGGCCCGCATCTCCTATGGTGGCCGCGGCCGTCTGATGGAAGTGCAGCAGCCGCCCGTCGGGCAGCAGGTCGTCGATCTGTTCTCGCCGTTCTAGAGCATGTCCAGTAAAAGTGCGTTGGCGGTTTTACGTCCGGACTGCGTAAAAACAAAAAGATAGCGCATTTTGCGCGATCTCGTTTTCACCGAAAATGCTCTGACGGCAGGCTGACACAGCAAGAGGCAAGACATGGCGGAACAAGCGGCAGAAGGTGCGCCAGAGGCGAAGAAGAAGGGTGGTCTCGTCATGACCATCGCCGGCGTCGCCGTGGTGACCCTGATCGGCGCGGGCGGCGGCTGGGTTCTGGGCGGCATGATCGCGCCCAAGCCGCCTGTGGATACGCAGGCCAAGGCACCCGAGCCGGCCGCAGATGCGCATGGCGGCAAGAAGGAAGAGGGCCTCCCGCATATTGCGACCGAAGCCAATGGGGTCATCCAGCTGGAACCCATCACCACCAATCTTGCCTATCCCTCCGACAACTGGATCCGGCTGGAAGTCGCTCTGGCCTTCAACGGCAAGCCGGAACTGCCTCTGGCGGAGGATATCCATCAGGATATACTGGCCTATATGCGGACGGTCTCGCTGCAGCAGATCGAAGGGCCGCGCGGCTTTCAATATCTTAAGGACGACATTCAGGAACGTGTTGACCTGCGTTCGCAAGGCAAAGTATCGAAGGTGATGTTCAGAACCTTCGTGATCGAATGATTCGACTTGTTTCGCTGCTTGCCATCCTCGCGATGGTTCCGGGTTCCGCCCTTGCTCAGCAATCGCCGGCAGATCTGCTGAACCTGCCCGTCGACGGCTCGGCGGCAGCATGGATCATCCGCACCTTCGGCCTGCTCACCGTCCTGTCGATCGCGCCGGGCATTCTGGTGATGGTCACGAGCTTTCCGCGCTTCATCATCGCCTTCTCCATTCTGCGCACGGGCATGGGCCTTGCGACCGCCCCGTCCAACCTGGTGCTGATCTCCATGGCGCTGTTCATGACCTTCTATGTCATGTCGCCGACCTTCGATCGCGCCTGGAACGACGGAGTGCAGCCGCTGCTGCGCAACGAGATCGACGAGGCGCAGGCGGTGCAGCGGATCGCCGAACCGTTCCGCACCTTCATGGCGGCCAATACGCGGGACAAGGACCTGACGCTCTTCGTTGAAATCGCCGAGGAGCGCGGCCAGTCGGTGGGCACGCCCGAAGCGGTCGATTACCGCGTGCTGATCCCGGCCTTCATGCTGTCGGAAATCCGCCGCGGCTTCGAAATCGGCTTCCTGATCGTCCTGCCTTTCCTCGTCATCGACATGATCGTTGCGGCGATCACCATGGCCATGGGCATGATGATGCTGCCGCCGACCTCGATTTCACTTCCCTTCAAGATCCTCTTCTTCGTGCTGATCGACGGGTGGAACCTGCTTGTCGGAAGCCTCGTCAGGTCCTTCAACTGATCCATGCCTTTTGCCGGGCTGCGGCTTTGTCTCATCGTCCGTGAGCGTCGAGGCGTGCCCGCCTGTGCAGGCTCGCGCAAACTAAAATGACGGCCGGGGTTCAAGGCCCCGGCCGTCTTGCAATCGCATCAGCGCGGATTGACCGGCGCGGCCGGTGGGATGCTTGTCTACAGGGTCAGGCAAGTCATTCGAAACAGCCCGACGCTGCAGAGTTTTCTTTGTCGCATCGGGTCTACGAAAAACCGGATTCCAGTTTTTCGCCCGATGCTCTATCTCTTTGTCTTTGACGCAGTCCGGACGCAAAACCGCTGACGCACTTTTGCTTGGACCTGCCCTAGCGGACGCCGGGCACGGGCTCGAAGCGGTAGCCATAGACCCCGAACAGGGCCTGCTGCTCGCCGATCGCCGCGCCGATATTGTAGGTGGCGCCGATCGGCCGCGTGTGGACAACACCGATATCGTCGAGAATGGCCATGCGCTCCAGCGGGCGGCCCAGAAAGCTCGGCCAGAGGTGATCGAGACCGTAGCCGGACACCGAATCCTTGAAGCTTCCGATGCAGATCCGCAGGGCGCGCCTGGAAAAGAGCGGGCACATGATTTCGACGAAACGCTCGTGACGCACCCCGCCGGATGTCCGGCGCACCGTCAGCGGATGGTTGGGATGGCTGCCGGGCTCATCCGACATGGCCGGCTGGCAAAGGTCGAGGCCGTGCTTGCGCGACTGATGGAACATCAGGTTGATCGCATGGCCGCTCACCATAAGGTCGTCATCCGGAAGCCAGATGCGCTCATACTCCCAGAGCGGGCTTCCCTCGTAGAAGAGATCGGCCAGCAGCATGAATTTCCGTCTGCGCGGCAGATGCGCGAGATATTCGGCCGGGGCCGGAAGGAAGGGGCGCTCCTCGCCATAGAAGCCGACGCAAAGATCCCAGGTCCGCTTGGTGTCGGGCAGGTTTTCCAGCCAGTGACCATGAAGGGTCTGCGCATTGGCCGGAACCACTACGAGGTTCGGCCGGAGCGGCTTGCTGGGCTCGACGAGAAAATGTGCGCGGCGCTCGACGCCGGGCGGCGTGGCATTGACCGGATGCGCCGGATGCTGCGTGCAGCTCAGCATGAAGACGCCGGCAATGCCGTTGATCGTGCCGCGGCCGGCCAGACCCAGAAGGGTGCCGTCACGCATCTGCGCGGCGTTGAAGATCACGCTCAAAGCGCCCTGGGCATCGACGAAGCAGAGATGATCCTGGAAAACGTGCCAGTAATCGGCGCCCTGATCGAAGAAATTGCCGATGCGACCGCCCGGTGCCAGCACGAGAAAGGGCGCAAGCGGGCCGGCGTCAAGGCTGGACAGCTGCCAGAAGGAGCCTTCCAGGGCGGCCTGCGTCACCGGTGGCGCCGTGCCCCAGTCGACGGATGTCAGTGCCGAATTGTCTGAAGCGAACATGTTCATCTTTGCATCCTGTTCAAGTGAGGGAGACTGCCGGATCTGTCGTCAGCGGCCTCTCAGGCTTCGTAGACCACGAAGCTGTCGCCAATATTGTTGCGGCAGGTGAGGTGCCCGTTTCCGGCATAGCGGACCACGTCGATCCAGTAGCCCTCGTTCCAGACCAGGAAGTAGAGCGAATCTGCCTGGGCAAGCCTGCGCCAGGTGCCCGCGGTCTGGTTGTCCCGCCGTATGGAGCCGTCGGGCTCCAGTGTCACGACGCTGTTGTTCGGCCAGCGCCAGGCCCGCGTGGTCACCTCGTCGCCCGCCACCTGGTCCTGCGGACCGGCAACGACGTCGAGGATGAAGCGGGCCGCACCATGGATGCGCTGCAGGTCCTTCCTCGGATCGCCGATCAGCGCCTTGGTATAGTCGTTCGGCTTGATCTTATGGCTCGGATAGCCCCACCACACATTGTGCAGTTCGCGCAATTGATTGGGCACGATATTGCGCAGCGTCTCGCGCGGATGCGCCTCCTCGCCGCCGAGCAGGCGCTGCCAGAATTCGGGCGACATGAAGGTGTCGAAGGTGATCTGCCAGTAGCCGTCCGCAGTTGCGGGCTCGCCCGGAAAGGCCAGCGGGCATATGGGGGGCAGAAGCGATGTGGTGGGACGGCCGAAGAAGGCCGCCTCCTGCAGAAGGCCGGACGAGAGGCCGACAAATTCGAGCGGCTGCTCGCAGCACAACAGGTCGTAGCTATTGCTCCTGGTGACCTCCACCCGCGGATAGAGGGTGCGCAGCAAGGCGAGTTCGCTATCCTGGTGATCGGCGGATGCGCTCGGATGGCGAAGATACAGCACATGCTTGCCCTGGGCCTGCTTGGCCAGGGTGTCCATCGCATCGCCGAGCCGGAAAAAGCGGCCGTTGCTGATGATGCTCGCATCGGAGGAGGTCTGTCCGACGACGACCAGTTGCGGGCCGGGATGGCGGGGAATGTCCGGCTGCGGCGTATAGCGGTCGCGATGCCGGAAGGAGGCCGACAGCTTGGTGGCTTCCTTGACGATTTCGTGGCGCGGAAGGCCGATCTGGGACAGAGCCTGGTTGATCTGCGGCGCGTTGCTGCGCATGGCCAGGATGACATCGGGCAGGAAACGCACCGGCGACAGGCGAAAATCGATATAGGTGACGCCGCTCGCGTCGAGAAACTGCAGGAGGCCGGGCGAGGCTTCGTAGGAAATATGCAGGGCCGTCGGATCGATATAGCCGGACAGCAGGCTGGTGCTTTGCGGGCTCAGCGCCGCATATTCCTGCAGCCACTGGGTTTCGGGACCCTGGGGCAAAGCGGAGCCGGCTTGCGTGAGAACGCCGGCCTGCCACATCTGCCGCCGCACGCTCTGCGGCATCGCCTTTGCCATGACCGCTGTCAGCGGGGCGCCCAGCAATTCATAGAAGAATTCCTTGGCGGGCCAGAAAGCATGCCGGAACACATCGTCGATGAAGGCAACCGAGCTCCAGCCGAGCTTGGTCTTGCGTCCCGCCATGTCCAGATGTTCTGCCATCAAAGGCTTCATTCCTGTTTCCTTTCCGTACGCCTAGGCGTCATTGGCATTGAGTGGTCATCCGCCACCGGCGGCGACCAGCTGTGGTCTTTGCCACTCTTCAACCTCGTGCACCGCTTCTTGCAGTGCGGGAAGGAAGCGGGGCAGTTCGAAGGCGCAGCCGAAGAAGTGCAGCCACATCCGCTCCAGCACGTAGCCGTAGCAGGGATGAGCCATGGTGGCCCTGTAGAGCTGCTGGCCGGCAACCGCCGGCAATTCCGTGATCAGTTCGTTGCGCGCGGCAAACAGCGCGCCATAGGAGAAGATGCCGAGCGAATGCGCCTCGGCCTTCTCGGCAATCTCCGGCAGGCCGGCGAGCTGCAGGAAATGCGCGGCCATGTTGCCGCCATCGGCAAGATCCGGGTGCAGCTCCCGATAGGTGAGCCCGGTCTGCACCGCGCCCTTGTCGTAAAACTCCACCGGGGACCAGCTGTGCAGCGAAAAGCGCTCCGGCCGGATCCGCAGCCGCCCGTCCAGGCGCTGGCGATATTCGTTGAGCAGATGCTTCGGCGGAACATCCGAATCCTCCTTCCAGCACCAGGAGAGAGGCTGCAGATCGTCCCAGTGACGCCACACCGAGAGCAGTTCCAGGAAATCCGGGCTATGGGTGAAGGGATCGGCCTGCGCATAGACGGTGAAGTCGCTGTCGTCCTTCACCTCCGTCAACATGTGATGGAGGTAGGTTTCCGACTCGCGGCCGACATTCGGCCGGCCGATGATACGGGCCGCCTTGCGGATGACCGACGGCGAGGTGATAGCATCACCCTTGTTGTAGATGATGACTTCGAAGTCATCCGGAACATCGACGATCCAATCGACGGATTCGAGGTAACGAGCGAGAATAATCCTGTTCACGAATGGCCTCCGGCTCGGCGCAGGATCGTCTCACCGGGCGTGAGCCTACTGCACCCAATGGTCTGATTGATCCGCCAGGCAGCGGATGTCATCACGATAGTCTTCGTCAATCTAGGAGGGAAAACTTGCGCCGGGCTGACTGTGGCAGCAACGTTCAAGCAGGGCCGGGTAAACATGCTTTGGAGCGGCTGCGAATGGCACTGCGACAGCTTCGCGAAAGGCAAAGCTCTTATTCGCGGATGGGACATGCCGCCCCTTGATGCGGCGAAAGACAAGCCGCGAGGGAGAAGTGGATGGTTGCCACCACGCCAATACTGTCGATCTGCATTCCAACCTATAATCGCAGACCGATGCTGGAGCGAAGCGTTCGCTTTCACCTGGACGTGTTTCGCAAGCTGGGCATCTCCTTCGAAATGGTCATCGTCGACGACCGATCCACCGACGGCACGCATGAATTTCTGCAGGGGCTGCAGGGCGTACCGGAGATCTCGCATTACCGGCGGGTGAAGAATTCCGGCTTTCTCAGCAATTACGGCTTCGCGATGCAGCGCGCGCGCGGCAAATATGCGCTGTTCCTGGGCGATGACGACCTGCTGATCCCGGAAAAGGTCCTGGAATATTTGCGGCTTCTGGAACAGGATCCGTCGCTCGGCATGATCCAGGCGCCGTGGATGCTGGTGGACGAGCGCGATGGCGGCCGCGACATGCAGCCCTTCTACCACATTCCCGGTCCGCAGCGGTTCCGGCAGGGCCAGTTCCAGGAGATGCTGGAATATATCCTGCAGCATCACGTCTTCCCGGAATTCCTGATCATCCGCCGCGATGTGCTGCAAAGGTCGATTTCGAGCCTCGGCCCCTTCATTTTCTGGGCCTTCCTCTACACGACGAGGGCGCTCAGCAATGGCGACATTCTTTTCCTGCCGGCTCCTTTCGCGCGGGTGACGGGCATAGCGGCCGACGAGAATGTGCAGCAGGGCAAGAAGGAGACGATGTTCCAGTGGGACACCTATCTTGGCGGCCTCGAATATCTCGCCTCGCATGCCAGGATTTCCAGCCTCGACGATGGCGGCCTGCGGCTCTCCTTCCACGAGCGGTTCAACCAGTTCATGCTGATCCGCAAATCCGTCGCGCTGCGCCTGCACATCGCCTTCCGCAACTGGCCGGAAGCCTATATCATGTATCACCGCATGGCGGCCTATCATCCCTCACCGGCGCCGAAGGAGACCTTCGAGCAGATTTGCCTTCTGGCGGCGATCGTCACAGCCCTGACAGAAGCTTCGGGCTATAGCGGCGGGCCGGTGATCGTCGATCCGCTGGTCAATGACGAAGCCCTGCAGCTGATCCCGGATCATCTGAAATCGGTCGTCACCCGGCATCCGGGCTTCAACCAGGAAGGCCCGCGGTCCTGGCTGGTGATGCATCCGGATTTCGCCGCCCAGGCCGGTCCGACCGATGGCGTCTTCGAGCTGCGCCACTATATCGCGCAGTTTACCTGACCCCTGCCAAGCGCATCCCGCCGAGACCCACCAGCAGCGCCGAAAGGCGCTGTTGTCGTTTCGGCCACTGTCTCGCCAAGATCTCGCCGACGTCCCACCAGCATCTCCACCAATGTCTCAGCGATGCCTTGACACGAAAAAGCGCGCTGTCCGGGCCGGACAGCGCGCAATCTTGGAGATCCTGTCGGAGCATCGGGCGAAAACACGGAGTTCGGTTTTTCGTCAACCTGATGCGTCAGAGAAAGATTCTATGGGGTCGGGCCGTTTCCGATCATGCGCCCGACCCTTGTCTGATGAGGCCGCTCAATCCTCGGCCGAGACGAAGGGAGTGCCGCGCTTCGGCAGGGCCGGCACGTCGATGTGATCGGGACCCAGCCCCTGGCGTGCACGCTCGGCCATCATCCGATAGGCGGTTTCCAGATGGCGGCAGAAACGCTCGGCATCGAAGAGCGGCTCGATCAGGCGGTTCTGCTCCAGCTGTGTCTTGAAACCGTCAAGCCGGTCGCGATTTTTGTAGAGATCGATCGCCATGTTGACATAGTCGTTTTCGTCCTCGGCGATCAGCTCCGGCACACCCACCGCATGCAGGAGGCTCTCCGAAACGCGTGAGGCAAAATGGGTGCCCTTCAGCGTGACCACCGGCAAGCCAGCCCACAATTGCTCGGACGTGGTCGTGTGGCCGTTATAGGGGAAGGTGTCCAGACCGACATCGGCCAGCGTCAGGCGCGCCAGGTGATCGTCATAGGGGACGACCTTGGTGAAGACGATCCGCTTGGCCTCGATCCCGGCCGAGGTGAAGCGCCGCAGCAGATTGTCGCGTGCCTCGTCGGATTTGCACATCAGCCACAAGACGCTGCCGGGCGTGGCCTTCAGGATACGGACCCAAAGATTGATGTTGCGCAGCGAGATCTTGCGCGTTGCATTGAAGGAGCCGAAGACGAAGGCGTCGTCCGGCAGCTTTGCATCGGCGCGGGTGAAGACGTCCTTGCGCGGACGATGGGTCGGATCGTTCGGCTGATAGCTTTCCGGCAGGCGGCACACTTTCTCCCAGTAATGCGGCTTGGACGCATCCGGGATCACATGATGATCGCCGATTACATAGTCGAGGTCGATATTGACCGTCGTGCCGGGATAGCCGAGCCAGGCCACCTGCACAGGGGCGGCCTTGTGGTTCAGTATGCCCGGTCTGCCGCCACGGGTATGACCCTTCATATCGATCAGAATGTCGATGCGGTGGTCGCGGATCAGCTGCGCCGCCTCCGCATCATCGAGCTCGCCCATGGTGACGATCCTGCCCCATTTGCTGCGATCCTGATCGATCTCGTTCTCCAGGTTCTTCGGATCCGTGTAGCAGAAGATGGTGACGTCGAACTTGTCGCGGTCATGCAGCGCCATGACGCGGCCGGCAAGTTTCATCGTTGCATGATCATGCCAGAGGTCGGACGACAGATAGCCGATGCGCAGTCTCTCGCCCCAGATATGCGGCATGGCGAGACGCTCTGCCTTGTGGCTCTGCGGATAGGCATCGGGATTGTAGCTCGCCAGCTTGTTCAGGGCCTCGTCGGCCAGCCAGTGAAGATTGTAGAAAGGTGCCTCGACCCCCATCATCTGCTTCGGATTCTTCACGAGCATCCGGTCGAGTTCGGGCTGCAGACGTTCCATTTCCCAGTAATTGTTGACTTCCCGCTGGAAGACGAGATGCGCCATGATCACCACGATGCTGCGCGGCAGGCGCTGCAGCAGATTGGCCACGGTTTCCCGGTCGCGCGCATTTTCCGGCGTACCGGTCAGAAGCAGGAAGGCCAGGCTGTTATGCTTCGAGTTCGAGCTGGTCGACAGTGCCGGAAGGAAGACCCGCACCGCATCCTTCTCGCCCCGCTTGAGGAAGAGGGAGGTGATGATGAAGGCAAGCTCGGGGTCTCTGCGCGCCCGCTCCAGAAGCGGCCGGCCCAGGCTGAGCGCCAAATCGTCCTCGCCGAGGTCGAAATAAGTCTTCATTGCCTCGGCGTAGTAATCCTCGGCGCGCGAACCGCCCAGTTCCGCGGCCAGAACATAGGTGCGTGCGGCATCTTCCCGAAAGCCGAGGGCCATCAGCGTCCTTGCCAGAAGCGCGTAGGTCTTCACATCCCTGTTGTGGTCCAGAAGCTGATTGAGGGATGTCAGCGCCTCGGTAAAGTCGCCCTTATGGTAACTTTTGGATGCATTCGAAAACAGGGATTGTGAAGTCAACGTCGGGCTCCGGGCACAAGTTGTCGATAATGCTCGCGGAATTCAAGCCGCGGTCGAGCCGACACCCTAGGGTCTGGAGCTTGTCCGAAACCGGTGTCCGGAAAGCGTTAACGAATCAGTGACCATTTACGCCGACTTGTCCAGAGCGATTTAAGGAATCTGCAATGTTTTCCTGCGAGTGTCACCCTCACATGACGGGTTTGGTTTCTGACCGCAAGTCGGAACCGAGTGGGCATGAAGCCAGACGTCATTACCGGTGAACAAGCCCGGTATGTCCCCCAATAGTATCAAGTGAAAAAAAGGGACTATCACTATGGCCAGCATTCTGACCAATACTGCTGCGATTGCAGCTCTTTCCACGCTGCGCTCCATCAACAGCGAGATGGAGACGACGCAGAACCGTATTTCTTCCGGTTACAAGGTTCAAAACGCTTCCGACAACGCTGCGTACTGGTCGATCGCAACAACCATGCGTTCCGACAGCAAGGCGCTGGGCACCGTTCAGGACGCCCTCGGCCTCGGCGCGGCAACCACCGATGTGGCCTATACCGCCCTGCAGTCCTCGATCAAGGTCGTCGACGAAATCAAATCCAAGATCACCGCCGCTTCTCAGCCGGGCGTTGACAAGGACAAGGTCCAGAAGGAAATCACGCAGCTGCAGAACCAGCTGACGTCGATTGCCAAGTCGGCCTCCTTCTCCGGCGAAAACTGGGTCTACCACACGGCGTCTGCCGGTGCCGGCAACCAGGCGATCGTCGGTTCGTTCAACCGCGATGGCCAGGGCAATGTCTCGCTCACCACGCTGAACTACGACACGACCAACTCCTCGCTGATCCAGGTCGACACGGCTGGCGCCAACGTCACCAACGGCAATGGCCTCTTGTCGAAGAACATGAGCTTCACCAAGGCCGACGGCACCACCCAGGCGCTGACCTACTCGGTCCTGTCGCTCAACATCACGAACATGACGGCCGGCGAGCTGTCGAGCGCTCTGTCCGGCGTGGACAAGGTCATCAAGGACATGACCGCTTCTGCCGCAGATGTCGGCTCGATCAACAGCCGTATCGACATGCAGAAGGACTTCGTGTCCGACCTGATGGACTCCATCCAGAAGGGCGTCGGCAAGCTGGTCGATGCAGACATGAACGAAGAATCGACCCGCCTGAAGGCCCTGCAGACGCAGCAGCAGCTGGGCATCCAGGCTCTCTCGATCGCCAACAACGACTCGCAGAGCATCCTGTCGCTCTTCCGTTAAGACAGAGCAGGAGAGCGGCCTGACGCCATCCGGCAGATCTTTGCCGCCTGGCCTCTCGCGCCTTCATCGAAACACCCGTCAGCCTCGCGGCTGTCGGGTTTTTTTGCGTCCGCCGGGCGGCTGCTGGCGCGGGTCGTCGTCTCGACGCCTACCAGCGCAGGCCGACGCGGCCAAGCACGCCGCCGAGACAGGCAAGGCCGGCGATCCCCAGGGAATACCAGGTGGCGACGAAGAGGGGGGAATCGTCGGTGCAATGGGCTGCATAAAAGAGCGCGGCCAGCCCGCCCGAAACAAGCCCCGCCGTCACGCCGGCGAGGCGAGGGCGGGTGGGCGCGCCATGGCGAAGCGCCAGCAGGAGGATGAGGAGGGGGCCGAGGCCGATCGCCGGTATGGAGGTCAGGCAGATGGTAATATTGCTTCCCCACCAGACGCGGGCCCACTGGTCCGGAGAAACCGTCACAAGCTCCGCGACCACGTCCGTCGCAGCGGCAAGCGGCGCAGCAGCCATCAGCCAGACGGCCGCGCGCGGCCTTTCCAGGCCGGGACGCGACAGCGCTCGCAACAGATAGAAGCCCGTCGCGGCCAGGAGGAATGTCACCACGAATTTGAACAGGAAGCGCAGCGTTTCCGCTGCCGCTGCAAGATCTGGCCGCGGACCGAGCAGGAGAGAAAAGACCGCCGCGGCAATCACCGTTGCGCCTGCCGCCGCAATCCACAGAGCGCGGTCGAGAGGCATGGCTCTCCTCGCGGCATCCGCCTTGAGGCTGTTGATCAGGTCATCGGTGTGCATCTCATCTCCGTCCGAAGGTGGTCTTGATGGCCCGCAGACCCCTGTGCAGGGCGACACGCACCGCCGTTTCCGACATGCCGAATTTCGCCGCGGTCTCGCCGATCGAATGGCCCTCGATGGAGATCGCGGCCACCACCGAGCGCTGGCCGGGGGACAGATGCTCGAGGATCCGGCCGATGTCGCGCTCGCTCACAGTCTCGGTCTCCGCCTGCGCCACGGTTTCGGCAATCTCGGATATATCGATCTCGATCCGCCTGCCGCGCTTGCGAAAGGCGTCGATCAGCTTGTAGCGCGCAATGGCATAGACCCATGGCAGGACCGGCGCCTCGCTGTTCCACGTATGGCGCTTGGTGTGGATGGCGAGGAGCGTCTCCTGCACGATGTCTTCCGGATCGATGCCGCCATGCACGATCTTGCGCCGCGCAAAGCCGCGAACAAGGGCAGCGGCGCGCTGCAGAAAGGCGGCATAGGCATGTTCATCTCCTTCGAGCGCAGCCCGAAGAAGCGTCACAAGCTCTTGTTCGATCCTGCCGCTCAATCCCATGCCTCGCATTACGTGCGCGGATCCGCTTTTGTTACGCCCGCTGCGAATCTTGTCCAATGGGTCTATGTCGAACGGTCGGCGATGAGGCGATCACCACTTCGTGTAGAGCCGCAGCGGTAACGTCTTGTCCGCCTGGATCGAAGTCTGGGGACGCAAGCCGATGAACGGCCTTGCGAAGCCTCAAGAGGAGATCCCACATGAACCGTTCCACGCTCAGCCTTGTCCTGGCCGGCTCGCTTGCCGGCGCGCTCGCCTCCGCTGCCCATGCCGCGCCGCTGGCGCCGGAGAAGATGGTCGGCAACGAGAAATGTTACGGCATTGCGCTGAAGGGCCAGAATGATTGCGCAGCCGGCCCCGGCACCACCTGCGCCGGCACATCGACGGTGGATTACCAGGGCAATGCCTGGAAGGCCGTGCCTGCCGGCACCTGCACAACCATGAATGTCGACGGCCACAAGGGCATGCTGGAACCGGTCAAGAGCTGACGCGGCCGGCGATGACGGCGCGTGGCCCATCAACCCCGGGGCCACGCGCCGCATCGGCCCAACGCGCGAACCTTGCGGCTTTCGCACCGGAAAGCGCCGCGTCTGTGGAAGACCGCCAATGCCTTCATCTGTCACCAAGGGAGGACAGTCATGACCGATCTTGCCAAGAGCGCCGCCCTGCCGGCCCGGGCCGGCCTCGGCCTCAAGCCGCAGCATTACGAGCTTATTCTCGGCACGCGACCCGATATCGGCTTCTTCGAAGTGCATGCCGAGAATTACATGGGGGCCGGCGGGCCGCCGCATCGCTATCTGGAGGCGGTGAGAGATCTCTATTGCCTGTCTCTCCATGGCGTCGGGCTGTCGATCGGTGCCGCCCGGACGCTGGACAAGGTCCATCTCAAGCGGCTTCGCGCGCTTGTCGACCGCTATCGGCCGCAGAGCTTTTCCGAACATCTGGCCTGGTCGACCCATGATGCCGGCTTCCTGAACGATCTCCTGCCGCTGCCCTATACGCAGGAAACGCTGGCCCGCGTCGTCGACCATGTCGACGAGACCCAGCAATGGCTCGGTCGCCAAATGCTACTGGAAAACCCCTCCACCTATATCCTGTTCTCGGACTCGACGATCGACGAGGTGGATTTCCTGGCGGAAATCGCCGATCGCACGGGTTGCGGGCTGCTGCTGGATGTCAACAATGTCATGGTCTCGGCCGTCAATCACGGGCTGGATCCGCTCGCTTACCTGCAGCGTTTTCCCATGGACAGGGTCCAGGAAATGGATCTCGCCGGGTATGACGAGACGACGGACGGGGCCGGCGACCGGCTTCTGATCGATGCCCATGGAAGCGCCGTGAAAGCGGATGTGATGGCGCTCTACCAATCCGCATTGGCGCTTGCCGGGCCAAAGCCGACTTTGATCGAATGGGATAACGAGGTTCCCGATTTCGCCACGCTGCAGGCGGAGGCGGACCGCACGGACCGGATGCTCTCGGATTTCGGGTCCGGCACGGCCCATCGGGCCGCATGACCATGGATCTTGCCGAACGTCAGCGGGCCTTTGCCCTTGCTTTATGCAATCCCGGTCACACTGTGCCGGATGGCGTCACGACGTCACGCGGCGTCCCGGACGATCTTCGCTTCGCCGTCTACCGCAATAATGTCCATGTCAGCCTCACGACGGCGCTCGCGCAGCGGTTTCCGGTGACGCACAGGCTGGTCGGCGATGCATTCTTCACCGGCATGGCGCGCGTCTATGCGGCCGACCACAAGCCGTCCTCGCCGCTGATCATGGAGTATGGTGACGATTTTCCGGATTTCGTCGCGGCCTTCCCGCCTGCCGCCTCGCTGGATTATCTTCCCGATCTCGCACGGATAGAGGTCGCTTGGACAAGGGCCTATCACGCCGCCGATCGAAGGCCACTTGCGCCGGCTTCGCTACTGCGGATCGCAGATGCGGACCTCGCCTCTCTGTCGCTTATCCCGCATCCCTCGGCAGGACTTGTCTTCTCCCGCTTCCCGGCCGGCAGTATCTGGAGCGCGCATCAGGAGCCGGTTCTTCGCGCCGTTTCCCACCGCTCGGCGGAGACGGTGCTGGTCGTGCGGCCGGCGTTGCAGGTCTTGGTCCATGTTCTGCCGCCGCAGGATGCCGGTTTTGCCGCCGATCTCCTGGCGGGGCTGCCGCTTGGGGAGGCCGCCGGGAAGGCCCTGGACGAGAACCGGGAATTTGACTTCGGAGCGGCGCTGGTAGGCCTTGTCGGCCTTGGCGCCTTCTGCAGCTTCCACCCATTAGAAGGAGAGGGATAATGACGGACAAGGCATCTGCAAGGGGTCCTGCATCTGCCACGAACAGGGCAGGGGCGAGGGGCCGAGGCGCGGCGCTGCGGCGCATGCATTCACGCATGGAGGCGAGCTTGGCCAGGATCCCGCGATCTCTGCCGCTGCTGGCGCTCCGCGTCGCGCTCGCAATCCCCTTCTTCAAATCGGGCCTGACGAAGTGGGATGGCTTTCTCACCCTCTCCACCGGCGCCCGCTATCTTTTCGAACAGGAGTTCCGGCTGCATCTCTTCGGCAGTGACTATCCTTATCCCCTCCCGCTGACCATGGCGGCGGCGGCGGGGATTGCCGAGCTGGTCCTGCCGATCCTCCTGGTTCTCGGTCTCTTCACCCGCTATGCCGCCCTGGCACTGCTGATCATGACCGCCGTCATCCAGATCACCCTTCCGGAAGGCTGGGCGAATTTTCATCTTCCCTGGGCGGCCATGGCGCTGACGCTCATCGTCTTTGGCGGCGGCAGGCTGGCTCTCGACAACGTCATAACCCCGCTGCCCCTGCATGCCGATCGCAGACCGGCCGGCTGACGCACAAGCTGGACATCGACAGGAGCCAGGCAACAACAGACACACATCAGGAAGACCCGCGGCGCCTCAGCCTTTCGGGTCTCCGCTCCCATGCTTCCGAGTGTCGGGGAGAGGCATGGCGCTCGAGCGGCGCTGCTGCAGTGCGAAAAAGGCGGGGGCGCCCATCGCGGCCCCGTCTCCCGTTATTTTAGTACATGATTAGTTCTTCTGGCGCTCCTGGGTGCTTTGCTTGAGAACATAAGCATATACATCCATCAGAAAATAAAAATATCCTATCGTTTATGAAAGCATATTAAGAGGTTATCAGATGGAATATCTATGGGTATGCTTCATGAAAAACTCGGTAAAAATCCGGATAACCCCTAAATGAACTACAGTAGACTTATGAAGTTCCCCGCTGGTTTTACGTTATAGCCTCAGGCATCCATATAGAACACCTGATCTGTTTTCGAATAGGCCGAATCAATACTCAGATGGGCGCAAAAACAGACTGCGGCGAGCTAGAAAATTAATGTAAAATTAAAGGCTGGACTCGCATATTGTCGACTAAGATTTTATCGAATGCCGTCCAGTGCGCAGGCGAAGTGATTCGCATGGGCCATTGGCTGCAAAGCATGGCGTAGAGGTCGAAGCACACGCTTCGAAAGCATGAAGCCCCTCGGATGCAAGACTCGCGCGAGTCATGTTGTAATCATCAACCTTCGGTCTGCTTGACCTATGTTGCATCGCCACCGTGAGACGGTGCGATGCCAAGGTCTGTGCTGGAGGGCGCCCCCGGCGCCTTCGATCCTTCATGAGCATTCGGCTCTGGCGGGATCGGCGAGAAGGTCATTGCCACAGTGAACTATCCGAACAAAGGGCTCACATAGATGACATCGATCGTCGCATCTTTGACCATTAACCAGATCAAGTCACTGTCCACTGACTCGATCGCCGCGCTGAAATCCACCGATATCGCTGCGCTGAGCGTCGCGCAGATCAAGGTCCTGAGCTCCAACCAGATCGCCGCTCTCCAGACGGAAGACATCACCGCCCTGAGCGCATCGCAAATCGCGGCAATCTCCACGGCCGGCGTGCTGGGCCTTACCCTTGACCAGGTGTCGGCACTGTCGTCCAGCCAGGTTGCCGGCATGGGCACCATGCAGATCGCCGCGCTCTATGTCAGCCAGATCGAGCAGCTTTCCTCGTCCCAGGTCGAAGCGCTCACGGCAAACCAGATCGGCAGTCTCTCGTCTGCCAAGCTTGCGGCGCTCGCCACCGATGAGCTGGCAACCTTCACCACGGCGGAAATCGCCGCCATCCGTACCGCCACCTTGAGCGGCCTCACCACGACCCAGCTGAGCTCGCTTGCAAGCGACAAGATCGCGGCTCTTACGGCGGCGCAGGTGGGCATTCTGACCACCGATAAGGTCGCCGTCCTGAGCTCTTCTCAGGTCGCCGCGCTCACCACCAACCAGATCAGCGCTCTCACCACCCGCCAGATCGCAGCCCTCTCCACCGATGCCGTGACGGGTCTGCGAACGGACCAGATCGCCCTTCTGACGAAGGCGCAGGTCGTCGCTCTGAATACCGATCAGCTGGTGGCTCTGGGAACAGGGCAGATTGCTGCGCTGACCTCCGCCCAGATCTCCGGCCTGAGCGCTGACGATATCGGCGCCCTGTCGTCGGATGATCTTGCCACCTTCACCACCGGCGAACTGGCTTCGATCACCACGGCCGCCCTTGCCGGCCTCTCCACCACGACGCTCTCGACGCTTGCTTCGTCGCAGATCGCAGCGCTGACCAAGGCACAGGTGACCTCGCTCACCACCGACAAGGTCGCGGTTCTGACCTCCGGCCAGCTTGAAGGCCTGACCAGCACCCAGCTCAGCGGCCTGACGGGCCGGCAGATCCAGGCGCTCTCCACCGCGGCGCTGGCCGGCCTCGGCTCGGCTCAGATCGCGGTTCTGTCGACGGCCCAGGTCGCCGCGCTTTCGACCGACCAGGTTGCCGCCATGGCTTCCAGCCAGATCGAAGCGCTGACCAGCGGCCAGATCGGTGCCCTGACCTCGGCCCAGCTCGGCGCCATGGCTTCGGAGGACATCGCCGCCTTCACCACGACGGAGATCTCCCGCATCAGCACGGCCGCTTTGGCCGGTCTCTCCACGGCAACGCTCTCGTCGATCGCCTCCTCCCAGATCGCCGCTTTGACCAAGGCGCAGGTGACCTCGCTCACCACCGACAAGGTGGCCACGTTGAGCTCGGCGCAGCTTGAAGGCCTGACCAGTGTCCAGATCAGCGGATTGAGCACGCGCCAGGTCGCCGCCCTGACCACCGATGCGCTGGCCGGTCTCGGCTCGGCCCAGATCGCCGCTCTGTCGGTTGCCCAGGTTCGCAGCCTGACGACGGACCAGATCGCCGCGCTGAGCTCCTCGCAGATCGAGGCTTTCACCTCGTCGCAGGCCATCGGCCTCTCCTCGGCACAGCTTGCCGCGATGAGCTCCGACGATATTGCCGCCTTTGCCACCAACGAGATTGCTGCCCTCAGCATCGGCGCCCTGACCGGCCTGTCGACCGGCATCGTCTCGGGCATGGCCTCCTCGCAGATCGCAGCTCTGACCAAGGCGCAGGTTGCCTCGCTCACCACCGACAAGCTCGCCGCCCTCGGCTCCGACCAGGTCGGCGCGCTCACAACGTCGCAGCTTGCCAGCCTCTCCACCCGTCAGCTGACGGCCCTCGCCACCGATGCGCTGGCCGGCCTCAGCTCGGGTCAGGTCGCCTCGCTCAGCAAGCTCCAGGTGGGTGCGCTGACGACCGATCAGCTGGCGGCTCTCTCCACCGCCCAGATCGAAGCCTTCACCAGCGTCCAGATCTCCGGCCTGAGCGCTGACGATATCGGCGCCCTGTCGTCGGATGATCTTGCCACCTTCACCACCGGCGAACTGGCCTCGATCACCACGGCCGCCCTTGCCGGCCTCTCCACCACGACGCTCTCGACGCTTGCTTCGTCGCAGATCGCCGCTCTGACCAAGGCACAGGTGACCTCGCTCACCACCGACAAGGTCGCGGTTCTGACCTCCGGCCAGCTCGAAGGCCTGACCAGCACCCAGATCAGCGGCCTGACGGGCCGGCAGATCCAGGCGCTCTCCACCGCGGCGCTGGCCGGCCTCGGCTCGGCTCAGATCGCGGTTCTGTCGACGGCCCAGGTCGCCGCCCTTTCGACCGACCAGGTCGCCGCCATGGCTTCCAGCCAGATCGAAGCGCTGACCAGCGGCCAGATCGGTGCCCTGACCTCGGCCCAGCTCGGCGCCATGGCTTCGGAGGACATCGCCGCCTTCACCACGACGGAGATCTCCCGCATCAGCACGGCCGCTTTGGCCGGTCTCTCCACGGCAACGCTCTCGTCGATCGCCTCCTCGCAGATCGCCGCTTTGACCAAGGCGCAGGTGACCTCGCTTACCACCGACAAGGTGGCCACGTTGAGCTCGGCGCAGCTTGAAGGCCTGACCAGTGTCCAGATCAGCGGATTGAGCACGCGCCAGGTCGCCGCCCTGACCACCGATGCGCTGGCCGGTCTCGGCTCGGCCCAGATCGCCGCTCTGTCGGTTGCCCAGGTTCGCAGCCTGACGACGGACCAGATCGCCGCGCTGAGCTCCTCGCAGATCGAGGCTTTCACCTCGTCGCAGGCCATCGGCCTCTCCTCGGCACAGCTTGCCGCGATGAGCTCCGACGATATTGCCGCCTTTGCCACCAACGAGATTGCTGCCCTCAGCATCGGCGCCCTGACCGGCCTGTCGACCGGCATCGTCTCGGGCATGGCCTCCTCGCAGATCGCAGCTCTGACCAAGGCGCAGGTTGCCTCGCTCACCACCGACAAGCTCGCCGCCCTCGGCTCCGACCAGGTCGGCGCGCTCACAACGTCGCAGCTTGCCAGCCTCTCCACCCGTCAGCTGACGGCCCTCGCCACCGATGCGCTGGCCGGCCTCAGCTCGGGTCAGGTCGCCTCGCTCAGCAAGCTCCAGGTGGGTGCGCTGACGACCGATCAGCTGGCGGCTCTCTCGACCGCCCAGATCGAAGCCTTCACCAGCGTCCAGATCTCCGGCCTGAGCGCTGACGATATCGGCGCCCTGTCGTCGGACGATCTTGCCACCTTCACCACCGGCGAACTGGCCTCGATCACCACGGCCGCCCTTGCCGGCCTCTCCACCACGACGCTCTCGACGCTTGCTTCGTCGCAGATCGCCGCTCTGACCAAGGCTCAGGTGACCTCGCTCACCACCGACAAGGTCGCGGTTCTGACCTCCGGCCAGCTCGAAGGCCTGACCAGCACCCAGATCAGCGGCCTGACGGGCCGGCAGATCCAGGCGCTCTCCACCGCGGCGCTGGCCGGCCTCGGCTCGGCTCAGATCGCGGTTCTGTCGACGGCCCAGGTCGCCGCCCTTTCGACCGACCAGGTCGCCGCCATGGCTTCCAGCCAGATCGAAGCGCTGACCAGCGGCCAGATCGGTGCCCTGACGGCAACCCAGCTCGGCGCCATGGCTTCGGAAGACATCGCAGCCTTCTCGACCGCCGAGATCGCCGCGATCAAGACCGCAACGCTTGCCGGCCTCTCCACCACGACGCTCTCGACACTTGCTTCCTCGCAGATCGCCGCTCTGACCAAGGCGCAGGTCACCTCGCTCACCACCGACAAGGTGGCGGCTTTGACCTCCGCACAGCTCGGTGCCTTGACGACGGGACAGGTCTCCGGCCTGACCAACCGTCAGCTGACTGCCCTGACCACGGATGCGCTGGCCGGTCTGACGACCGATCAGGTCGCCTCGCTGAGCACTGCCCAGGTGGCGGCGCTTGACACGGCGCAGCTGGCGGCTCTGTCCACCAGCCAGATCGCGGCCCTGACCACTGCGCAGGTCGGAGCACTCGGCGCCGACGATATCGGAGCCCTGTCGTCCGACGACATCGCCACCTTCTCCACCGAGGAGCTGTCGAAGATCACGACCGCAGCCCTTGCCGGCCTCTCCACGGCCACGCTCTCGACGCTCGCTTCGTCGCAGATCGCAGCCTTGACCAAGGCCCAGGTCGCCTCGCTCACCACCGACAAGGTGGCAAGCCTGAGCTCGGGGCAGCTCGAGGGCCTGACCAGCAACCAGATCAGCGGATTGAGCACGCGTCAGGTCGCCGCTCTCTCTACCGATGCGCTGGCCGGTCTCGGCTCCGGCCAGATCGTTGCTCTCTCCGCTGCCCAGGTGGGCAGCCTCTCCACCGACCAGCTTGCCGCCATGGCCTCCAGCCAGATCGAAGCGCTCACCAGCGCCCAGATCGGCGCGCTGACCAGCGCCCAGCTCGCTGCCATGGCCTCGGAGGATATTGCAGCCTTCTCGACCGATGAGATCGCGGCCATCAAGACCTCCTCGCTTGCCGGTCTCTCCACCGCCACGCTCTCGACGCTTGCTTCGTCGCAGATCGCAGCGCTGACCAAGGCTCAGGTCACCTCGCTCACCACCGACAAGGTCGCGGTTCTGACCTCCGGCCAGCTCGAAGGCCTGACCAGCAACCAGCTCAGCGGCCTGACGAGCCGGCAGATCCAGGCGCTTTCCACCGATGCGCTGGCCGGCCTCGGCTCGGCCCAGATCGCGGTTCTGTCGACGGCCCAGGTCGCCGCGCTTTCGACCGACCAGGTTGCCGCCCTGGCTTCCAGCCAGATCGAAGCGCTGACCAGCGGCCAGATCGGTGCCCTGACGGCAACCCAGCTCGGCGCCATGGCTTCGGAAGACATCGCAGCCTTCTCGACCGCCGAGATCGCCGCGATCAAGACCGCAACGCTTGCCGGCCTCTCCACCACGACGCTCTCGACACTTGCTTCGTCGCAGATCGCCGCTCTGACCAAGGCGCAGGTCACCTCCCTCACGACCGACAAGGTGGCGGCTTTGACCTCCGCACAGCTCGGTGCCTTGACGACGGGACAGGTCTCCGGCCTGACCAACCGTCAGCTGACTGCCCTGACCACGGATGCGCTGGCCGGTCTGACGACCGATCAGGTCGCCTCGCTGAGCACTGCCCAGGTGGCGGCGCTCGACACGGCGCAGCTGGCGGCTCTGTCCACCAGCCAGATCGCGGCCCTGACCACTGCGCAGGTCGGAGCACTCGGCGCCGACGATATCGGAGCCCTGTCGTCCGACGACATCGCCACCTTCTCCACCGAGGAGCTGTCGAAGATCACGACCGCAGCCCTTGCCGGCCTCTCCACGGCCACGCTCTCGACGCTCGCTTCGTCGCAGATCGCAGCCTTGACCAAGGCCCAGGTCTCCTCGCTCACCACCGACAAGGTGGCAAGCCTGAGCTCGGGGCAGCTCGAAGGCCTGACCAGCAACCAGATCAGCGGATTGAGCACGCGTCAGGTCGCCGCTCTCTCCACCGATGCGCTGGCCGGTCTCGGCTCCGGCCAGATCGTTGCTCTCTCCGGTGCCCAGGTGGGCAGCCTCTCCACCGACCAGCTTGCCGCCATGGCCTCCAGCCAGATCGAAGCGCTCACCAGCGCCCAGATCGGCTCGCTGACCAGCGCCCAGCTCGCTGCCATGGCCTCGGAGGATATCGCAGCCTTCTCGACCGATGAGATCGCGGCCATCAAGACCTCCTCGCTTGCCGGCCTCTCCACCGCCACGCTCTCGACGCTTGCTTCGTCGCAGATCGCAGCGCTGACCAAGGCTCAGGTCACCTCGCTCACCACCGACAAGGTCGCGGTTCTGACCTCCGGCCAGCTCGAAGGCCTGACCAGCAACCAGCTCAGCGGCCTGACGGGCCGGCAGATCGAGGCGCTTTCCACCGATGCGCTGGCCGGCCTCGGCTCGGCCCAGATCGCGGTGCTGTCGACGGCCCAGATTGCCGCCCTCTCGACCGATCAGGTTGCCGCCCTGGCCTCCAGCCAGATCGAAGCGCTGACCAGCGGCCAGATCGGTGCCCTGACGGCCACCCAGCTCGGCGCCATGGCTTCGGAAGACATCGCCGCCTTCTCGACCGCCGAGATCGCCGCAATCAAGACCGCAACGCTTGCCGGGCTTTCGACCGGTACGCTCGCCACGATCGCCTCGTCGCAGATCGCCGCTCTGACCAAGGCACAGATCTCTTCGCTCACCACCGACAAGGTGGCGGTCCTCAGCTCCACGCAGCTTGAGGCTCTGACAAGCGACCAGATCGATGGTCTGACGTCGAGACAGATCACCGCTCTGTCGACGGATGCTCTTGCCGGCCTCAGCAGCGGCCAGATCGCATCGCTCAACGAGGCCCAGATGGCCGGGTTGACGACGGATCAGATCGTCGCAATGGCGTCCAGCCAGATCGAAGCGCTGACCAGCGGCCAGATCGGCTCGCTGAGCTCCGCCCAGCTGGCGGCAATGGCTTCCGAGGATATCGCGGCCTTCGCCACAGACGATGTTGCGGCCATCAAGACCGCAGCCCTTGCCGGCCTCTCCACGGCAACGCTCTCGACGATCGCTTCGTCGCAGATCGCAGCCTTGACCAAGGCCCAGGTCTCCTCGCTCACCACCGACAAGGTGGCTGTGCTTGGCTCGGCCCAGATCGGCGCACTGACCTCCACGCAGCTGAGCGGCCTCGCGGCCTCCCAGGTGGCGGCCATCACGACCGATGCACTGGCGGGACTCACCACCGATCAGGTTGCCTCTCTCTCGGCGGCTCAGGTGGCAGCGTTGACGACCGGTCAGCTCGACGCCTTCTCGACGGGACAGGTTGCGGCGCTGACAACGGCGCAGATCAGCTCGCTGAGCTCGGAAGATATCGCCACCCTGTCTTCGGATGACATTGCCACCTTCTCGACCGAGGAACTGGGCAAGATCACCACCGGAGCGCTGGCCGGCATGTCGACTGCGACCCTGTCTTCTCTGGCATCCTCGCAGATCGTCGGACTGAGCAAGGGACAGATCACCTCGCTCACCACGGACAAGGTCTCGGTGCTCGGGTCCAACCAGATCCAGGCTTTGACCTCCGATCAGCTGGCAGGACTGTCCGTCCAGCAGGTGAGGTCGCTGACGACCAGTGCCCTGTCCGGCCTCCAGAGCGGCCAGATCGCGGCCCTGGCCGGCCTGCAGGTGGCGGCGCTCACGACGGAACAGCTTTCGGCCATGGCCTCCAGCCAGATCGAAGCGCTGACCACGTCGCAGATCGCCGGACTGAACTCGGCACAGATCGCCGCACTGGAAACCGAAGACTTCAAGACCTTCAGCACGGCGGAGATCGCATCGATCCGGACGTCGGCCCTGTCGGGCTTGCAGACCGAGGACCTGGCATCGCTCAGCACGGATCAGCTGGCCGCCTTCACCAGCGACCAGATGGCAAAGTTCGACTCCGATCAGGTTGCCGCGATCATCAATGCCTATGCCAATAACTGACGATCACTCCTGAAGCATTCCTGCGGCGCGGATCTTCCGCGCCGCATTTTTTATTGCAAATCTTCTGGCGATGACGGCGTACCCTGGGTATTTCCAGCTTTGCGCAAGTTCAATTGGATAGGAAGGACTAGACGCGCAAGAGCGTCATCCAGCCCATCAAGGACAGAGGCGCCGTCGCAGAATGACATTGAACGTCACAGATCCGCACATACCGCAGGTGGTTTCCGCCCTGTCCGACAAGATCAGCCTGATCAAGCAGCAGAAGCTCTCGCTTCTCGAAGTGCTGCAACTGGCGGATGATCTTTCCGCTGCCGGGCAAAAGGCGGCCGCCGCCGAGGTCTACAAGAACTGGGTGGCCTTCAATCCCGACAATCCGCTGATCCACGTCGCCTACTTCAATTACGGCGTCGCGCTCAACCATGCCGGCGATGCGGCCGGCGCCATTCAGGCTCTGCGGGCCTGCGTCAAGTTCGAGCCGGGTTTCGGCCCCGCCCATATCAATCTCGGCCGGGTGCTGGAAGATAGCGGCCAGCTGGTCCAGGCCGTCCAGCAATGGCAGGCCTATGCGGCAGAGACAGCCGATGTCGTTCCGGACCGCGTTTCTCACCGCCAGATGGCGCTGCAGAATATCGGGCGCGTGCTGGAATCCGCCGACCAGATGGACGATGCGGAAAAGAGCCTGCTGGCAGCCTTCGAATTGCAGCCCTCGCATCTGGAGAACGGACAGCACTGGGCCTCGCTGCGGCAAAGGCAGTGCAAGTGGCCTGTGCTGGCGCCGTCCGGCCATGTGACGGAACGGCAGATGCTGGATGCCATGTCGTCGCTCACCCTGAGCTGCTACAGCGACGATCCGCTTTTCCAGCTGGCCAAGGCTTACAAATACAATCGCGCGCTGTTTGGCAGCCGTCCCGCGCTGGATCGCGGCGCAAGGGGCGTGGTGCGGCCAAGACTCGCGTCCGGTCAACGAATCCGCGTCGGCTATCTGTCGTCCGACCTGCGCGATCACGCGGTGGGGTTCGCCCTTGTCGAGGTGCTGGAACTGCATGACAAGAGCAAGGTCGAGGTCTACGCCTATTACTGCGGCGAGCGCCGGATCAACGATGCCACGCAGACCAGGATCAAGGCGGCCACCGATTGCTGGCGCGATATTGCCGCGATGACCGATGCCGAGGCGGCGGCGCAGATCAGTGCCGACGAGGTCGACATCCTGATCGACGTCAACGGCTATACCAAGCACGCCCGCCCCAAGATCTTCTCCTATCGGCCGGCGCCCGTCATCGTCAATTTCTGCGGCTATCCGGGATCGATGGGCAGCCCGTTCCACCAATATCTTATCGCCGATCCGGTGATCATTCCGCCCGGAAGCGAGATCTACTATTCGGAGAAAGTGCTCCGCATCCCCTGCAACCAGCCTCTCGACCGTAAGCGGCTGATTGCCGACATGCCGAGCCGCAAGGACGTCGGCCTGCCGGAGGACAAGTTCGTCTTCGCCTCCTTCAACGGGATGCAGAAGATAACGCCGCAGGTCTTCATGCGCTGGCTTGCCATCCTCGCTTTGTCGCCAAACAGCGTGCTCTGGCTCTTGACCGGCGGCGAAGGCGTGGATCAGCGCCTGCGCGACATGGCCAAGGAGGCCAATATCGGTCCCGAGCGGCTGATCTTTGCGGCCAAGGCGGCCAATCCGAAGCATCTCGCGCGGATCGCCCTGGCCGATCTGTTTCTCGACACTTTCCCCTATGGCGCTCATTCCACCGCAGCCGATTCCATCACCCGCGGACTGCCGGTGCTGACCATGCCCGGCAAGAGCTTTGCCGCGCGGTTCTGTGCAAGCGTCGTGACGGCCGCCGGCGCGCCGGAACTTCTCTGTGCTTCGCCTGAGGATTACATCCGCAAGGCCGTGGAATTCGCCCGTGCGCCGCAGACGCTGCTGGCAATCCGCGAATCGCTGAAGCGCCAGCGCGAGGCCTGCGTGCTGCGCGACATGCCCGCAACGACCCGCCAGCTCGAGGCGCTGTTGCACGAGATGCAGGAGGATGCGGAAGAGGGCAGGGTGCCTGTGCCGGACCTCTCCAACCTCGACATCTATTACGAGATCGGGGCGGAACTCGCCCAGACCCCGGTGGAATTCGAGACCGAGGAGGCCTATCGGGCCCGCTACCGCGAACGGCTTGCCGAATGGCATGATTACATGCCCCTGCCGGCGGACAATAAGCTCTGGCCGGCCTCCGGCTCCGATCCGGCTTGACGGGATCGGCCGCAGCCTCCGGTCGACCGCCCGCTCCGGGTGGCGGCCGGGCTGCCGCACTCTCCGGTTCCGCTCTGTCCCGAAGATTAGAAGACGGCAGCTCCTGCTGCCTTGCGGCCTGTATATGAACCCGCATCGCACCGTCACGATGCTTGTTGCGACCCACCGTCACCCCACTCGAAGCCGAGGCCCCCATGGCTCCCGTAATTCTCGTCACCTTCGCCGGCCGGCAAAAGCGCATGAGCGTTCTCACGCGCTATATCCGCAAGGCGCTCGACCTCGGCATCATCGATGAATGGCATGTCTGGGATTTCACCCGCTCGCCGGAGGATCATGACTGGGTCACGGCCGAATTCGGACCGGTGCGGTTCATGGGGTCGAAAGTGCCCTATCAGGCGAAGGCAGAGCTGTCGGTGCGCGCCGCCTTCCGCGCCAGCATGGCAATCACCAATGATCTCCATATCGCCCTGCTTCCGGAGAATGATCCCGAGCATTTCTACGAACTGGTGATCGGCGGATGGAACAACCAGGCCTCCGCCCTGCGCAAATGCCCAAGAGACCAGCTTGGCCATGCCGACCGCAGCGAGCCGGTCAATCTCTGGTCGAAGATCACGCCCGGCATATTGTCGCCGGGTGCCGAGAATGCCGTGGTGATCAGCCTGTCGCCGGACGGCGTGGCGACCCTGGAGGTCAATTCGGTCGTGGTCGGCGAATGGCCGGATCTCGACATCGGCGGCAAGACCGAGGTCATGGTCCGCGGCGGCTGGGGCGGCAATCTCGAAATCTGCGATGCGAAGGCACCGGTCCGCCGCTATATCGGCAATCCCAACGAGCCCATGCCGTATTGGCAGGCCTATGATTATTACGCGCGGCGCCTGTCGCAATTCACAGATGCCGTTTTCCTGAAATGCGACGATGATATCGTCTATCTCGACCTGGACCGGCTCTCGGGCTTCATCGACGCCCGCCGCCGTCACCCGCATTATTTCCTGCTCTCGGCCAATGTCATCAATAACGGGATATGCGCGCATCTGCAGCAGCAGGCCGGAAGCCTTCCTGCAACGCTTGGCACCTTCGAGCACCCGCCGGGCGGCTTCGGTGGCAGCCTGTGGCAGAGCGGCGAAAGGGCGGTGGCCCTGCACGAACACTTCCTGCAATCACCCGACAAGCGCTTCCCGCTCTCGGCGCCGCTCGTCGAATGGACCGACCGCCAATCGATCAACTTCATCGCCTGGCTCGGCCGGGACATCATCCATATGGCCCTGGCGCCCGGCGATGACGAGCGCGTGCTGACAGTGGATCTGCCCGCCTATCTAGGCCGCACCTGCGCCATCCATTCCGATTTCGTCGTCAGCCATCTGAGTTTCGGGCCGCAGGAGCGCGGCGCCGATTTCGAGGGGCTGGTCGATCACTATGATGCGCTGATGCAGGAGCGGCTGTCGGTCTAGACCAGGCCGGCGGCATCCAGGCTTTGCCGTCTGTCGTTTAGCTCTGGCGAAAACGCTGCTGCAGGAAATCATCGATCCGCGCCGCCAGTTCATCGGCGGGGCCGGCCGTCGTGTCGAGGCGCAGTTCCGGCGATTCCGGGGGTTCATAAGGAGAACTGACGCCGGTGAAATTGGCCAGCTGGCCGGACATCGCCTTCTTGTAGAGACCTTTCGGATCCCGCTCGGCGCAGACCGAAAGCGGCGTGTCGACGAAGATCTCGACGAAATCGCCGTCCGGCATCATGGATCGGGCCATTTGCCGCTCGGCCCGGAAGGGCGAGATCAGACAGACGAGCACGATCAGCCCGGCATCCGCCATCAGCTTCGCCACTTCGGCGGTGCGACGGATGTTCTCCACCCGATCCTCCACCGTGAATCCAAGATCGCGGTTCAAGCCGTGGCGAAGGTTGTCGCCGTCGAGCATGTAGGTGTGGCGTCCCTTGGCCACCAGCAGCCGTTCGAGCGCATTGGCGATCGTCGATTTGCCGGCGCCGGACAAGCCGGTGAACCAGAGGACTGCAGGCGCCTGCGATTTCAGCTGCGATCGCAAGCTCCTGTCGACCGAGAGCGATTGCCAATGGACATTCAGCGCCCGGCGCAGGGGGAAGTCGATCATTCCCGCCGCGACGGTCGCATTGGTCATCCGGTCGATGAGAATGAAGTTGCCGGTCACCCGGTTGTCGCCATAGGCATCAAAGACCAGGGGCGCCTGCGTCGAGATATTGCAGACGCCCACCTCGTTCATCTGCAGCACCTTGGCCGCTTCATGTGCGAAGCTGTTGATGTTGACCTGGTATTTCAGGGTGGTGACGGTGGCGGCCGAGCTATGGTTTTCAGTCCGCAGGAGATAGGAGCGGCCGGGCACCATGGCGCTGGAATGGAACCAGATCAGCCGGGCCTGGAAATGATCGGCGACCGTCGGCCGCGCATCCGGCGGCGAAAACAGGTCGCCGCGCGAGGAATCCACCTCGTCTTCAAGCACGAGCGTCACCGCCTGGCCGGCCTCCGCAGAAGCAAGGTCGCCATCCATCGTCACGATGCGCTTGATGCGGCTCGGTTGGCCGGAGCGGGCGGTCACCACGGGCTGCCCCACCGCGACCGTCCCGGAGGCCACTTCGCCCGCAAAACCCCGGAACGCTTCGTCCGGCCGCACCACCAGCTGGACCGGAAAGCGGAAGCGCTTGGCCGTCAGGTCGTCATGGACATCCACCGCTTCCAGATGTTCGATCAGCGTCGGTCCCCGATACCAGGGCATGCGGGAGGAGCGGTTGGAGACATTATCGCCGAAGCGGGCAGAGAGCGGGATGGCCTGGATGCTGTCGAAGCCCAGCGTTTCGGCGAATTGCCGGTAGGAGTCGGAAATCGAGGTGAAAATCTCTTCGTCGAAGCCGGCGAGATCGATCTTGTTTACGGCCAGCACGACGTGGCGGATGCCGAGAAGCGAGGCGATGAAGGAGTGGCGGCGTGTCTGCGTCAACAGGCCCTGCCGCGCATCGACCAGCACGATGGCAAGATCGGCCGTCGAGGCGCCGGTGGCCATATTGCGGGTATATTCCTCATGGCCCGGCGTATCGGCGACAATGAATTTGCGCCGAGCCGTGGCAAAGAACCGGTAGGCGACGTCGATCGTGATGCCCTGCTCGCGCTCCGCTTCCAGGCCATCGACCAGAAGGGCGAAGTCGATCTCCTCGCCTGTCGTACCGAATCGCGAACTGTCGCGCTGCAGTGAGGTCATCTGGTCTTCGAAGATCGTCTTCGTATCGTGCAGCAGGCGGCCGATCAGTGTTGACTTGCCGTCATCCACCGATCCGCAGGTGAGAAACCGCAGCAGGGAGATCTCGTGATCGGGCGCCGAAGAGAGGGATGCTTGCGTCATCAGAAATAGCCCTCCTTCTTCTTGCGCTCCATCGAGCCGGTCTCGTCGCTGTCGATCAGCCGCCCCTGGCGTTCGGAGGTCCTGGCACCCAAGACCTCGCGCACCACCGCGTCGAGGTCTGCCGCGTCGGAGATGATCGCGCCGGTCAGCGGGTAGCAGCCAAGGGTGCGGAAGCGCACCGTCTTCATTTCGATGGTCTCGCCCGGTCGGAGGCGCAGGCGGTCGTCATCAACCATGATCAACGTGCCGTCACGGCTGACAACGGGCCGCGGCGCGGCGAAATAGAGCGGCACGATCGGAATGGATTCCTGCTGGATATATTGCCAGATATCGGCCTCGGTCCAGTTCGAAATGGGGAAGACGCGGATCGATTCGCCGGCGGTGATGCGGGTATTGTAGGTCTTCCACATTTCCGGACGCTGGCTCTTCGGATCCCAGGCCTGCTGCGCATTGCGGAAGGAGAAGATCCTCTCCTTCGCCCGCGACTTCTCCTCGTCACGCCTTGCACCGCCAAAGGCCGCATCGAAGCCGTAGGCGTCGAGCGCCTGGCGCAGACCCATGGTCTTCCAGATATGCGTGTGCATGCTGGAGCCGTGGTCGAAGGGGTTGATGTTCCGGGCGAGGCCTTCGGGATTCTGATGCACGAGGAGGTCCAAGCCATGCCTCTTCGCCATGGCGTCGCGGAAGCGAATCATCTCCTGGAACTTCCACGTCGTATCCACGTGCAGGAAGGGAAACGGAGGCTTGCGGGGAAAGAAGGCCTTCAGCGCGAGATGCATCATGACCGAGGAGTCCTTGCCCACGGAATACAGCATGACGGGCTTCGAAAAACTGGCCGCGACTTCCCGGAAGATGTGGATTGCCTCGGATTCCAGCCGCTGAAGATGGGAAAGAGCCATGATTTGCGTGCGTTCCGTTTCGGTCGCCGTCTGCCTAGCTGATTCCTGCTTAGGTGTTAACTGCTGAGTGAGATGTTACTAATTCAAAAGAAGCTTAAGCAATTAAACAAATCGGGCCGGCCGTTTACGGCTCATTAACCAAGCTGCGATTAACTGTGACCACTCAAGCGGTGCGCTCTTGACACACGGGATGTCGAGACAAGCATGAAGCGCAGCACCCTTTGCCGGAACGGAACCGGAATGTCCCTGACATTCAACCTGCACAAGGGGCAGTAAAATGACGAGCATCTTGACCAACACCGCTGCAATCGCAGCCCTTTCCACACTGCGCTCCATCAACAGCGACATGGAGACGACGCAGAGCCGGATTTCCTCGGGTTACCGGGTTGAAACCGCCGCCGACAACGCCGCCTACTGGTCGATCGCAACGACCATGCGCTCCGACAACAAGGCACTCGGCACCGTTCAGGACGCTCTCGGCCTTGGCGCGGCAACCACCGATGTGGCCTATACCGCTCTGAACTCCTCCATCAAGGTTCTCGACGAGATCAAGGCCAAGATCACCGCCGCGTCTCAGCCGGGCGTTGACAAGGCCAAGGTCCAGAAGGAAATCACGCAGCTGCAGAACCAGCTGACCTCGATTGCCAAGTCGGCCTCCTTCTCCGGCGAAAACTGGGTCTACCACACGGCGTCTGCAGGTGCCGGCACGCAGGCCATTGTCGGTTCCTTCAACCGCGACGCCCAGGGCAATGTCTCGCTCACCACGCTCGAATACGACACGACCAATTCTTCGCTGATCCAGACCGACACGGCTGGCGCCAACGTCACCAACGGCAATGGCCTCTTGTCGAACAACATGAAGTTCAGCACTGCGACGGGCGGTACTGTCGCCCTCAACTACTCGGTCCTGACGCTCGACATCAAGAACATGACCACCGGCGACCTGTCGAACGCGCTTTCCGGCGTCGAAAAGGTCATCCAGGACATGACCAACGCTGCCGCCGATGTGGGCTCGATCAAGAGCCGTATCGACATGCAGAAGGATTTCGTGTCCGACCTGATGGACTCGATCGACAAGGGCGTCGGCAAGCTGGTCGATGCGGACATGAACGAAGAATCGACCCGCCTGAAGGCCCTGCAGACGCAGCAGCAGCTGGGCATCCAGGCTCTGTCGATTGCCAACAGCAGCTCGCAGAACGTTCTCAAGCTCTTCCAGTAAACGTCTGCCAGACATCGCCATTCGGAAAGGCCGCGCGGTTGCGCGGCCTTTTTATTTTTTCGCAATCGTGCATAGACACCAGCTTCGCGCAGGATAATGGCTCTTTAATCGGCATCGAGACGCAGTGCATGCGTCGTCGGCGAAAGCCCGGCGGCATGGCACATGCTTGCTTGAGAACGCCGGGCAGATGCCGGGGCAATGCCCCCCGCCTGCCAGCATGATGCTATCCTGCGTTGCCGGTTGCGCTCCGGAATGTCCCGCAAACACCAGGGGCAGTACCTCGATGACCAGTATCATTACCAACACCGGAGCGCTCGCCGCGCTGCAAACGCTTCGTTCCGTCAACCAGAACATGGAGCAGGTCCAAAACCGCATTTCCTCGGGACTTCGGGTCGAAACGGCCGCCGACAATGCTGCCTACTGGTCGATCGCGACGACAATGCGGTCCGACAACCAGGCGCTGAGCACGGTTCAGGACGCGCTCGGCCTCGGTGCTGCCACGACCGACACCGCCTATACCGGCCTGCAATCCGCAATCAAGGTGGTTGACAGCATCAAGTCCAAGCTGGTCGCCGCCTCGCAGCCCGGCGTCGACAAAACCAAGATCGACAAGGAAGTGTCCGAGCTGAAGAAACAGCTCGCCTCGATTGCCGAATCGGCCTCCTTCTCCGGCGAGAACTGGCTCTACAACACCAACAGTGCCACCGCCGGCACGAAGAACATCGTCGCCTCCTTCAACCGCTCGGCCGACGGCGCGATCTCGCTGACGACGCTGAATTACGACGCGTCGGGCTCGATCATGATCGACACCCACAGCGCCGGACGCGGCATCCTGACCCGCGACTGGTCCGTCAGTCAGACGAACGGTTCCGGCATCACGACCACCGCCCATTACTATCTCATCCCCAATGGCACCGCAGGCAGCAGCGCAACCGGCGCCGAGATCAAGATCGATGCCAATACGACGGCCAAGGATCTCTCGGGCATGCTCCTGGCTGTGGAAGCCATGCTGCAGCAGCTGACCGATTCGGCGTCGACGCTCGGTGCGATCACCACCCGCATCGACATGCAGGAGCAGTTCGTATCGACGTTGATGGACGCGATCGACAAGGGCGTCGGCCGTCTCGTCGATGCCGACATGAACGAGGAATCGACGCGGTTGAAGGCGCTGCAGACACAGCAGCAGCTGGCGATCCAGTCACTCTCGATCGCCAATACCAACGCGCAGAACATCCTGCAGCTGTTCCAGCAGTAAGGCTCGCTCTGCATTGAGGCGTCCGGACCACGCGCTGCCCCGTCGCGGTCCGGACGCTTCACCTTCGCACAAGTTTGGCTGCCTAAGGTTCCGATCTCTTCACGCTTTTTCGTTAAGTATGAGATGCGTGCTTCCCGGCTTTCCTCAGGACTGTGTAGATGACCGTTCCAAACTCCGATTGTCGATTGGCCAAGCAAGGCCGGTGCGTTTTCCGGCAGGCCGCCGGAGTGCGGGGAAGGGACCCGGTTCGCCCGTCCGGAGCCATCTTCGGAACGATCGCCATGGCGCAGGCCGCATCAGGACGAGGAGCTTTTCAATGACACCACCGCTGTCGAGGTTCCTCAAGGATTTCTCCGCGCCGCCGCCTCTGCCGCCCGTCGTGACGGCAATCAGCGAGGATTTCGGTGCAGGCTTTGCCTTCGAGGACGTGCATCACGAGCCGCCCGTCGACCTGGAGGCGGAAAAGGCCCGGGCCTATGCGGAAGGCGAGGCGGCTGCCGAAGCCAGGCTAAAGGCACAATACGATGCCGAGCGCGCGCTAAGCGAGGCGGAGAATGCCAAGGCGGAAAGCCTGTTGCGGGCGCGTCTGGAAGGCGAGGCGGTGACGCGGCTGGAGACCAGGCTGCGCGAGAGCGTCGATCAGGTGGCCGATCAGGTCTGCGCTGAGCTTGCGCCGCTGCTCGCACCGGTTCTCGAGGAGGCGCTTGCCAAGCGGGCCGTCAAGCAGCTTGCTGCGGCGGTGAAGCAGGCCCTGATGGCGGAAAAGGCGGCGCAGATCACCGTGCGCGGACCGCAATCACTGTTCAAGCAATTGCAGGACGCCATGGGCGAGGATGCCGGCGACCTGCGCCACATCGAATCGGCCGATCTGGATCTCTCGGTGGATATCAATGAAGCCGTTCTCGTGACACGCCTGTCCGCCTGGGCCGGCAGTGTGAAGAAGGTGCTCGGATGAGCGAACAGAACCATCATCACGGCAAGAACGAGATCATCATCGTCAAGAAGCATGGCGGCGGCCATGACGGCGCCCATGGCGGCGCGTGGAAGATCGCCTATGCCGACTTCATGACCGCCATGATGGCCTTCTTCCTCGTGATGTGGCTTGTCAACGCGGCCAATGAGGAGACGAAGGCCTCGGTCGCAAGCTATTTCAACCCGATCAAGCTGTCGGACGATACGCCGGCCAAGAAGGGCCTTGAAAAGCCTACCAGTTCGGCCGAAGGCGAACAGACCAAGGAAAGGTCGCGCGTCGAGGCGGATGCCGACAAAGTGGGTGCGGCTGCCGCAACCGGCGAAGACCAGACATCCAGTTCCGGCGAGGAATCCAATTACTCAGAAGCCGATTTCTTCCAGAATCCCTATTCGGTGCTGGCGGAGATCGCCCAGGAGGTCGGTCAGCAGGCCAATGTGAGCGCCAAGGGTGAGGGAGGTGCCAATAATTCGGGACCGGCAACCGGCGCTGACGGCGGCGAAGCCTATCGCGATCCTTTCGATCCCGACTTCTGGACCAAGCAGATAGAGGTGACGCGGGCGGACGGCCAGAACCAGGCGCCGGCCGAATCGCGCCCTGTCAACGCGGCCGACGAGGCGCCGACCGAGATGTTGCCGCCCGTACCCCCGGTTGCCGGAACAGCGCCGTCGACAGTGCAGGATACCACGCAGGCAAAGGCTTCTCCCGAGGACAAGCCGGTAGAGATGGCCGTCGCGGTGCCGCAGCCGCGGCCCGAGCCAACGCAGCTCCAGAAGGCGGCAGACAAGCCTGAAGGCGCCTCTGCAGCAAGCGCCCAGAGCGCTGAGAGCGCCGAGAGCGCTGAGACGCAGGCAAATGCGCTGAAGCAGGAAATCGAGGCGCAGATCGGCGGCGTGGCGGGCAAATTGCCGGAAGGGCTGATCGTCAAGCCGGCCGAAGGCGGGGTGCTGATCACCATTTCCGACCAGCTTCAGACACCCATGTTCGATGTGGGATCCGCCGTTCCGCGCAGGGAACTCGTGCTTGCCATGGAAAAGATCGGCCAGATCCTGCAGCAGCGGCGCGGCGACGTGGTGATCCGCGGCCATACCGATGCGCGACCCTTCAAGGATGCGACGAACGACAATTGGCGGCTCTCGGCCGCGCGCGCCCACAGCGCCTTCTTCATGCTCGTAAAGGGCGGATTGGCGGACGGCCGGGTCAAGCAGATTTCCGGCTTTGCCGATCGCCGCCCGCAGGTGCCGGATGATCCTATGGCGCCGCAGAACAGACGTATCGAGATCCTGCTCGAGGGCGGCGAGACTTGATGAGATTGGCGATCAGGCACACTCTTCTTCTGGCGACCGCTGCGGCATTTCTTGCGCCGCTCGGCGGGCAGGTCCGTGCGCAGGAGCCAAGCGAGACGCTGGAGCCCTATCAGATGATGCGCTCCCTGCAATATGTGCAGGATACCGTCGTGATGGGCGATCATTCTGCGGCGGAAATGCAGCGCTTCATGCTGACATCGCTGGACAGGCGATTGCGCACGGCCAATCCCAAGGTCTTCGAAGATCCCCGCAATGTCGACGCGGCGCTGATCTATGCCATGAGCGGCGGCAATCCGGCGACGCTGGAATATCTGGTGACGCGGGATGTCAGCGGCTATTTCGACAATCGTGTATCGGATGTCCTGCGCAAATATCTTGCCGGGCGTGGTCTGCTGGCGGCCAAGACGCTGGTGGAGATGGTGCCCGAATATCAGGACAAGCGCATCGGTCCCTATCTGGCGCTTGTGGCCGGCAATGTGATGGTCGCCAAGGAGCCGAAGGAGGCGCTGAGGCTTTATGCGCTAGCCCGGCTGACGCTGCCCGGCACCATTGTCGAAGAGGCTGCCCTGCGCCGTTCGGTCGCCATTGCGGTGGAGGCCGGCATGGCGAAAGAGGGTCTGGCCTATGCCCGGCAATATGCCCGCCGCTTCATCCATTCGCCCTATGCGAGCCAGTTCGCAGACCTCTTCGTCCGCCTCGCCGTCGAGCATTACGGCGCCGTGACGGCTGATGATGTGGATGGCGCCCTGGAGGTGATGAGCGATGACCGGGCACAGGAAATCTACCTGCGCATCGCCCGCCAGGCGACCATCCAGGGCAAGACCGAGCTTGCCGCACTTGCCGCCCGGCGCGCCAAGGAGAGAGGCGAAAATGCGCCTGCTCTCGCCCGCCAGGCCGCCCGGCTGTTTGCCGATGTCGCCGATCTCTCCTCCGGCAAGGTCAATCAGGCGGCGCAGGCCATCGACGCGGTCGAGGAAAGCCAGCTCAGCCCCGGCGACAGGGCGCTGCGTGCTGCGGCCCGGCGCGTGGCCGAACAGGTGCTGCGCGCTCCGACGCAAGACGGCGTTGAGAAAGACAGTCTCAGGCAAGACAGTCTCAGGCAAGACAGTCTCAGGCAAGACAGGCCGAGCACTATTCCAAATCAGATCAGTGCCGAACAGACATCGGCCTTGCCCGGACAGGATGTCCCCGGCGCGCATGGTGCGGCAGGTTCACCTGCCATCGATCCCACCATCCAGACGATACTGGAGAAGGGTCGCTCAAGCCTGAGCGCAATCGATGAATTGCTCAACAAGGACAAGTGACAATGATCACACCGGACACGACGGCGGCTGCCTACAGCCAGGGAAATCGCATGCCTTCCAGCCGCTCCGGGTCCGGCAGCGGCGAATTCGACGATGCCTTGTCCTCGGTCGAAGGGGACCGCAACGCGCCGCGTGACGGCCATGCCCGGAAAGCCGACAAGCACAAGGCGGAGGATGAGGTCGGCAGCGGCGAGGCCGGCCAGAGCGGCCAGAGCGGCAAATCGCGGCTGGACCTCAGCTATCTGCGTGCCGGCGCAACAGAGGCTGCGCAGGCAAACCTGCCGGCCGGCAGCGGATCCGATGTCGCGGTGCTGAGCGAGGCCGAGCGCCTGCTGCTTGCCAGCGCAGATCCTTCAACCATTGCAAAAGACGGCAAGGCCCCCCAGCCGCGGCCGGCGAAAGGCCAGGCTGCGGAAAAGTCGGATGAGGCTGCCGCCGCCACTGATGGCAAGACCGCCGAGAGCGCCGTGCCGTCCGGATCGGCGACAATCGGCATGAACGCGCAGGCCGCCATGGCGGCAGCCATGGAAGGCGCCGCCGCCGCCACGCCGCAGATGCCGGCCAAGGATGAGGCGGGCACGAAGGCTGCGGCGCAGGATGCGGTGGCCACTCTGCTCACCGGTCTTGCCGCTGCGCAGGGCCTCGCGGGACAGGCAGGGCAAGCGGGGCAGGCCGGCATGGACGGCCGGGCAAATAGCCGCGGCCAGGCCAGCACATCGCGCACCGATGCCGTTCAGAAGGCGGGACGCGAGGGCAAGGATGAGGCCATTGTCGATGGTCAGACGCTTTCCAAGGATGTCATTGACGGTCTCGTCGCGCGGGATGGTGTGGAGGCCGATCGTGAAAAGCGCAGCTTCCAGCTGACATCGGCGCAGGACGGACGCCGGAGCATGAGCATGACCATCGGCACCGATTCCGAGGGCAAAGCGAGCTTCGAAACAGGCAAGAAGGCCGCTGCCGGCGCCGACACCATCACCGTGCTCGACAGTCGCCGCTTCCTCGGCTTCACGCAGTCCCTGAACGGTTCGGCGCTCGCCTCGGCCATGTCGTCCGATCCAGGCTGGCAATCGGCCATGCAGGCCGATTCGGAGCTGCGCAACACGGCCTCGCAGAATGCCACGAAGAACGTCGTCAATACGCTGAAGCTCCAGATGACACCGATCGATCTCGGAACGGTGACAGCCACGCTGCGGCTGGCCGGGGAGGCGCTGACGGTGCATCTGACCGTCGAAACCCGCGCTGCCCAAAAGCAGCTGTCGGATGACAGCAGCGGCATACTGGGCGCTCTGCGGGCCCAGGGCTTCTCTGTCGATCAGGTGACGGTCAGCGTGGCGCCTGCCCAGCAAGGCGATCAGACGGCGACCGGTGACGGACAGCAGCGATCCATGGATCCCAATGCGCAACAGGGCCAGATGCAGCAGCAGGGCCAGGCCTCGTCCGGCCAATCAAGGACGTCAGGTGGAACGAATGAACATGATGCGGCGGTTGATACTCGGTCTTCTTCCCCTGACGGCGGCCGTTCTTCTGGCGGCCTCTACCTCTGACGCATCGACGGCCAGTTCCGGCGCCTGCGAACAAGAGATCCAGGCGGCGGCATCCAAATACGGCATACCGGAAGGCATTCTTTATTCGGTTGGGCTGACGGAGACCGGCCGCAAGGGGAGCCTTTATCCCTGGGCGCTGAACATCGAGGGGAAGGCCTATTTCCCCAAGGATCCGAACGAGGCGCTGCAGACCTTTGCCGAGGCGCGCGGAGCCGGGAAGAAGCTGATCGATGTCGGCTGCATGCAGATCAACCAGTATTTCCACGGGGAGAATTTCGTCTCCGTGGAGGACATGCTAAACCCACGGCGCAACGTGGAATATGCGGCGCGCTTTCTGCGCAACCTCCATGACAGGCATGAAACCTGGACCATGGCCGTCGCGCGATACCATGCCGGACCCAATAATGACCCGGCGCAGAAGCGCTATGTGTGCCGCGTCATCGCCAATCTTGTCGCCACCGGCTACGGAAACTGGACTCCGACCGCCAAGAGCTTTTGCGAGTAATGCAACCGAAAGTTGGTTGAATCCCGCGCCGATCTATGGGGTGCTGGGACCCAAGTGATTTGGCGAAAATGTGGCATGCCAAGCGCCGATTCCGACCTTGTTAACTTTTCCACCGGAGAGTTGTGTTTGATTTTCCGAAGACCCACTAGATATAGGGCAAATCGGAACCCAAGTCTTAATCAACTATTAAATTCCATGGTTAATTTTATAGAGTTGTCCCAGACTCCGTCGATTCGTACGCATAGTACATCGAGGCACCACACTGATTCGGAGGCGGACGAATGATCGTAGTGGTTGATGAGCGTGAGCTTGTTAAAGAGGGTTACACCTCACTATTTGGGCGTGAAGGTGTACCTTCCACAGGTTTTGATCCCAAGGAATTCGGAGAATGGGTCAATACGGCAGCGGATATGGATATCGCTGCCGTCGAAGCCTTTCTCATCGGGCAGAGCGAGCACGCGCTGGAATTGCCGCGTGCCATTCGCGACAGAACATCGGCACCGGTTATCGCGGTCAGCGATCAACCCTCGCTGGAAGCCACGCTGGCGCTGTTCGACAGCGGCGTGGACGATGTCGTGCGCAAGCCGGTTCATCCCAGGGAAATCCTGGCACGGGCCGCGGCCATTCGGCGGCGCGTCAAGGCGCTGACCAATTACACCGATATCGGCCCGATCCGGGTTTTCGATGACGGGCGTGATCCGGAAATCAACGGCGACATCTTCCCCTTGCCGCGCCGCGAGCGCCGCATCCTGGAATATTTGGTCGCCAATCGTGGCCGACGCGTTTCCAAGACGCAGATCTTCAACGCGATCTACGGCATCTTCGACGACGAAGTGGAAGAAAACGTCGTGGAAAGCCACATCAGCAAGCTGCGCAAGAAGCTGCGCAAAAAGCTCGATTTCGATCCGATCGATTCGAAGCGCTTCCTCGGCTATTGTATCGACTGGAGTTGATACAGTTACGCTTCAGGAAATACAGGTCCTAATCCAGTATTAATTATCTTCGACCTCGGAAATCGACTTCGATTTCCGGGGTTTTTATTTTGGGCCTGGTTTTGGATATCTGGCGGCACGCATAGCGAGCACCGGAGCTGACGCGACAGACAGCTTCACGCAAGGCCCGCTGTCTAATGTCGTCCCATAGGCAAAACGAGGATTTGACATGAGCCTTTACGGAACAATGCGGACCGGTGTGTCTGGAATGAACGCACAGGCGAACAGGCTGGGCACGGTTGGCGACAATATCGCCAATTCGAGCACGGTTGGTTACAAGAAAGCTACGACCGAATTCTCATCGATGGTCCTGCCCTCCGGCGGCGGAGAGTATAATTCCGGCGGCGTGAACACCAATGTGCGCTACTCCATCGATAGCCAGGGTTCGTTCAGCTACACCACCTCCACCACGGACCTCGCCATCAACGGCAATGGCTTTTTCATCGTGCAGGGTGCGGATGGCGCGAAATACATGACCCGCGCCGGCAATTTCGAAGCGCAGGCCGACGGCTCGCTGCGCAATGCGGCCGGGTTCAAGCTGATGGGCTATCCCTATGAAGCCGGCAAGGATCCGACGATCGTCATCAACGGTTTCGAAGGTCTGCAGGAAATCAACGTCAAGGGCGGCGGCCTGAAGGCCACCCCGTCGACCCAGGGTTCCGTGACCGGCAACCTGCCCGCCAATGAAGCGATCGGCTTCAAGAAATCCTCGTCGCTCGTCGCATTCGATTCGCAGGGCAATTCGCGCCTGCTCAATCTCGAATATGAGAAGACGGCAGCAAATGCCTGGTCGCTGACCGTCAGCTACAAGGATGCCGGCGGCACCGTGACCACGCTTGCAACCTCGTCGCTCACCTTCGACGCCACGGGCAAGCTGACGGCGCCGACGACACCGGTGACGACGACGGCCCAGACCATTGACGGAGCAGAGCTCGGGGCGCTGAAGATCGACATCGGCCAGATGTCGCAGCTCGGCGCGGCCTATTCGGTCACCGGCAATATCGATGGCAAGGGCGCCTCGGCGGTCGACAAGGTCGAGATCAGCAAGGACGGCATCGTCTCCATTCTCTACAAGAATGGTCAGTCGATCCCGACCTACCGCATCGCCATGGCCAATGTGCAGAGCCCGAACAATCTGACGCCTCTGGCCGGCAACGTCTACGCGCAGAGCCGGGATTCCGGCGTGGTGGTCATGGGTTATGCCGGCAGCTCCGGCTATGGCGAGATCCTGTCGAACACGCTCGAAAATTCCAATGTCGATATCGCGTCCGAACTGACCTCGATGATCGAGTCCCAGCGCAATTACACAGCCAATTCGAAAGTCTTCCAGACCGGCTCCGAACTCCTGGAAACTCTCGTCAACCTGAAGCGCTAATCGCGTCGCGTGACGCATAAAAGGCAGACCCATGTCGCTTTCTTCTGCACGGTCCACAGCTCAGGCCATCTTCAACAACACCGCCCGTCAATCGGCGGTCATTGGAACCAATATTTCCAATGTGCAGAACCCTGACTACAACAAGCGAACCGTGATGATCGTATCGACGGAAGACGGCGCACGCGTCGGCTCCGTCTATCGGGAGGAAAACGCAGCGCTCTTCCGCCAGGCTCTCGACAGCCTGTCGGATGCGAGCGGCCAGCAGACGCTGGTCGAGGGTCTGACCAGCCAGATCGCAAACCTGCTGGGCGGCAATAATTACGGCCTGTCGCCCAACACCTATCTGACGAAATTCTACAGCGCGCTGGAATCCTATACCGCAAAGCCGAGCGACAAGACGCTCGCCTCCGGCGCCATCTCCGCCGCACGCGACCTCACCGATTCGTTGAACAAGACGTCGAAGGGGCTGCAGGACATCCGCGCGGATGCCGACAAGAAGATCAGCGAGCAGGTCGGCAACCTCAACAAGCTTCTGGAGCGCTTCGAGGCCAAGAACAACGAAGTGATCCAGGCGACGGCGACCGGCCGCGACGCCAATTCCGCCATCGACGAGCGGGCCTCGCTCCTCAAGAAGATCAGCGAAATCGTCGGCGTGCGCACGACGATCCGCGAAAACGGCGATATGGCGCTTTATACCAAGGACGGCACCACGTTGTTCGAGACGATCCCGCGCAAGGTATCCTTCACGCCGACCGTCACCTACGATGCCGCGACAATCGGCGGCAAGGTGCAGATCGAGGGCGTCACGCTGCCGCCCGGCAAGGGTGGGGATACCTCCGCGTCCGGCTCGCTGCAGGCACTGCTGCAGATCCGCGACGACATCGCACCGACATTCCAGCGGCAGATGGACGAGATCGCCAACCGCCTGATCGACATCTTCAAGGAAACGGCCAACCCGCCTTCGACCGACGAGCGCATGGGCCTCTTCGTCGACAGCGGCTCGACGACCGGGACCGTCGGCGGCATCGACAACCTTGCCTTCCGCATCAGCATCAATTCGGCCGTCACACCGCCCGGCGGCGATCCGGCCAAGCTGCGCGACGGCAATATCAATGGCGCCGGCTACGGCAGCAACACGACCAATTCGAGCGGTTACTCGGACCTGCTGAAGAAATATGCCGACCTCTTCAACGATACCGGGCAGCGTAAGGCGCCTGCAACGGATCGCTTCCCGGAATTTGCCGCGGCAACCGAAATCGGCGGCTTCCAGACCTTGCTGAATTTCTCGACCGCTTCGACCGGCTGGTTCGAGACGATCCGCAGTTCTGCCAGCAAAGCGGATGAAACCAAGACGGCACTCATGTCTCGCACAAGCGAAGCATATTCTAATACGACCGGAGTGAGCCTCGATGAGGAACTGTCCCTGCTGCTGGAAGTCGAGCAGTCCTACAAGGCCGGAACGAAATTGCTGAACACCGTTGACGAGATGATCAAGACATTGCTGGATTCGGTAGGTTAGACCCATGAAAACATCATTCAGTTCCAATCTCGGCGTTCAAAGCAGTCTTGCGCAGACCATGGCGAAGGCCCAGAAGCAGCTGGTCGACGCCAACAAGGAAGTCTCGACCGGACAGCATGCGGATATGGGGGTCTCGCTCGGCTCCTCCACCACGCGCAGCCTGGACCTGACGCGGGAACTTCTGCGCATCGAGAGCCTGCAGGCCTCCAATGCGCTGGCCAAGACGCGGATCGATTCGTCCGAAGGCGCGCTGAAGAACATGGCCGACAACGCCACGAAGGCGAGCGGCCTTCTGACCGGTCTCGGCAACAACCAGTCGACCGTCAACCAGGTCGTGCTGTCGCTGAAGGCGGCGCTGGACGGCTTCACCGCCGCCGGCAATTCGTCCGCCGCCGGAGAATATCTGTTCTCGGGCACCAATACCGACGTCAAGCCTCTGACATCCTATACGGAGCAGAACTCGCCCCTGAAGGAAGCCGTCGATCGGGAACTGAACAAGTACCTGACGGATAACGGCATTGCCTCCAAGTCGGACATGACCGCCGCGCAGACCAAGACCTTCCTCGCCGACCTGGAGAAGAAGTTCAACGGTCAGACGCCGGTCACCGATCCGCCGCAGACCGGCCATGGCGGCGAGGATTTCTGGACCGCTTTCGGATCCGGCGCCTCCAGCACCAATATGTCGACGCGCATCACCCCGAGCGAGACGATCACCAGTTCCGTCAACGCCAATGATGCCGCCTTCCGCAATTTCACCTTCGGCGCGATCGTCGCGATCGAGTTCCTGCCGACGGCGACGGATGCGACGCGTTCGGCCATCGTCGATGTCGCCCAGGCTGCCGTCGGCCGCGCCTCGACCGATGTTTCGGACCTGCGCAGCCAGCTCGGCCTGTCCAGCGAACGGATCGCCAAGGCGACCGACAGCCTGCAGGCGCAGAAGAAGATCCTGGAGGTCAGTGTCAACGACCTTCAGTCCGTTGATCCTTACGAGGCAGCAACGCGGGTTACCCAATTGCAGTCCCTTCTCGAAGCCGCTTACACGCTGACGTCGAAACTGCAGAAAATGAGCCTTATCAACTACCTTTGATGATCAAAGGGAGTCCATGAAAATGAAGGATACATGAATGTACCAGTTTTCATATGCCGAGATCATGGAGGATGACGTCGCCGACGCCAAAACCCGCGAACGGCAAGCGTTGGATCGGTGTATCGAGCTTCTGAAAGCAGCACGCGACGAAAAGGACTATTCTCGCGTCTCCATCGAAGCCCTCTTTTATACGCGGCGCGTCTGGATCCGATTTATCGAAGATCTACGGCAACCGGAAAACGAACTGAATACCGACCTGCGGGCCAACCTTATCTCCATCGCAATCTGGATCTTGAAGGAATGCGAACAGATACGGCGCCGCCAGTCGGACAACTTCCAAGGTATCATTGACGTGACCACCATCATCAGGGATGGACTTAAATGAAAAGTACGCTGCGCATCTCGCTGAAGTCGGGCGAAAGAATCTTCATCAACGGAGCCGTTTTGCGGGTCGACCGGAAGGTTGCCGTGGAATTCCTCAACGATGTGACCTTCCTGCTCGAAAACCATGTTCTCCAGCTGGAGGACGCGACGACGCCGCTTCGTCAGCTTTATTTCATCGCACAGATGATGCTGATCAATCCGGAAGGCAAGGAACAGTCGCTGTCGATGTTCCGCAAGTCGGTCACCATGCTGCTGACCTGCTTCCGCGACGAAGAGGTCCTGGCCGAACTGAAGCGCATCGATGCCATGGTCGCCAGCGGCCGTGCCTTCGACGCCCTGAAGGCCATCCGCGGTCTCTACTCGATCGAAGATCGTATCCTCAACAGCCAGGAAATGACCCCGGCGACGGTGGAACAGATCCGCAGGGAGATTGCGCCGTGGCGGTAGGTTCAGTCTCCAGCACGACCGCGACCACCAATCCTTGGGCCAATGCCGCTGCCACCACTTCGGATCAGAACAAGGCATCCGTGAACTATAACAGCTTCCTCAAGCTGTTGATCGCACAGATGAAGAACCAGGATCCGACCTCTCCGATGGATGCCTCGGAACAGATCTCGCAGCTCGCCTCCTTCTCGCAGGTCGAGCAGACGATCCAGACGAACACCCATCTGAAAAGCATGCTTCAGGCGGAAGCGCTCACCCGCGCCGCCGATATGGTCGGCAAGTACATCATGTCGGCCGACCAGACGACCACCGGCAAGATCAAGGAAATGCAGGTCTATACGGACGGCGTCATCGCGCTGACCGAGGACGACAAGAAGGTCCTGCTGCAGGCCGGCGTCACCGTGTCGGACAATGTCATCACTGCGAAGGCAAAAACGACGGACGGCACGTCCAACACAAAGTAGGCGGCTCGACGTCGTCGGACAGGCCCGGTAAAACGGGCTGGTCGAATCACCCTGGATGATCCGGGGGAAGGAGAGGCTCGGATGAACGAAGCCGATGCATTGGAAGTCATGCAGGCCGCGATGCGAACCGTCCTGATCGCCTCTGGACCGGCCATCCTGGTCGCCATGGTGGTCGGCGTGGTCATCGCCTTTCTCCAGGCGCTCACGCAGGTGCAGGAAATGACGCTGACCTTCGTCCCGAAGATCGTCGCTATCCTGCTGACCGTCGGCTTGACGGCCCCCTTTATCGGCAGCCAGATCAACCTGTTTGCCCAGCTCGTCTTTTCGCGCATCCAGTCAGGCTTCTGAGGGCGCGCAGGGCGGGCCTTTCGGCGTCATGCCATCCTCGCGCAAGCTTCACTTTGTAAAGTGACGATAAACCGGCATGGCTCAGTCCGTGCCACCCTCTCATGAAGAGACGGATTATCGATGGCGCAACCTCCGGCATTATCCATTCCCAAGGTCAGCCCGAACGGGCGTGATATTGGCTTCGCCCTCGGCATTGTCTGCATTCTGTGCATTCTGTTCCTGCCGATTCCCACATTCATGATCGATATGGGGCTGGCCTTTTCCATCGCCTTCTCCGTTCTGATCCTGATGGTTGCCCTGTGGATCCAGAAGCCTCTCGACTTCTCGTCCTTCCCGACGATTCTGCTGATCTCGACGATGATTCGCCTGGCGCTGAACATCGCCACGACGCGAACCATTCTGACGCACGGGCATGAGGGCCATGACGCCGCAGGCGGCGTGATTGCCGGCTTTGCCACGCTCGTCATGTCCGGCGACTTCATGATCGGCGTGATCGTCTTCATGATCCTCGTCACCGTCAATTTCATCGTCATCACCAAGGGCGCGACGCGTATCGCCGAAGTCGGCGCGCGTTTCACCCTCGACGCGATCCCCGGCAAGCAGATGTCGATCGACGCCGACCTTTCCGCCGGCATCATCGACGAGAAGGAGGCGCAGAAGCGCCGCCGCGAGCTCGAAGAGGAGAGCATGTTCTTCGGCGCCATGGACGGTGCCTCGAAATTCGTCCGCGGCGATGCGGTTGCCGGCCTTCTGATCACCGCCATCAACGTCTTCGGCGGCATCGTCATCGGCTATTTCCGGCATGGCATGGCCATCGGCGAAGCGGCCGATGTCTTCGTCAAGCTCTCGGTCGGCGATGGTATCGTCTCGCAGGTGCCGGCCCTCATCGTCTCGCTGGCTGCCGGCCTTCTTGTTACCCGCGGCGGCACGGCCGGCACGGCCGACAAGGCGGTTCTCGATCAGCTCGGCGGCTATCCGCGCGCCCTTTGGGTCGCCGCGGGCCTCATGACGCTTCTCGCAGTGGTCCCCGGCCTGCCTTTCCTGCCATTTGTCGCCCTTGGCGGCGTCATGGGCTTCGGCGCCTGGATCGTGCCGCGCCGGATCGAGGCGGAAAACCGGATCCGTCGCGAATCGGAGGAAAAGAAGAAGATCCAGACGAAGGAATCCGACAAGGATTCGGTCAAATCCATGCTGAAGACGGCGGAAATCGAGCTGGCCCTCGGCAAGCAGGTCTCCACCCGCCTTCTCGGCGCGCATCAGGAACTCGCCTTCCGGGTCGGCAAGATGCGCAAGAAATTCGCCACGCAATACGGTTTCGTCGTGCCGGAAATCAAAGTGGCGGACGATATCACCATTCCGGAAAAGTCATACCAGATCCGGATCCACGGGACGACGATCGCCTCCAATACGCTGCGCGTCGGCGACGTCCTCGTCATCACGGGCTCCGGTCGCAAGCCGAGCATTCCCGGCGACGAGATCCGCGAACCGGCCTTCGGCATGCCGGCCGTTTCCATTCTCGAAGCCTTCGCCGACGACCTGAAGCGCGAGGGCTTCCACCCCATCGACAATGTCTCCGTCGTTCTGACCCATCTCAGCGAGGTGATCCGCAACAACCTGCCGCAGCTTCTGTCTTATAAGGATGTGAAGATCCTGATCGACCGGATGGATCCGGAATACAAGAAGCTCGCGGACGAGATCTGCACCTCGCATATGTCCTATTCCGGCCTGCAGGCGGTTCTGAAACTTCTGCTGGCGGAGCGTGTTTCCATCCGCAATCTCCACCTCATTCTCGAGGCGGTCGCCGAACTGGCGCCGCATGTGCGCAAGACAGAGCAGATCGTCGAGCATGTGCGTGTGCGCATGGCCCAGCAATTGTGCGGGGACCTGGCCGATAATGGTCAATTGCGGGTTCTGCGGCTTGGCGGCAAGTGGGATCTCCTCTTCCACCAGGCGCTCAAGCGCGACGGCAAGGGCGAGGTGCTGGAATTCGATATCGATCCGCGCACGCTGGAGGAATTCAGCGAGCAGGCCAGCAAAGTTATCCGTGAGTTCATGGACAGGGGCCTGCCCTTTGTTCTTGTCACCTCGCCGGAAACAAGGTCCTATGTGCGCATGATCATAGAGCGACTCTTCCCGACTCTGCCGGTGCTCTCGCATGTCGAGCTGGCGAAGGGGCTCGACATCAAGATACTGGGCTCGATTTCATGATCACAGACCCGCAGGGGACCGTGCTGGCACTTTTTCTGGCTTTCTGCCGGATTGGAGGGTGCTTCATGACCCTGCCGGGCTTTTCCAGCGGGCGCGTGCCGACCAATATCCGGCTCTTCCTCGCGCTCGGCCTTTCTCTCGCCGTTCTGCCCATGCTGTGGGATACGCTCTATCCGCGCGTCTCCACCTCGCCGGCCACGATGATCGGCCTGATCGGCTCCGAAATGCTGATCGGCATCATGTATGGCATGATTGCAAGGGTCTATGTGCTGGGTCTGCAATTCACCGGATCGATCCTGACGATGGCAATCGGCTTCACCGCACCCGGCGGTCACGATGTTCTGGAAGACAGCCAGGATACGGCGATGACCAGCCTGATCACCTTCAGCGGCCTGATGATGCTCTTCATGCTCGATTTTCATCATGTCGTCTTCCGCGCGCTGGTCGAATCCTATTCGGTCACGCCGGTCGGTTCCGTGCTGGAGCCGCAGAAATTGCTGATCACCCTCACCGATACGCTGCGCGCCTCGACCAACATCATGCTGCGGCTGGCCAGCCCCTTCCTGATCTACGGCCTGCTCTTCAACGTGGCGATCGGCCTTATCAACAAGCTTGCACCGCAGATTCCCGTCTACTTCATCTCGACCCCCTATCTGATCACCGGCGGCATTTTCATGCTCTATCTGGCGATTGCTGCCATGGTGCGGCAGTTCGCCGACGGATTCGCGCCGGTCTTCAACTCCTTTTGAGGTTCTCATGGCAAGCAGTGGCCAACCCCGCTCGAAGAAGTTGAAACGCCTCGTTTCGCTCCAGCGGCATGTCGAGAAGATGATGGAGGGCGATCTTGCCGAGACCATGCGCCAGCGCGGCGAAGTCAGCGAACAGATGGACAGCGTCATCGGCGCCATCGGCTCGATGACGCCGGTGCATATGCAATTTGCCAAAGGCTATTCGGAACGTTTCGGCCGGCTGATGGTGAAGGATCAGCAGTTGAACGGCGTTCAGCAGGTGCAGGAGGCCAATATCCGGCGCGAACGCATCAAGGGCGACAGGCTGGAGGAGCAGATGAAGGAGGCGCGCGGCCTCGAAGACCGGGAGCGGGAAGACAATGCGATCTTCGACCTCCTGGAAATCACCCTCATTCCGGGCGGCGGCAAGACCTACTGAGGACGGCGAGACGGGTCTGGATCGCCACGATATCAGGCATTTTCGGCCCTGGCGACCACCGCGGCCAACTGGTTGTTTTTCAAAAAAACCGCGCAATCAGCGGGTTGCGAAACGGACGCCAGCCTGCAGCAAGCTTCACAAAGCATAGTTTCGCCACTGACAAGAAAGGAAGCTCACGTGGCGATCTCTCCTCCAAGCGATCTCGTACTTGACGTGCTGCGCGCCGCAGACCCTTCAGAGGTGCAGGCCGCACAGGCGAAACTGAACGCGAACCGGGCCAATTTCGCGGCCTCCAGCCTGGCCGCTGCCGGCAACGGATTTTCGGCGGCCGTCGACCTTCTCGACAATGCCGCCTCCAAGGCCAACCTCACCCATGCCGATGCACGCGCAGCCGGCACGGAGAAGATGCCCGAAGAATACCGGAAGTTTGAAGCCAGCATTTTGCAGAATTTCGTCAACACGATGATGCCGAAGGATTCCGAGGAAGTCTACGGCAAGGGATCGGCCGGCGAATTCTGGCAGAGCATGATGTCCGAGCAGATTGCCGACCAGATGTCGCGCAATGGCGGCATCGGCATTGCCGAACAGGTCTATTCGCAATCGCTCCAGCGCCTGCGCAACGAAGCGACGCCCAATGCCGCAACGGACGAAGACAGCCGTAACCGGTCTCTCAGCATGATTGACGATTTCCAACGCAAAGTACTCGATCTCGCCCCCAGCGAGCGGACTGAGGCTTGATAATGAACATGACAGGAACAGAAGCTATGGATGTTGTCTCGACGGATTACCGGATAAAGACGGTTCTCGGCCGGCTGGAAATGATCATCGACAACGAGAATGATCGGATCGGCACGGATCCCCAATTCGATCTGAAAGTATCGAATGCGCATAAGAGCCGCTGCCTCTATGAACTGACCATGCTGTTTCGCGGCACCAATCCCACGGAATTCGCGGTCAATCATATCGAGCAGATGCATGCGCTGAAGGCAAAGCTGACGCTGAATGCCCGCCGGGTCGAGGCTCATCTGCATGCGGTGCGCACCGTGGCAGACCTGTTGAAGAATGCCGCCCGTGACGCCGATGGCGACGGCACCTACACGCAAGAACAGTTCATCTACAGCGAAGTCTGATGGTCAAGCTCATCCTCACCGGTCTCTGGGTCTGCGTCGTGACGCTGGGCGCAGTCTATTTTTCCGTCCAGATGTCGCTGCCGGAGCCTCCGGTGGATGAGGCGACGCTGATGAAGGAGAAATCCGAACTCGTGAAGGGTGAGACCATCAATATCCCGATGCTGTCGGATGGCGCGGTGCAGGGCTATTTCCTCACCCGCATTTCCTTCATGATGGACAAGCAGAAGATCAAGGGCGTGCATCTGCCCGTTACCGAACTGATGACCGACGAGCTGTTCACCCTGCTCGTCGGCAACAGGATGGTCAATCTCTCCGATACCAAAGCCTTCGATCTGAACGGCTTCCGCGACATGCTGAAACAGACGCTGAACAAGGACCTTGGGGATGACTACGTTCTCGAAGTGCTGGTCGAGCAACTGGATTACATGTCGAAGGACGACATCCGTGCCAATGGCGATCGCAGCCCGAGCAAACAAGTGGCGCCGATCAAGATCGTTGAAGGCGCCAAGGTCGAGGCGCCGGCCAGCACCGGCCATTGAGGCGAACCGACCGCATCGACGCCCCTCGGACCACAGCTTTCCGCCTTGAGCCGCCGCTCCGGCGTCTCAAACCCTTCACGGCTGGACTTTTCTCAGATTGGTCTTTCCGTGTTCTGAATTTCCGGGCGTTTTTCCGTCTGCTTCGCCTTCCAAACCGTTGATCCCCAAACGGCATTAACCTTTTGTTTGCCTTGTCCATTCACAATGGCTTAACAATTGGCGGCCCTGCGCCGCGACCGCAGCAGTGGTGGGCACATGGTTTCCTCTGAACGGCGAGACGGACGCAGCACTGAAGAGCGTCCGACGGAACGGCAAAGACCGGCAGGCAGCCTGTGGAAGACCCTCGTGCTTCTTGCGGCTGCCCTGGGCGGTGCCTCTGCGCCGCTTTTCATGCCGTCCCAGATGGCCCGCAGCTACAGGGTCGAGACGGACCTGCTGCTGCGCGACGCGGACGGCAGGCAGGCCGATGCTTTCCTGGCGGATGCCAAGAGGAGCCTGCAGACATCGACCTTCCTCGATGCCGCGATCCGGCATATGAAAACAGAGGCGCCAGGTCTCGCAGAGGCGCAGACCCAGTCGGTCTTCGGCTTCCTGTCAGACCTCGTGACCAGACGCGACATGCGTCTGTCGGCGATGGAGGATGACGAAAGACGGGCTCTTGCCGGGGCGATATCGCTGCGGCGCGACGATGCCGCAGCGGGCGACGCGGCGCATGACGAGGGCGATCCGGTGGGTCGGCTCGTCCGCATGGCCATTGTCGCGGAGACGAAGGACCCGCAGCGCGCGGTTCTGGCAGCCAATGCCGTCGCCGACCTTCTGGCAGTATCCGGCGGCCGCGGCGGCGAAGCGCTTCGCGCCGGCGTGCATACGGCCCGCAAACAACTGGAAGAGGCCCAGGGGGCCTATGAGGCGATCGAGATTTCACCGGCCGACATGGAGGCCTACAGGATCTGGACCGCGGATCGACAGGCTCTGCTTGCCGAAAAAGCCGCAGTCGAATCCCGCTTGTCGGATGCAAAGGCGCGGCTGACCCAGGTCGCGGGCCTGAACGTGGACGACATCCTGGCGCAGAACCTGCCGGAGATCCTGCCTAAGACCCTGGCGGAGGCGGGGATGGATTCCGGCCTCGAAGATGCGCGCCGCCGCCATCAGGATGCTTTGCTCAAGGTCCAGCAGCTCTCCGAGGCGCTCGGGCCGCGTCATCCGAAACTCGTGGCGGCAAAGGCTGCCGAGGAGGATGCCCGCGCAGCCATCGCCAAAGTGGTCGCGGGCCTGGCAGCCGGCCTGAAACAGAATGTCGAGGGGCTGAAGCAGCAGCAAGGCGAGATCGAGACGCGGCTTGCCGGTTTGCAGGCTTTGCCGCAGGCCGAGACTGCCGGATTGAAGATGGCGCGAGAGGCCGAGGTTGATGCGGCGCGGCGGGCCTATCTGCAGGCCCTGGACCGGTCGCGCGCCAATGCCGACAGCGCCGCGCAATCCGTGACACGCTTGCCGCCGGCAAGGCTTGCCGATGTGGAGTCGAGCGGCTTGCCGGCCTGGCTGTCGTCGCTCATGGGCGCGCTGGCTTTGTCTTGTCTGGCGGGCGCAGTTCTGCCCTCGCGTGGAAGACAGCCAGCCGCGCAGCACGAGAAGGTTTGGGCGCGCCGGACGGAGCCCGGCACGGAGGCCTTGATGGCGGCGATCGCCCCCGCCCGCCCACCGGCTGGCGGGCCGCCCATGGTTTCGGCAGCGCAAAGGCCGGCCGGCTCTCTGCCCGCTGAAGGTCCTGCACCTTCTGCGCCGATCAAGGCCCTGGAACACGGGGTGCCCCGGGCTCCGGCTCACCACGCTGCGGAACGCGTGCCGGTTGCGCCGGTTGCGCCGATTGTGCCCATGACAATGCCCTCCTTCGACGACTATTACCGGATCGCCCAGGAGGTCGCCAAAGAGGTTGCCCAAGAGGTCGCCGAAAAGGTCGCCAAAGAGATTTCCCACAAGACTTTCCATGAGATCCCCCATGAGGCTGGCCGGGAGGGTGCGGCGCAGCGCAGCGGATCGGCTCCGCAGGGCGCCGGTCTCCTGTTCAAGCGGCTGGCGGCCAATGATGATGGTCAGCGGCAGGCCGTGCAGCAGCACCGGCTGGAGACAATGCTTCTGGCACACCGCGCCGCGCCCTCCGGCGATCGGCCGCTGCCGGCTCTTTTGGCCGAGATCCTGGATCGGCATCCGATCGGGACGACCGAACAGGCCGAAACGGCGCCGCTGTCCGATCACGAGGAGCTCATGCGGCTGAAACAGGGGATCGCCATTCTCCGTCGCCAGATGGAAGAGCGGATCACCGAGGATCGAAGCGGCGAAGATCACGGGCACGCGCTGCTTGCGGCCATGCCACGGCGCACTGCCTCGCGCGGCTGAGCGCGAGCCAAAGGGTGTGTCGGTCACGGCGGTCAAAGACCTGGGAGACCGGGTTCCTATCCCGGAGATTTGGTATTATAGGCTTCTGCCAGAACAGGAGCCCGCGCGCCCGGATGGTCTTTGCCGCCTCTGTCCGATAGGACGGGCTCCGGCATCGACATCGGGGAGAGGTCCGCTTGCCGCAGCAGGCGGGCATCGGCGTCCGGATCCGGCAAGGAGCAGCGCATGGCCACCATTATCGACGGAAAGCAGAGAGCAGCCAATCTGACGGGCGTGGTGGCAAATGCCGCCGCCGTGCTGGAGAGCGAGGCCGGGATCCGGCCCGGTCTTGCCGTGGTGATCGTCGGCAACAATCCGGCGAGCCACGCCTATGTCAATGCCAAGAGCCGTATGGCCAAGCAATGCGGCTTCAACTCCATGCAATACAGCCTGCCGGAGGAGACGACGCAGGACGAGCTGGAATCGCTGGTCGCCAAACTGAATGCGGACCCCGCCGTGCACGGCATTCTCGTTCAGCTGCCGCTCCCCGGCCATCTCGATGCGGAACCGGTGACGCAGCTGGTGCGTCCGGAAAAGGATGTTGACGGCCTGACGGTGGTGAATGCCGGCAAGGTGGCAAGCGGCGATCTGGCCAGCGGGCTGGTATCCTGCACCCCGGCCGGCGCCATGATCCTGCTGCGCGATCTCCATGGCGCGGATCTATCCGGTCTGAATGCCGTCGTCATCGGCCGTTCCAACCTCTTCGGCAAGCCGATGGGGCTTTTGCTGCTGGCTGCCAATGCCACCGTCACCATGGCCCATTCGCGCACCAAGGACCTGCCGTCCGTCTGCCGCCAGGCCGATATTCTGGTGGCGGCCGTCGGCCGGCCCTTCATGGTCAAGAAGGACTGGGTCAAGCCGGGCGCCACGATCATCGATGTCGGCATCAATCGCATCGATGCGCCCGAACTCGGTGAAGGCAAGACGCGGCTGGTCGGCGATGTGGCTTACGAGGAATGCGCGGAACGTGCCGGCGCGATCACGCCTGTGCCGGGCGGTGTCGGCCCCATGACCATCGCCATGCTGATGGCCAATACGGTGGTCGCCGCCTACAGGTCTCTTGGACGCCCGATCCCGACCTTCTGATGCGCAGGAAAAGCCGCTGAGCCTGCCGGGGCTAAGCCCTCGCAACCGGTCAGGGCGGTGCGGGGCCGGTGGAGGCGCGGATATCCAGCTCCGCCTTCCACAATTCCTGCTGCGGCATCACTGTCTCCGGCTCCGTCACGGCGGCGATGAGCCGCGCCGCGATCCTCCGGCCCGCTTCGCGCAACGATGAGCGCGTCGTCGTCAGCGGTGTGGAAAAATGCTCCGGTTTCAGCAGCATCAGGTCGTCGTCATGGGCGATCAGCGAGATGTCGCGGCCCATCTGCAATCCCGCTTCCCGAACCGCCCGCACGGCGCCAAGCGCCAGGACGGTGCTCGCGCACAGAATGGCGGTCGGGCGCGGGTCCAGGCGCAGAAGCCGCGTCATCTGCACATAGCCATTCGCGTCGCTCATCACCGTATTGCTGCAGGCCTCCGGTTCGAGCCGCAGTCCGCGGTCGGCGAGCGCCCTCTCGACGCCGATCTGCCGGCGGCAGGCGAAATCGAGATCGCCCGGCCCGTTGATCAGGCCGAAGCGGCGGTGACCCAGTGCCAGAAGATGGCGTGCTGCCGCATCGAAGGCATCCTCATTATCGACATCGAGAAAGGGATAGTCTTCGGCGATTCCGAGCGACCGGCCATGCACGATGAAGGGGAGCGCCAGGGATTTCGCCATGTCTATGCGCGGATCGCGGGCGCGCATATAGGCAAGATAATAGGCATCCACGCTGCCGCTGTTGACGAGGTCGCGAATGGCCTGCTCCTCCCGCTGCGGATGCGCCGGCATGATGACGAAATGGAAGTCGTGCTTCAGGCACTCGTCCGCCAGGCCGCTCTGGAATTCGGCGAAATGCATATCGGCCGGCTGCTCATCCGAAATGGGCATGACCAGGCCGAGAGAGCCGGCCTTTCCGGTGGCCAGCCGCCGTGCCGCCCGGTTCGGGCGATAGCCGGTTTCCGCGGCCACCTGCATCACCTTTTGCCGCGTCTCGGCGTTCACCTCCGGATAGCCGTTGAGCGCCCGGCTGATCGTCGTCTGCGACAGTCCCAGAAGCTCAGACAACTGCTTCAAATTCACGATCAGACCTCTCCCGGCGCGCCTTTGCCCTTGCTCTTTGCCGTGCCGGCCGCCGCCGCTCGTCAATGCGCGTCCAGAACCTAGCAGGCGGTCGAACAAGCGACATCAAAAAATTGGACGTGCATGACACCCGCCCTAAATCATGCCACAGTTTGGCCAAAGGCGGCAGGACCGGCAGGTCTTGACAGGAGCGGAACGACGTGGCTTCTTCCACTCAAAGCGCTTTGAGGCCAAAAAGAGCCGGAATTACAGAATTCATATCTGGGAAACGGGAGGTATTACCATGAAACATCTATTGCTTGCCGGAGTTGCTGCCATGACTCTCGGCGTAACATCCGTTTATGCTGCAGATCTTAAGTTCGCCCCGGGCGAGGATGCCAAGTTCAACTGGAAGAGCTATGAGGACTTCAAGGCCGCCCATGGCGACATCAAGGGCCAGCCGCTGACGGTGTTTGGACCCTGGCGCGGTGACGACGAAACCCTGTTCCGTACGGTACTGGCCTATTTCAACGAGGCAACGGGCGCCAATGTCCAATATTCGTCCTCCGAGAATTACGAGCAGCAGATCGTTATCGATACGCAGGCCGGCTCGCCGCCCGATATCGCCATTCTGCCGCAGCCGGGCCTCCTGCAGGATCTCGCCTCCAAGGGCTTCCTCGTGCCGTTGAAGGAGGATACGGCAAATTGGGTGAAGACGAATTACGGCGCCGGCGATTCCTGGGTCAAGCTCGGCACCTACAAGGGCAAGGACGGCCAGGATGCCTTCTTCGCCTTTCCCTACAAAGCGGATCTGAAATCGCTCGTCTGGTACGTGCCGGAAAATTTCGAGGAAGCCGGCTACAAGGTGCCGAAGACGATGGAGGAGCTGTTCCAGCTCTCCGACCAGATCGTTCAGGACGGCGGCACACCCTGGTGCATCGGCCTCGGCTCCGGCGGCGCGACTGGCTGGCCGGCAACCGACTGGGTGGAGGATCTGATGCTGCGGATGAACACGCCGGAAACTTATGACCAGTGGGTGACGAACGAAGCGAAGTTCAACGACCAGAAGATCGTCAGCGTGATCGAGGAATTCGGCAAGTTTGCCAAGAACGAGAAATACGTCTCCGGTGGCGTTGCAGCCGTTGCCTCCACCGATTTCCGCGACAGCCCGAAGGGCCTCTTCGGCATCCCGCCCAAATGCTACCTGCATCACCAGGCCTCCTTCATCCCGACCTTCTTCCCCGAAGGCACCGAGCTGGGGACGGATGCGGATTTCTTCTACATGCCAACCTACGCCTCCAAGCCGGAGCTTGGAACGCCGGTTCTGGGCGCCGGCACGCTGGTGACGATTACCAAGGATTCGCCGGCGGCCCGCGCCTTCATCGAGTTCCTGAAGACACCGATCGCGCATGAAGTGTGGATGGCGCAGTCCGGCTTCCTGACGCCGTTCAAGGGCGTCAAGACCGAGGCCTATGCAAACGACGCCTTGAAGAAGCAGGGCGAGATCCTGACCACCGCAACCACGTTCCGCTTCGACGGCTCCGACCTTATGCCCGGCAAGATCGGCGCGGGCGCCTTCTGGACCGGCATGGTCGATTTCGTCGGCGGCAAATCCGCCCAGGCGGTCGGCGATGACATCCAGCGGGCCTGGGACGGCCTAAAATAATCGAGGGACAATGATGCCTCGCGCCGCCGGCTCTTGCGGCGGCGCGAGGCGCCCTGGCAGAAACGTCAGCTGAGTTTGCGGCAGACAAGGCGGCAGCATAACAGCAGACATGGAAGCAGGCCCAGCAGAGAGCATAGTACCGGCGGCAAAAGCCGGAATGAACCGGTCCTGAGGGGACCCGTGAGGAGGGGATATGGTCTCGCAGATCGTCGGAGCCGTCGGCGTGATGGTGGTTGGCGTGTTTGCCTGCGCGCTTTATTACTGGCTGTCCGACAGGCTTCTCAACCTGGCGCTTCCGGTGCGTGACGGGGATGTGATCCAGGCATCGCGCAACCTCAACCGCCGTGCCGTGGTGCGGCCCTGGCTGTTCCTCGGCCCCGCTCTGGCCCTCCTCGGCATCTACCTCGTCTATCCGGTCATCGCCACCTTCATCCTGTCCTTCTACGATCGCGGCGGCCAGCAATTCGTCGGGCTTTCCAATTATCGCTGGGCACTGTTCGATGCGGGCTTCCGCCAGTCGATCTTCAACAACATCCTCTGGCTGGCGGTGGTGCCGGCCGCCTGCACCTTCTTCGGCCTTGTCATTGCCGTGCTGACCGACCGCATCTGGTGGGGCAATATCGCCAAGAGCATCGTCTTCATGCCGATGGCGATCTCCTTCGTCGGCGCCTCGGTCATCTGGAAGTTCATCTATGAATATCGCGGGGCGGGCGATACCCAGATCGGTCTTCTGAACGCCATCGTCACCGCATTGGGCGGCGATCCCGAGGTCTGGATCGCCATGCCCTTCTGGAATAACTTCTTCCTGATGGTTATCCTGATCTGGATCCAGACCGGCTTTGCCATGGTGATCCTGTCGGCGGCCCTGCGCGGCATACCCGAGGAAACCATCGAGGCCGCCGTGATCGACGGCGCCAATGGCTGGCAGATCTTCTGGAAGATCATGGTGCCGCAGATCTGGGGGACGATCGCCGTCGTCTGGACCACGATCACGATCCTTGTCCTCAAGGTCTTCGACATCGTTCTGACCATGACCAACGGCCAGTGGGACACGATGGTGCTTGCCAATCTGATGTTCGACTGGATGTTCCGCGGCGGCGGCGACAGCGGTCGAAGCGCCGTCATCGCGCTCATCATCATGGCGGCCGTCACGCCGATCATGGTGTGGAATATCCGGCAGGCCAATCGCGACGCAGGGGGACATTGACATGCCGAGCCTCACCACCCGCCTCAAGCGTGTCGGCCTGCCGCGGCTGATCGTCCATGTCTGCGTGCTGGCGATCGCCATCCTGTGGCTGATCCCGACACTGGGCATTCTCGTCACCTCGGTGCGCGACAAGGATCAGATCACCACATCCGGCTGGTGGACCGCATTCGGCAGTTCCACGCAGACCAGCGCCGGACGGCTCGGCGACCCGTCGAGCGCCCGCCAGGAGGGCGGCAATTACGTCATCACCGGCTCGGTCTTCGAGGAAGGGCAGGGCGGAACCGTCAGCGCCTTCGGCGTGCGCATTCAGGATCCCGCAGCGTTCAAGGCAGGGGAGCCGGCCGATCTGGGCGATGGCGAGACGCTGTCGGTCGAAAGCGACGGATCCTACGTCTATACCAAGAACGCACCCTTCGAAGGCTCCCGCGGCAAGCGGATCTATCTGTCGGTCGCCTCGCCGCCCGAATTCACCCTGCAGAATTACGAGACCGTTCTGGCCGGTGAGGGGATCGGGCAGGCCTTCATCAACTCCCTGACGGTCACCATTCCGGCAACCATCATTCCGATCCTGATTGCCGCCTTCGCCGCCTATGCGCTCTCCTGGATGCACTTTCCCGGCCGGGCGATCATCATCGCCGTGGTCGTCGGCCTCATCGTCGTGCCTTTGCAGATGTCGCTGATCCCGCTTCTGCGGCTCTATAACGAGTTCGGGCAGTTCCTCGGCACCTCGTCAAAGACCTATGCCGGGATCTGGCTTGCCCATACCGCCTTTGGCATGCCGCTCGCCATCTACCTGCTGCGCAACTATATTTCCGGTCTTCCCAAGGAGATCATCGAAAGCGCCCGCGTCGACGGCGCCTCTGATTTCGAGATCTTCCTCAAGATCGTCCTGCCGCTGTCCTTCCCGGCACTGGCCTCTTTCGCGATCTTCCAGTTCCTCTGGGTGTGGAACGACCTTCTGGTGGCGATCGTCTTCCTTGGCACGGGCCGCAACGAGCTTGTCCTGACCGGCGCGCTCAATGCGCTTCTCGGTTCGCGCGGCGGCAACTGGGAAATATTGACGGCCTCCGCCTTCATTACCATCCTGGTGCCGCTGCTGGTGTTTTTTGGACTTCAACGTTATTTGGTGCGCGGCCTCCTTGCCGGTTCGGTCAAGGGCGGCTGAGCTTTTTGTCTTTCAAGGTTTCATCGCTATGATTGCTTCACCTCAGACCTCTGACGTGCCAGATGCCGATTGGTGGCGCGGCGCGGTCATCTATCAGATCTATCCGCGCTCCTACCAGGATTCCAACGGCGACGGCATCGGCGATCTGAAAGGCATTACCGCGCGGCTGCCGCATATCGCGGCGCTCGGTGCGGACGCCATCTGGATCTCGCCCTTCTTTCCGTCGCCGATGAAGGATTTCGGTTACGACGTGTCGAATTATGCCGATGTGGATCCGATGTTCGGAACCCTCTCGGATTTTGACGGGCTGATTGCCGAGGCACATCGCCTGAAAATCAAGGTGATGATCGACCTCGTCATCTCCCACAGTTCGGATCAGCATGCCTGGTTCATCGAAAGCCGCTCGAGCCGCGTCAATCCCAAGGCAGACTGGTATGTCTGGTCCGATCCGAAGCCGGATGGCACGCCGCCGAACAATTGGCTGTCGATCTTCGGGGGCTCCGCCTGGGCCTGGGATCCGACGCGCATGCAGTATTACCTGCACAACTTCCTGACATCGCAGCCCGACCTCAATCTGCACAATGCGGAGGTCCAGGATGCGCTTCTGGAGGTCGTCCGCTTCTGGCTGCGCCGTGGCGTCGATGGTTTCCGCCTCGATACGATCAACTTCTATTTTCATGACCGGCAATTGCGCGACAACCCGTCTCTGGCGCCCGAGCGGCGCAATGCCTCGACGGCGCCTGCGGTCAATCCCTACAATTTCCAGGAGCATATCTACGACAAGAACCGGCCGGAAAACCTGGATTTTCTCAAGCGCTTCCGCGCCGTCCTCGATGAATTCCCGGCCATTGCCGCCGTCGGCGAGGTGGGAGACAGCCAGCGCGGTCTGGAAATTGTCGGCGAATACACCTCCGGCGGTGATAAGATGCAGATGTGCTATGCCTTCGAATTTCTGGCGCCCGATCCGCTGACGCCGCAGCGGGTTGCCGATGTGCAGCGGGATTTCGCCGCCGCAGCGCCGGAGGGCTGGGCCTGCTGGGCCTTTTCCAACCATGACGTGGTGCGCCATGTTTCCCGCTGGGGAAGCGAGGTGCTCGACCGTGATGCCTTTGCCAAACTCCTGGCGGCCATTCTCCTGTCGCAGCGCGGCTCCGTCTGTATCTATCAGGGCGAAGAACTGGGACTGACCGAAGCCGATATCGCCTATGCCGATCTCCAGGATCCCTACGGCATCCAGTTCTGGCCGGAATTCAAGGGTCGCGACGGCTGCCGCACGCCCATGGTCTGGGATGATCACGCCGTTCAGGCGGGCTTTTCGACGGCGGAGCGGAGCTGGCTCCCCATTCCGGTCGAGCACCAGCTGCGGGCCGTCAATGTGCAGTCGGGCGATGACGCCTCGGTGCTGGAGCACTACCGGCGTTTCCTCGCCTTCCGGCGCGAATATGCGGCCTTTGCCAAGGGCGATATCGTCTTCCTGCCGCCGGGCGAGGCGGTTTTGGCCTATACCCGAACCTACGGCAACCAGACGCTGCTCTGCATCTTCAACATGAGTGCCGTAGAGACTGTCAGCGAACTGCCTCCGGGCACATGGGAAAGCCTCGCCGGCCACGGTTTCGAGACCGAATTGGACGGGCGCCAGGTAACGCTGCCGCCCTGGGGCGCCTTCTTCGCGCGCCTGGCATGAGATTGCCGGCCGGGAGGTCGTTCCTCCCGGCCGGCGCAAGGCAAAGACCACTCTCCTGACATGGTGTCGGGACGCAAATCGGGAAGGGGAGACAGACATGGCCGGATTGGTTCTGAAGGATATCCGCAAGGCCTATGGCCAGGTGAAGGTGCTGCACGGCATCGATCTGACCATCCGGCAGGGCGAATTCGTCGTCTTCGTCGGTCCCTCGGGCTGCGGCAAGTCCACGCTGCTGCGCATGATCGCCGGGCTGGAGGAGATTACCAGCGGCGACATGTTCATCGATGGCAACCTCGTGAACGAAGTGCCGCCGTCGAAACGCGGCATCGCCATGGTCTTCCAGTCCTACGCGCTCTACCCGCACATGACGGTCTACGACAACATGGCTTTCGGCATGCGCATTGCCGGTGAAAGCAGGCAAGAGATCGACCGCCGCGTCCGCGCGGCCGCCGATATTCTGCAGCTGACGCAATATCTGGAGCGGCTGCCGAAGGCCTTGTCCGGCGGGCAGCGCCAGCGTGTGGCGATCGGCCGGGCCATCTGCCGCGATCCGAAGGTCTTCCTCTTCGATGAGCCCCTTTCCAATCTCGACGCGGCACTGCGCGTCGCGACGCGCATCGAGATTGCCAAGCTCAACGAGAGCATGCCGGACACCACGATGATCTATGTGACGCATGATCAGGTGGAGGCGATGACGCTGGCCGACAGGATCGTCGTTCTCTCGGCCGGACGGATCGAGCAGGTCGGCGCGCCTCTCGAGCTTTATGAACGGCCGCAAAACCTGTTCGTGGCGCGCTTCATCGGTTCGCCCGCCATGAATATCATCCCCGCCGTGGTCACCGAAACCGGCGACACGACCCGGATCGACCTCAAGGACGGCAAGAGGGTTTTGGTGCCGATCGCCACCGGCGCGGAGCAACAGGGAAAGGCGGCCAGTTTCGGTATCCGGCCGGAGGATCTGGCGGTCACCACCGGCGAGGAGTACCTGTTCGAAGGCAAGGTCGCGATCGTCGAGGCGCTGGGCGAGGTCACGCTTCTCTACATTGAAGGGCTGACAGATGAGGAGCCGATCATCGCCAAGCTGCCGGGAATTTTTCGGGTGGAAAAGGGCGATCGACTGCGCTTTGCCGCCGATCCGGCGAAAATGCATCTCTTCGACGCGGAGGGCCAGACCTATCGGCGGTGAAGCCTGGCGGTCACACCCTCTGTTAAGGTTCAGCCCCTAGGATCGGGCTCTGTGAGACCTGCCGTTAATGCCGAGGGTAAGATGAATTCTCGTCCGCACTACCTGAAAAAGGAAGAGTCCTTCATGTATGACCGCGAAACGCGGTACAAGCTCGAAGAGACGATGAATGCGGGCCGGATCGAATTCACCGAAAAGCATGTGATGCACATGGCGCAACGCCGCTGCGACGTGATTGCCATCTCGCTGAGCGGCGCCGTGCTGGCGGTCTTGTCGCAGACCAATTTGCCGAATGAGTTCGTGCTGGATATTCCGGATGCGCGGATCATGAAAATCGGCTGTGTCTTGATGCGCATGAATGCTAATAACACGATCGATGTGCGGTTCCTGCGCATGCTGTCGGAGAAGGAACTCAACCGCATCTTCATCTTCTCGACGCATCCGGCCCACAAGGATAGGAAGCTGGACGTCCGAAGCTGGTGATGCGAAGGATCTGATCCTTCCGGGTTTGCGCCAGCCATCCATGATGTTGCAACCGGGAGATCCCGATGACGGGCGGCTTTTCGTCCCTTCCCACGCAGATCGCCGGAATCGATGCGGTCGCGGCCGATTCCGCCATGACCTTCTGCCGCCATACGCATGACCAGTTCGGGATTGGCCTCATCCTGCACGGTGCACAGCAATCGGCGAGCGGGCGCGGTCCTGTGGAGGCCGAGGCAGGCGATGTCATCACCGTCAATCCGGGCGAGGTGCATGACGGCAAGCCGCTGGGGCAGGGCGGCCGGGCCTGGCGCATGATCTATATCGATCCTGAAATCGTCTGGGCTGCGGGCCTTGATCTGACGGAGGGGCGCCGCCGGCAGATAGAGCTTGCCAGGCCGGTTGCCAGAGATATTCGGCTTGCAGACGAGGTGGGAAGCCTGTTTTCATCCGTCACTGCCGCTTTCAGCCAGGATGTCCGTTTGATCACGGAAGAGCGCCTGTTCTCAATCCTGATGTCTCTGACGGAAGAGAGGCTACCCCGGACATCGCCCGATGGGCGGCTGCGGGCCGCTTTGCAGCGTCTTGAGGAGGATCCGGCGCGTGCGGTCTCGCTTCAGGAGCTGGCCGATCTTGCCGGCCTCAGCCGTTTCCAGGTCCTGCGCGCCTTCGTCAAGCAGACCGGGCTTCCGCCACATGCCTATCAGCGGCAATGCCGCCTGCACCTGGCCCGGCGTCTGATCCGGGCGCGAACGCCCCTGACGCAAGCCGCCTTGCAGGCCGGCTTCGCAGATCAGAGCCACATGCACAGGCTGTTTGTCAGAAGCTACGGCATGACGCCCGGTGCCTATGCAATGGCTGCACGCTGAGCGGCCCCTGCAATTGCGTTCAAGACCAGGGGCAGGAATTTCCGGCATAGGAAGCTCATCCAAGGGAGCTTCATCATGACAATGAATGAAAGATCATTGCACTGCCGGTCCTTCCGGCCTCTCGCTTCGGGAGACCGCGCATGAGCTGGGAATTTCTCCTCACATCGCTGATTGTTGTCGCAACTCCCGGCACCGGTGTCATCGTCACCCTCGCGGCGGCACTCATACCAAATACCGATGATAGGAACCAATTGGGTGAAGGCGATCCGGCCCATGCGGAGGACCGGGCGCTTTTGGCCTCCGGAGGTCCGCAAAAATCCGCGCCGGACAAAGAAAGCCGACTGTGGTTTTCTCCTCGCCGGAAAGCAGAATCGCTCCGGCGCTATCGGTTCCTGTCATCGATATTTGGTATCACCCATGGCCGCCGGGCCGCTGTCATTGCCGCCTTTGGCTGCACGCTCGGCATCATCCCGCACATGCTTGCCGCCATCACCGGGCTTGCCGCCGTCCTGCATGCCAGCGCATTGGCCTATGAGATCATTCGCTATGCCGGCGTTGCCTATCTCGTTCATATGGCCGTGATGGTTCTGCGCGACCACGGAACCCTGTCGATCGGCACCGGGCAGGCGCAGCGTTCGGATCGTCAGCTAATCCTCTCGGCGATCCTGGTCAATTTGCTCAATCCCAAGCTCTCGATCTTCTTTTTTGCCTTTCTGCCGCAATTCATTCCTGCGGGCACGGGCGACAGCCTTTGGCAAATGATCGAGCTCTCGCTCGTTTTCATGGGCATGACCTTCGTGATCTTTGTCGCCTACGGCTTCTGCGCCGCCGCCGCGCGCGACCATATCCTGTCGCGCCCCTCCGTGATGACAGGCATCAGGCGCGGTTTTGCCGCCGCCTTCATAGGACTTGCCATCAAACTGGCGTCGACGGATCGATGACAGGCCGCCGCCGTCACGATCGATGGGGTCAGGCTTTGTTGAGCGCCTCGATCACCAGCGCCTTCAACCGGATATCCGGCACCTCGGCAAAGGCCAGATCCTCCCGGCCGAAATAGGCCTTCCGGTTCGTTGCCGACCAGTCATTGCAGGCAATGACATAGCGGGACTTGCCGTCCGGCAGTGCCGGCGCCGCGTAGAGGAAGTCGCCGGTGCGGGCCGCAAGCGGCACATCGCCGTCCTGATTGCAGCGGGCAAGGATGGCGGCAAGCGTTGCCGCATCCACCTCGGCCTTCATGATCTTGCCCTCGAAGCGGAGGGCCGCATTGTACTCGAAGCGGCTCACCTCGCCCTTCGGCAATCCGGTGCCGAACGAGGTATGACCGATGAAGCCGATATCGGCACCGGCCGTCGCGGCGATCGCGGCCGCGGCGAAACGGGCGGTCTCGCCGAGCGTCAGCGGCGCGCCGATCCGGGCGACGACGCTGCGGTCTTCCGCCGTCAGATGTGTCTCCAGGACTTTGGCGATGGCGCCTTGAAGGTCCGGCGCCGCCGGCCCGTCGCGGTCGATCGCGATCCGTTGAAGGCTGGCCGCCTCGCTCGGTGCGGCGATGGTCGCAACCGTCATCAGCGATGCCCAGGAACCGGTATGGACATAGCGGGTCTTGCCCTCTTCATGGACCAGCGTCAGATGGTCATGGCCGCCGACCAGCAGCGTCCCATCCGGCAGCATCGGCAGAATGTCCCGATCCGCCACGACGCCGGCATGGCTGAGGACGATATTGACGGTGTCGGGCGCCAGGATCTTCGGAAGATTGTCTCTCGCCCAGTCGACCGGCGAGGGGATGTCGATCATCTCGCGCGTGGCCTTGGGATAGGTGCCGATGGCATTGGTGGCTAGCGCGGCGATCTTCAGCGTCATCGATCCGAGCGACACTGTGGCGCTGGAATCGGTGAAAGCCTGGCCGCTGCGCTTGTCTTTGATGTTGCTGAGCACGGTAATGCCGAGACTGCGGGCTTTTTCGACGAAATGCGACAGGTCATTGTCGAAATCGGGCTCGTGATTGCCGATATTGAAGACGGTCGGAGCAAGCCTGGCCAGGGCCGAAAGGAAAGCCCAGTCCGCCTCGCCGCCGGAGCGGGCTGCCGCCACATTGCCGATTTCGAAGAGATCGCCATTGAACAGGATGACCTGCGGTCGGTCGGCCGTGGCGATGCGGCTCTGCACCGCCTGCAGCAATTGCGCCATCCGCTCATAGGCCGAATGAAGGTCGGAAAGGATGATGAGGTCGACGCCCCCCGGTGCGGCCGCATGCGAAACGCGCCCGGCAAGCGGTAGCATGGCCGTTGCGGAGATGAGGCCGAGTAGATGGCGGCGGCTGAGCAACATCACGATTTCCCCTTCAATCCATTGGTCTCGATAGCGAGAAGCGATCCGAAGCGGTGCCCGGTTTAGTGCGACGCAATGACCGCTTGCTCTCTTCCGGTTCAAGTCTGCCCATGCCGTGCGACACGCCTGTGACGTGCCGCCGGCCGGGCAGGAGGCCCGGCTCTCCGGATCAGCTGAAGAACACGCTCGCACCCTGATCCGCCCGGCCGACGCTGCGGCGGAAGGGGGCAAAGAGTTCGCGGCCCATGCCGAATTCATTCTCGTCCAGATCGGCCTCCGCCAGCGGACGGCTGGAAAATTCGGCCGTGTCGACGAGCACTTCCAGCGTGCCGTTGACGGCATCGAGCCGGATCATGTCGCCATTGCGGATCTTGGCGATCGGCCCGCCATCCGAGGCTTCCGGTGTGACATGGATGGCCGCCGGCACCTTGCCGGAGGCACCCGACATGCGGCCATCGGTGACCAGCGCCACCTTGAATCCGCGATCCTGCAGCACGCCAAGCGGCGGGGTCAGCCGGTGCAGTTCCGGCATGCCGTTGGCCTTCGGACCCTGAAAGCGCACGACAGCGACGAAATCCTTGTTCAGCTCGCCACGCTTGAAGGCATCCTGCAGCTCCTGCTGGTCATGGAAGACGATCGCCGGAGCCTCGATGACATGACGTTCCGGCTTGACGGCGGAAATCTTGATGACGCCCTTGCCCAGCGAGCCGGTCAGCATCTTCAACCCGCCATTGGACTGGAAGGGCGTGTCGATCTTTGCAAGCACTTTCGGATCGCCGCTATCCTCCGGGCTGGCCTCGCGCACCACCATGCCCTTGTCGTCCAGGCGCGCCTCGACCGTATAGGCCGCCAGGCCCTGGCCGAAGACGGTGCGCACATCATCATGCAGAAGGCCGGTCTTCAGCAATTGCTTGATGAGGAAGCCCATGCCGCCGGCCGCATGGAAATGGTTCACATCCGAAAGCCCGTTCGGATAGACGCGCGCAAGCAGCGGCACCACGTCCGAAAGCTCGGAAATATCGGACCAGGTAAGGTGGATGCCGGCGGCGCGCGCCATGGCGAGAAGGTGCAGCGTGTGATTGGTCGAGCCGCCGGTGGCATGCAGCCCGACAACGCCGTTGACGATGGAGCGCTCGTCGATCATTTCCCCGGCGGGGGTGAACTCGTTGCCGAGTGCCGTGATCGCCAGAGCCCGTTTCGCCGCCTCTCGGGTCAGCGCCTCGCGCAGCGGCGTGCCGGGATTGACGAATGAGGCGCCGGGCATGTGGAAGCCCATGATCTCCATCAGCATCTGGTTGGAATTGGCCGTGCCGTAAAAGGTGCAGGTGCCGGGACCATGATAGGATTTCGATTCCGCTTCCAGAAGCTCGGCGCGCCCGACCTTGCCCTCCGCATAGAGCTGACGGATGCGCGACTTCTCGTCATTGGGCAGGCCGGAGGTCATCGGTCCGGCGGGAATGAAGACTGCCGGCAGATGGCCGAATGTCAGCGCCGCGATGACGAGGCCCGGGACGATCTTGTCGCAGATGCCGAGATAGACGGCGGCATCGAACATATTGTGCGAGAGGCCGATCCCGGCGGCCATGGCGATCGCGTCGCGCGAAAAGAGCGAGAGCTCCATGCCCGGCTGCCCCTGGGTAACCCCGTCGCACATGGCCGGCACGCCACCGGCCACCTGGGCAACGCCGCCGGCCTCGCGCGCCGCATCACGAATGATCGGCGGAAAGGTCTCATAGGGCTGATGGGCCGAGAGCATGTCGTTATAGGCGGTGATGATGCCGAGATTGGGCACGACGTCGCCGGCAAGCGCTGCCTTCTCGGCGGGGGAACAGACGGCAAAGCCATGCGCCAGGTTGCCGCAGGAGAGGGTGGATCGGTGCACGCCCGTCGATGCCGCTCGCCGCACGCGCTCCAGATAGGCCTCGCGATGCGGTTTCGATCGTTCCACGATGCGTCGTGTGATCGCTTCTATGCTTGAATGAGCAGCCATATCATCCTCCGTCAGCCGGAATCGCGGCCGTTGGGAGCCGCCGCAATCCGGCATTGTCTGCGTTCAACGATTGTTTCGGTGCCGCATCTGGCACGGCCCTTTGCGTCAACGCCCGCTTCAGGGCGCCCAGTAAATGTCGACAGGCGTCGATGCACGCCGAAGGACGGCACGGATCGGCATGTCCATTTCGTCGGTGCCGTTCACGGCGGCGTCGAGAACCGCCTTCTTTGCCTCGCCTTCGATATGCAGCACGAGGAAACGCGCATCGCACAGGCTCGGAAAGGTAAAGGTCAGGCGCTCTTCGCCGGCGCCCTCCGCCATCATCGTCATCACGCCGCGCGGGGCGTCATCGGCAATCGCGCGGGCGAGGTGATTGCCATGGGGAAAGAACGAGGCGGTATGCCCGTCTGTTCCCATGCCGAGAATGACGACATCGAAGGGATTGCCGATATCCTGCGTCTTCTCTGTTGCAATCGCGGCAGCCTGCAGCGCCGAGGCAACATCGTGATAGAGCGGCAGGAAGATTGCCTCGGCGGCGCGGTTCTTCAGGAGATGGGCCTGGACCAGCTGGTGGTTGGAGCGCGGGTGCTGCGGCGGCACGAAGCGTTCGTCGACCAGGGTGATCGTCACCTTGCTCCAGTCGATCTCCTCGGTGGAGAGCATTTCGAAGAACTGCCGCGGCGTCGATCCACCCGAAACGGCCAGCGAGGCGGAACCGCGCTCGGCGAGCCCCTGGGCCAGGCGTGAGGCCACATCGCGTGCCAACTGCGTCGCGAGAGATTGCGCGCTGCCGAAATCATGCAGGGTAAATGCCATGTCTCTCATCCTTCGTGCCATGTGCGGCCGTCGCGCTCGATCAGTGCAATGGCCTGGCTCGGCCCCCAGGTTCCGGCGGTGTAACCCTGGGCCAGCTGCCCGGTGAGTTCCCAGCCCTTCAGGATCGGATCCACCCATTTCCAGGCGGCCTCCACTTCGTCGCGGCGCATGAACAGCGTCTGGTTGGACCGGATCACATCCATCAGCAGCCGCTCATAGGCGTCCGGATTGCGCACGTTGAAAGCCGCGGCAAAGCTCATGTCGAGCGAGACATTGCGCAGCCGCATGCCGCCGGGGCCGGGATCCTTGATCATCAGCGACTGCTTGACGCCTTCGTCCGGCTGCAGGCGGATGATCAGCTGGTTGGCGGAGATGCGGCCCGCTGCCGGCTCGAAGATATTGTGCGGGATCGGCTTGAAGGTGATGACGATCTCCGACATGCGGCTCGTCAACCGCTTGCCGGTCCGGATGTAGAAGGGAACGCCGGCCCAGCGCCAGTTGTTGATCTCGGCCTTGATGGCGACGAAGGTTTCCGTATTCGAGATGCCGCCTTCCAGCTCCTCGAGATAGCCCTTCACCGGACCGCCGGCAGAGGCGCCGGCCCGGTACTGGCCGCGCACCGTCATCTGTTCGACATTGGCCTCGGTGATCGGCTTCAGCGCCCGCAGCACCTTCAGCTTCTCGTCGCGCACGGCTTCGGAATCCATCGAGGATGGCACTTCCATCGCCACCAGGCAGAGCAGCTGCAGAATGTGGTTCTGCACCATGTCGCGCAGCGCGCCGGCGGTATCGTAATAGCCGGCACGGCCTTCGAGCCCGACCGATTCCGCCACCGAAATCTGTACGTGGTCGATATACTGCGCGTTCCACAGAGGCTCATAAAGCGCATTGGCAAAGCGCAGCGCCATCAGGTTCTGCACCGTTTCCTTGCCGAGATAGTGATCGATGCGGAAGATCTGCTCTTCCCGGAAGACCTTGCCGATCGTGTCGTTGAGATCGAGCGCCGACGAGAGGTCGCGGCCGATCGGCTTCTCCACCACGATCCGGGTCGATTTGGTGATCAGCTTGTGATCGCGGATCTTGTCCGAGATCGCGCCGAAAATGGCGGGAGATACGGCGAGATAGAAAGCGCGCACGCGCTCCTTGCTTTCGTCCAGCAGCTTTTTCAGACTATCCCAGCCCGTATCGGTCTTGGCATCGACCGGCACGTAGAAAAGCCGCGCCAGGAACTTGCCGACTTCGACTTCGTCATACTCGCCTTTCTTCAGATGCGTCTTCAGAGCTTCGTCGGCGAATTTGCGGAAATCCTCATGGCTAAGCGCGCTGCGCGAAGCGCCGATGATGCGGGTCGGTTCGGTAAACTGGCCCTCGATCTGCCGGTGATACAGCGCCGGAAGAAGCTTGCGCTCCGCAAGGTCGCCGGTGCCGCCGAAAACGACGTAATCGAAGGGTTCCACGGGGATGATCTGGCTGCTCATGCCTTGCTCTTTCGAAGTCTCGGAGTTGCGTTCTACATAATCTAATCGATTTAAAAAAGCCAGCCCCCGCGCGGGGGCCGGAATTTTGTCGGCGTCAGAACCGGTCCCGCAGGGCAAACCAGGTCAGCGCCAGAAACAGGAGCGGGCTCCTGAACCGGGCCCCGCCGGGGAAAGGCGGGATCTTCAGGCTCCGGAGAAGCTCCAGCTCGCTGGCATTGCCGGCCACGAGGTCCGCATACATCTTGCCGGAGTAATTTGACAGCATGACGCCATGGCCGGAAAAACCGGCAATCGAGGTCACGCCCGGCATGACGTCGCGGACAAAGGGCTTTCGGGTCAGCGTGATGGCGACCGAGCCGCCCCAGGCATGGCTGATCTCGATATCGCGGAGGGCAGGGTAGATCTCGGCGATCTGCCGGCGGATATGTTTCGACATGTCGCGCGGGCTGTCGGCGGTATAGGCCTCGCGTCCACCGAACAGCAGGCGTCCGTCCGGACTTTTGCGGAAATAGCGCACGACGAAGCGCGAATCGGCAACCGCTTCGCCGCCCGGCAGCACGTCGGGATGGGCATCGAGCGGCACGGTTGCGCCGATAAAGGACCGGATCGGCATCACATGCGCGGCGGTTTCCTGTTCCAGCGTGCCGATATAGGCATTGGTCGCCAGCAGAACGCGATCGGCGGTGATGCTGCCTCTCGGCGTGTCGATCCGCGTCTTTCCGCCTGTCTGCGACAGGCCCTTGGCCGGCGTCATCTCGAAAATCGTCGCGCCGGCCTGTGCGGCCACGCGCGCCAGGCCGATCAGCAGCTTCAACGGATGGATATGCCCGGTGCCCGTGTCGCGCACGCCGCAGTGATAGCGGGACGAGCCCAGGCGGGCGGCGGTTTCTGCGCGATCCATATAGGCGATATGCGGGTAATGGTAGCGTTCCGCCATCAGCGCCGCAATCTTCCGGTAGTCGTCGTCATGCCCCGGCTTGTGCGCCACATTCATCTGGCCCGGCGTGTAGTCCATGTCGATGCCATGGGTTTCGGCAAAGTCGAGCAGATAGTGCTTGGCATTTTCGGCGAGATCGAACAGAGCGCGTGACCGCTCATAGCCAAGCTCCGGCTCCAGTTCGTCCGGCCAGGCGCGCTGGCCCGTGCCCAGCTGCCCGCCATTGCGGCCCGACGCGCCGTCGCCCAGGCGGCTGGCCTCGATCAGCACCGTCTGGACGCCGCGGGCGGCCAGATTGTAGGCGGCCTGCAGGCCGGTAAAGCCGCCGCCGATAATCGCCACGTCCACCGCGATCGATCCGTCGAGGGCGTCATAGCTTGGGCGTTCGGCGACGCTGTCCTGGTACCAGGACAGGCCGGGCGCGATCGGGCTCTGCCAGTTCATCGCGGCCACCTTACACGTTGAGGAGCAGGAATTCGCGCTCCCAGGGACTGATCACCTGCATGAAGGTCTCGAACTCGCCGCGTTTCACTCCGGCATAGATTCCGATGAATTCCTTGCTGAAGACCTCCTCGAAGGCCGGTTCGCCTTCCAGGAGGGCCACCGCCTCCAGCAGGCCGCGCGGCAGGTCGATCGAGCCTTCATTGGCCGTGTCATAGGTCGGCTCCGTCGGTTCGATCTCGCGGGCAATGCCAAGCCAGCCGCAGGCCAGCGAAGCGGCCAGGGCGAGATAGGGATTGGCATCGGAACTCGGCAGGCGATTTTCCACGCGCCGCGCCCCCGGTTCCGAGATCGGCACGCGAAAGGCGGTGGTGCGATTGTCGTAGCCCCAGGCATTATTGACCGGGCAGGCCATGTCCGGCGTCAGGCGACGGTAGGAATTGACGTAAGGGGCGAGCATGGCGAGCGAGCTCGGCACATATTTCTGCATGCCGCCGATGAAGTGGAAGAAGGTGCGCGAAGGCGATCCGTCCTCGGCAGAGAAGATATTCCGGCCGGTCTTAGTGTCGATCACCGACTGGTGGATATGCATGGCCGAGCCCGGCTGGCCCTGCATGGGCTTGGCCATGAAGGTGGCGAAGATCCCGTGTTTCAGCGCGGCTTCCCGGATGGTGCGCTTGAACAGGAAGACCTGGTCGGCAAGCTGGATCGGATCGCCGTGGCGCAGGTTGATCTCCAATTGCGCCGGCCCCTCCTCATGGATGAGCGTGTCGATTTCCAGGCCCTGTTTCTCGGAGAAATGATAGATATCGTCAATCAGCTCGTCGAATTCGTTGATGCCGGCGATCGAATAGCCCTGGCCACCCAGGATGGAACGGCCCGAGCGCCCCTTCGGCGGACGCAGCGGATAATCCGGATCGTCGTTCATCGCCACCAGATAGAATTCGATTTCCGGCGCCACGACCGGCTTCCAGCCGCGCTCCTCGTAAAGGCGCATGACGTTTTTCAACACGTTGCGCGGCGTATAGGGAACCTGTTCGCCGGTAGAGCTGACGACATCGCAGATCACCTGCGCCGTCGGATCGCTTTCCCAGGGCACGACCGAGAGGGTCGACAGATCGGGAACGAGCTTCAGGTCGCTGTCGCGCGGTTCGTAGCGGAAGTTTTCCGTCTCATCGGGATATTCACCGGAGATCGTATGCCGATAGAGCGCTGAAGGCAGCGCCAGCGAGGTATTGGAGGTGAATTTGGATGTCGGCATCATCTTGCCGCGCGGCACGCCGGCAAGGTCCGGGGTGATGCACTCCACATCCTCGATGCCCCGCGCCTTCAGCCAGGATGCCGCCTCGCGCCAATTGTCGACGCCGCGAAGCGAGGTGAGGGTCGGCTGGGCGGTTGCGGCTTTCAGGACGCTGCCAGTGGCAGGCGCGATGGGCTTCTTCTTGGGCGGCATAGTTCACCGGAGGCTGTTGACGTTGCCGCCATCATAGTCGGAACATGGCGATTGGCCAGACGGGCGCATTGACTTTGTGGCCCCGATCGAAAACAGGAAGACGCAGAAAGGCCTTGATGCTCGACGCTCCTTGACGGGCTGCGGAGCGATCAGCGCGGCAGGCATCGACCGTCCAGTCTCTGGCACGGGAAACGGATTGGCACAGCGGGAAACGGCAGCGTGACGCATAAGTATGATGTGGTGGTTCTGGGCGCCGGCGCCGCGGGAATGATGTGCGCGCTGCGCGCCGGCCAGCGCGGCCGCAGCGTGCTGGTCGTGGACCATGCGCGGGCTCCGGGGGAAAAGATCCGCATCTCCGGCGGCGGGCGCTGCAACTTTACCAATCTGCATGCCGGGCCGTCCAATTACATTTCCGGCAATCGTCATTTCGCCAAGTCGGCACTCGCCCGCTATACGCCTGCGGATTTCCTGGCGCTTGTCGGCAAGCACCGCATCGGCTGGCACGAAAAGACCTTGGGACAGCTCTTTTGCGACGACAGCGCCAAGGACATCATCCGCATGCTCATCGCGGAAATGCAGATGGGTGGCGTGGAACTGCGTCTGCAGACGGCGATCTCGTCCGTCGAGAAGAGCGATGGTCGTTTCCGGGTCGATCTCGGTCAGGACGTGGTGGAGGCGCAGTCCCTGGTGGTGGCGACCGGCGGAAAGTCGATCCCGAAAATGGGGGCGACGGGCCTCGCCTATCGCCTGGCCGAGCAGTTCGGGCTGGCGGTGACGGAAACGCGGCCCGGGCTGGTGCCTCTCACGCTCGAACCCTCCTTGCTGGAAAAGCTCTCGCCACTTTCGGGGATCGCGGTGGATGCCGAGGCCCGCAGCGGCAAGACAAGGTTCCGCGAGGCGCTCCTCTTCACCCATCGCGGACTGAGCGGCCCGTCCATCCTGCAGATCTCGTCCTACTGGCGGGAGGGTGAGGAGGTTGCACTGACGCTCCTGCCCGAGATCGATCTTCTGGCCCGGCTGAAGCAGGCCCGCAAGGAAAACGGCCGGCAGGCCCTGCAGACGGTCCTTGCCGAAATGCTGCCGCGGCGGCTGGCGCAGCATTTCGGCGACGTGCTGAACCTCGCGGGTCCCCTGGCCGATCAGAGCGACCGCAAGCTCCAGGCGGCGGCCGAAGCCATCCAGAACTGGCAGTTGAGACCGGCGGGCTCGGAAGGGTATCGCACGGCGGAAGTCACGCTCGGAGGCGTCGACGTCAATGCCATCGATTCCCGCAGCATGGAGGCCAAGGCGGTGCCGGGCCTCTATTTCATCGGTGAATGCGTCGATGTCACCGGCTGGCTCGGCGGCTATAATTTTCAGTGGGCATGGGCGTCCGGCCATGTCTGCGGCGAAGCCGTCTGACTGCTCCCGGCCCAGGAGGTGCAGGCAGCGATGTGGCTGATCGCGCCCAGGAAAAGTGAGGCCTGCTCGGCAAGCTCCCCCGCCATTTAGTATTCATTCACGTGTACATGTCAGAAAAGACCATTCCCGTTTCTGATGGGGAAGAACTGATAGCCATCCGGTAGTCGTTTTTCAGGAATTGAGCATGGTCATCGATCGACTTCTCGCACGTTTCAAAATACAAACGAAGGTCATTGCCTTCATTATTCCTTTTGTCGTCAGTATATCCGCTGTAGGTTTTTCCGGTCTTTATGCGTCGAACCTGCTTCAGGCGCGGATGGACATCTCCAATTCGGTTCTGCAATCCTTAAGTGGATTCAAGTCGGTCTATGCCGGCATGACGGAATTTCTGAAAAATCCGAGTGAAGACACGCGGGCGGCGTTGACGCAGCAGGTTGCCGCGCAGAGCAAGGTTCTGGATACCGTGCGTTCCGCCGCCACGAGCAGCGAGGGCGCCTCCGAGATCGATGCCGCAATGGCCGGCACCAGCGCCATCACCGGTCAGATCGATCAGTTGTGGGCCCGCTACCAGGATGAGGTTCAGGCGCAGGCGCAGATCGAGGCCGCTCTCGGCGCAATTGTGAAGCTCGAAGCCGATATCACCAATTACGCCACGGTCAGCCGCGAGAACCTCTCCGCCGACGAGGCGAAGGCGAAGAACCTGCTGCGGGATGCCGAGCGGCTGACGCGCGGATCGGCCGTCATTGCCGGCCTCGTGGCGGAGTTCAACGGCAAGACGGCGGCACAGGAGCGCATGGATATCCTGCGCGGGAAATTCGCCGCGCTGGCGGAAGCCGTCGGCGAGATTGCGGCCGCCCTGCCGGTCGATCAGAAGGTTCTTGCCGATCAGCTGACGGAAAGCGTTCAGCAACTGAAACAGCAGCTGGATCTCGGCATCGCCAATGATGCGACCATCGGTGCGAGCGAAAGAACGATCAACCTGATGCGCCCGGCGGCCATCCGTCTTCAGGGCGCCGCTTCGATGAAGGCGCGGGAGGCCACCGAAGTGTTCGGCAGGCTGGATGCGCCGATCGCCACGGCCACCAAGTTTTCCAGTGCTGCCCGCCAGCTGATGGACGCGGTCAAGACGCTCGAATTGCGGACGGTGCGGTACATCGCTGCCCCCACCGAGGCGCTCCTGAACGATCTGCAGGGCGCTCTCATGACCGTCGACATTGCCGCCGGCGCGCTGCAGACGGATCCAGGCGTTCCCAAGGAGGCGCAAGCGAGAGCCAATGCCATGGTTCCGCTCATCACCACCCTTGACGAAAACACGCTCGCACTGCTCGACCTGTCGGGCAAGCGCCAGAAGGCCTTCGATGCCGCCGCGGCGGAGATTTCGCAGATCTGGGGCAATCTGACGAGCTTTGCCGGGCATCAGCGCGATGCCGCAGGCCTGGAACGCGACAAGGCGAACCAGATCTCCGTGACCGCCATGATCATCGGCATTCTCGTCGCCATCTTCGCCGGCCTCGGTCTGATCTTCACCTTCAAGGGGCCCATCCTGCAGATCGCCGCCACCATGCGGCGTCTGGCATCGGGCGACCTCAATACCTCGATCGAAGGCGAGGGGCGCCGGGACGAGCTTGGCGACATGGCCCGCGCGCTGGGCATCTTCAAGGAAAATGCACGGGAGAAGGTTCGCCTCGAGGCCGAGAGCGAGGAGGAGCGTGCGGCCGCCGAGGCCGAGCGCCTGCGCGGCGAGGCGGAAAAGCAGGAGATCGACCGGCAGATCCAGTTTGCGGTGTCCGCCCTGGCCGGAGGTCTGGAGCGGCTTGCGGCGGGCGATGTATCCGCCACCATCGATACGCCCTTTGTCGGCCGGCTGGAACAGCTGCGAGCCGACTTCAACCGCTCGCTGAACCGTCTCCAGGACACGATCGGCCAGATCCAGACGAATGTGGTGGCCATTCAGGGCAATGTCCGCCAGATGTCGCAATCCACCGACGACCTGTCGCGGCGCACCGAAACCCAGGCAGCATCCCTGGAGCAGACGGCGGCTGCCGTCAACGAGGTCACCGCCAATGTGCGCTCCGCCGCCGAACGTGCGCGGGAGGCCAATCGCATCGTCGAAGAGACCCGTCACCAGACGGAGGGATCGATCGTGATCGTCGGACAGGCGGTAACGGCGATGAGCCGGATCGAGGCCGCTTCGCAGAAGATCGGCCAGATCACCGAAGTTATCGACGGGATCGCCTTCCAGACCAATCTGCTTGCGCTGAATGCCGGTGTCGAGGCGGCGCGTGCCGGTGAGGCGGGCAAGGGCTTTGCCGTCGTGGCGCAGGAGGTGCGGGAGCTGGCGCAGCGTTCCGCAGCGGCGGCCCGGGAGATCAAGGGCCTGATCGGTGCCTCGACGGACGAGGTGGCAGGGGGCGCAAGGCTGGTTCAGCAGACCGGCGATGCGCTGGCCACGATCGGCGAACAGGTCTCCCGCATGTCCTCGCAAGTGGAAAGCATTGCCAGCTCGGCGCGCGATCAGGCCTCTGCGCTGCAGGAAGTCAATGGTGCCGTCGGCCAGATGGACCAGCTGACGCAGCAGAATGCCGCCATGGTGGAAGAGACCAGCGCCGCCAGCCGGCAGCTCGCCGACGAGGCCGACCAGCTGGTGGCCCTTCTTGGCCAGTTCCGCATCGCGCAAGGCGGTATGGACAGCAGCCGGACAAGCAGAATGTTCCGCGCAGCCTAGGCTCGCCCGAAACCTCTTGCGGCCGGAAGCTGTCTTCCGCGTCAAGCTTATGAACCGTCCGGCGTCAGGCCGGGCGGTTTTTTCTTGGCTATTTACCATGCCTGGCGATTGAATTGCCGGCGCGCCGCCACATCTGCAGTGAGAGGTGCTTCTTCAGCACTTCTTAACAGACCTGGCTCACTCTGAAGGGATGCGGCTGTCCGCCTGTCCCTGCGGAACAGTCGCCTGATCCTGGCGTTCTGTCAGGACTAACAAAGGTTGAGGAACAGTCATGCAGAAGTCGCGTGCACGTGCCATTGCCATTGCTCAAGCGAAAACCGACAGCAAGCGCCAGCTTTTCCTGGTAACGCTGTTTGCCACAGCCGCGCTTCTGGCGGTGCCGGGCCTGCTGCTTCTCTGAAGCCTGCCGCGAAAAATTAGGGAGCGTGTCGCGAGAAGCCGGGCGGCGGACTTGCCGAAGCGGCATGCGCGACAGCAAGACCCCAAACAGCGGCTGACCGGGCCTTGCGGCGGCGCCTCAGCGTCCGCAGCCAGGCGACACGTGACCCGCGCATGACGCAGAGGCGGCCGGTTCCTCCTCCTTCCTCAAATCCTCCGCGGCGCGAGCCGGGCAGGCTTCGGGCGAGGGCCATTGCCGGCCTGGTTTCGGGAGCCAAGCCCGGAGCCAAGCCAGGATCCAAGGTAGAAGCCGGGCGAGAGGCCGCGGCACGGGTTCTGCGAGACTGCGATAGAAATCCTCTTCAGAGACCGGCGGACGGACCCATCGGGCGGCCACCATGGCGACAATCAGATCTTGCATGGATCACTCCTGGTGTGACGTGATCCCCTCTATTAGACGCAAGACCTCCATTCCCGAACAGGCGAAAATCGACTAGGTTTTTCATCCATGAAAAACATTGGCTGGGATCTCTACGCGCAATTTCTGGAAGTGGCCCGGCATGGCGGCCTGTCCGGCGCCGGCGCATCGACCGGGCTCAGCCCCGCAACGCTCGGCCGCAAGATGCTGGACCTGGAGGCCGCTCTCGGTCGCCCGCTCTTTCTCCGCAGCCGCACCGGCTATCGTCTGACGGCGGATGGCGAAACGCTGATGGCCTATTGCCTGGAGATGGAAGGCGTGGTGCGCAGCCTGTCGGGCTGGGCAAGCGAAACGCAGCGGCCACCCCTTGTCCGCTTGTCCTGCGGCACATGGATGGCCCGCTTCCTGCTTGGCAGCGATCTGCCGAAATCGCTGCGCGAGCGTTGCCGGCTGGAGGTGGTGATCGGCGAGCGCCGGGCCAATCTCGCCCATCGCCAGAGCGATGTCGGCATCAGGGCCTTCGAGCCGCAGGAGGCCAATCTGGCCTCGGCCATGCTGGGACAGGTCGCCTATGCGGCCTACCGTGCGCGGTCCGACAAGGACGGCAAGCCGCTGCCCTATATTGCCGTGACGGAGGAAGAGGCTCCCTCGGCCTATCTGCAATATCCGCACCGGCATCATCAAGACAGGATCGGCCTGATTGTCAGCCGACCTTCCTTCCTTCTGGATGCCGCAAGGGCCGGAGCGGGCCTTGCGGTGCTTCCCTGCTTTGTCGGGGATTGCGACGAGGACTTGCAGCGCGATGGCGGGGAAATTCCGGCGCTGCGGCATCGCCAGTGGATCGTGATGAATGCCGAGGACCGGCATCGCAGGGAGATCCGCGATCTTGTAGACCGGGTTAGCGCGCTGATCAGACAGAACGCGGATCTCTTTGCCGGGCAGCGGGAACACCTGCCCGGCTCCGGCATGGGCGAAGCGGTGGATGCCGGATCCCTATGACATCGCCTCAGCGTGGATTGGCCACAACGACCGGGATCAGCAGATCGCCCCAGTGGCCGTCTCCGCCGTGATGGCGCGCGGAGCGAACGAGTTCGACGGAAACGCCGGCATCGACGGCACGCATGACGGCATGGTTCAGCCGGTGCAGCTCATTGGCGAGGGTGCGGATGGCCGATTGCTGCTCGGCCGTCATGGCGGTGGACTGCTCTTCGGCACGTTCCTTGACGCGGGTCTGGACATTCATGGCATTTCTCCTCTTGTTGTGTCGGGGTTGTTGATGGGAAAACCTGGTCCCCAACCCCTCGGCATGAGCGGAGGGGTTGGAGAGGACGTGGTGGTAATTACTCGGCCGCAGGGCGGAACTGCTCGTGCTCGGTGGATTCCTTCATCGCAGTCGTCGAGGACTGGCCGCCGGTGATGGCGAGAGAGACGGCATCGAAATAGCCGGTGCCGACTTCGCGCTGGTGCTTGGTCGCCGTGTAGCCGTTGACCTCGGCTGCGAATTCCGCCTCCTGCAGTTCCGAATAGGCCGCCATCTGACGGTCCTTGTAGCCGCGCGCCAGTTCGAACATGCCGAAGTTCAACTGGTGGAAGCCAGCCAGCGTGATGAACTGGAACTTGTAGCCCATGGCCCCCAGTTCGCGCTGGAACTTGGCGATGGTGGCGTCATCCAGGTTCTTCTTCCAGTTGAAGGAAGGCGAGCAATTGTAAGCGAGCTTCTTGCCGGGATGCGCCTTGTGCACGGCCTCGGCAAAGCGGCGGGCCTGTTCCAGATCCGGCTTGCCGGTCTCCATCCAGATCAGATCGCAATGCGGCGCATAGGCAATGGCCCGCGCGATGCAGGGTTCGATTCCGTTCTTCACCTGGTAGAAGCCTTCGGCGGTCCGCCCCTTGTCGTAATCGACGAAAGGCTGGTCGCGCTCGTCGATATCCGACGTCAGAAGCTTGGCTGCCTCGGCATCCGTGCGGGCAATGATCAGCGTCGGCACGCCCATGACATCGGCAGCCAGACGTGCTGCATTCAGATTGCGGATATGCGCCGCGGTCGGGATCAGCACCTTGCCGCCCAGATGCCCGCATTTCTTTTCCGAAGCCAGCTGGTCCTCGAAATGCACGCCGGCGGCACCGGCTTCAATGAAGGCCTTCATGATCTCGAAGGCATTCAGCGGTCCACCGAAGCCGGCTTCGGCATCGGCGACGATCGGTGCGAACCAGGTCTCGACCGACAGGCCCTTGCCCTCCTGCGTTTCGATCTGGTCGGCGCGCTGCAGGGTGCGGTTGATGCGCTTGGCCAGTTCGGGAGCGGCATTCGCCGGATAGAGCGACTGGTCCGGATACATGGCCGATGCCGTATTGGCATCCGCAGCCACCTGCCATCCCGAAAGATAGATGGCCTTCAGGCCGGCGCGCACCATCTGCATGGCCTGGTTGCCGGACAAAGCGCCGAGCGCATTGACGAAACCCTCTTCATTGATCAGCGACCAGAGGCGGTTCGCGCCCATTTCAGCCAGCGTATACTTGATCTCCACAGAACCGCGCAGCCGCTGAACATCCGCTTGCGAATAGGGACGCTCAATGCCGTCGAAACGGCCTTGCGGTGCGTTCGGAACAAGATTGTAAAAGTCTGTCATAGCCTGTCTCTCCCAGATCGACCGAGGCCTCCGATCCGCCACTTGCGGACCGCATTCTGCACTCGATCTCTGCGACAAGATTTACAGTGCATTGCAGCGAAGCTCTAGAAAATAAGAAGATCTGCCATCCAAAATAAGGTTAGCTTGTCTTGTCTTTGACTTCGGCTTCTGTAAATCTGTAAAAATTGTAAAGAAGACTCTGTCGGCAGCGTTGTAAAAGGATGTGACATGGCCGAGAACAAAATCTTTGCCGGGCCGAGGGTCCGCCGCCTGCGCCTCAGCCTCAATCTCACCCAGACGGCCATGGCCGAGGGTCTCGGCATCTCGCCCTCCTATCTCAACCTCATCGAGCGCAACCAGCGGCCGCTGACGGTGCAACTGCTGCTGCGGCTGTCCTCCGTCTACAAGGTCGATCTCGACAAGCTGCAGGGAGAGGGCGGCGGTGCGGCCGCGCAATTGCGCGAGGTTTTCGCCGATCCGCTGCTGTCCGGCGAAATTCCCGGCGACCAGGAACTGATCGAGGTGGCGGAGGGCGCTCCCAACGCGGCTGTCGGCATCATCAAGCTCTACCGCGCCTATCGCGAGCAGGCGGAGCGGCTTTCCGACCTGGCCGATCTTCTGGCGCGGGAGGGGCATGAAACCTCGCTGTCCGGCGCTCGCCTGCCGATGGACGAAGTGCGCGAGACCCTGGAGCGGCGACCCTATTATTTCGAGCGGATCGAGGCGGCGGCGGAAGCCTTCCATGCCACGTTGGCACCGGGCGACGATCTGCCGGCGGCCCTGAAGGCCTGGCTGCGCAACACGCACGGCATTGTCGTGCGCATGCTGCCGGTGCATGCCATGCCGACGCTGCGCCGCCGCTATGACCGCCATTCCATGCGCCTGTTTCTGTCCGAACGGCTGTCGCTTGTCGATCGGGTCCGCGAGATCGCCCAGGAGGCAGCGCTGCTGGCGCTGGGTGCGGATATCGCCGCCGAACTGGAGGGCCTGTCGCTCTCGACGGGCGAGGCGCTGCGGATCGGCCGGTTCGAACTCGCCCGTTATGCCGCCCATGCGCTAATGATGCCCTATGGCAGCTTCCACGCGGCTGGCCAGCGCGCCCGGTGGGATGTCGATCTTCTCGTCTCGCGCTTCGACGTCTCCTTCGAACAGGCGTCCCACCGGCTTGTCTCGCTCTGCCGACCGGGCGCTGCGGCGCCGCCCTTCTTCCTGATGGAGGTCGACCATGCCGGCAACATCATCCGGCGGGCGGGGGCGCAAGGCTTCCCGCAGGCGCGCTTTGGCGGTCACTGTCCCAAGCTCGGCCTCCACAGCGCCTTTGCCCAGCCGGGGCAATTGCTGGCGGAGCGGGTGGAAATGCCCGATGGCGCGGCTTTCCTGACGCTGTCGCGTACGCTGGAAGGCCCCAAGGCAGGCTTTGGCGAACGCCTGCGCCGCACAGCCATGCTTCTCGGCTGCGATTACGCGGCTGCCCAGGAGACGGTGTATTTCACTGCGGCGCAGTTGCCGGCATCCTTGGTAGCCGCCGGAACCGCCTGCAAGCTGTGCGAACGGCAGGGATGCCTGTCGCGCGCGGAACCGCCGCTGACGCGCCCTCTGGGGTTGGACGAAATGGTCACGGGCCTCAGCGCCTTCGATTTCCAGTAGGGTGCGGGCGGTCCGCAGGACGCGGTGAAAATCGGCCCTGGCGGGCGTGCGGCACCGCACATTTTCGCTTGTGGGCCGCGGCAAACCTTCCTACTCTTCCCGTCGAGACGTCCATTACGACGATGGCCGGACGATGCCTGACGGTTGAATACCTGACGGAAAAATGCCGACCACTGGAATGCCGAACACAAGAATGTCGACCGAGCCGAGACCGGGAACAGGAGAAGATCATGACACGCACCTTGCTTCGCACGCTGGCGCTCGCCGCCACCGCACTGGTCTCCACAGCCGCACTTGCGCAGGATCGCGTCGTCCACGTCTACAACTGGTCCGATTATATCGATCCCGTCATTCTCGAGGATTTCACCAAGGAAACGGGCATCAAGGTCGTCTATGACGTCTTCGACAGCAATGACCTGGTGGAGACCAAGCTTCTCGCCGGCGGTTCCGGCTATGATGTCGTCGTGCCGACCGGACCCTTCCTGGCGCGCCAGATCAAGGCCGGCGTCTTCCAGAAGCTCGACAAGTCCAAATTGCCCAATCTGACGAACCTCTGGCCGGTCGTGTCCGAGCGTCTGGCGAAATACGATCCGGGCAATGATTATGCCGTCAATTATATGTGGGGCACCACCGGCATCGGCTACAATGTCGACAAGGTCAAAGCGGCGCTGGGCGATATTCCCGTCGACAGCTGGGACGTGCTGTTCAAGCCGGAAAACGCCGAGAAGCTGAAGTCCTGCGGCATCAATATCCTGGATGCCTCCGATGAGACCTTCGCGATCGCCATGAATTATATTGGCAAGGATCCCGACAGCAAGGTGGCGGCCGATCTGGAGGCTGGCGGCGAGGTCTACAAGAAGATCCGGGCAAGCGTGAAGACCTTCAATTCCTCGGCCTATATCGATGAACTGGCCAATGGCGATACCTGCATTTCCATCGGCTGGTCGGGCGATGTCCTGCAGGCCAGGACGCGCGCCGAGGAAGCCGGCAACGGTGTGAAGGTGGATTACGTGATCCCCAAGGAAGGCACCTATATGTGGTTCGACAACCTAGCCATCCCCGCCGATGCCAAGAATGTCGAGGAGGCCCATGCCTTCATCAACTATCTGATGAAGCCGGAGGTGATCGCCAAGGCATCCAATTATGTGCAATATGCCAATGGCAATCTTGCGGCCCAGAAATTTGTCGACGAAGCCGTGCTGAAAAACCCCTCGGTCTATCCGGGCGAGGCAACGCTGTCGAAGCTCTTCACCATCTCTCCCTACGATCCGCGGGCGCAGCGCATCATCAATCGCGAATGGACGGCGATCAAGACCGGCCAGTGAGCCGGCCTCTGCCACATGGGCCCCGGTCGACAGGATCGGGGCGGGGACCGGACCGGACTATCAGTGATCGCTGCAACGACAAGCGGGGGCGTGCATGGCAAAATCTCTCGGGCCGGTAAAACGCAGGTTTTCACCCTGGACGGATCCCTCCGCAACGCCGTTCATCCGTTTCGAGAACATCACCAAACGCTATGGTGATTTCGTTGCCGTCAACAATCTCAACCTCGATATTTACGAGCGCGAATTCTTCTCGCTGCTCGGCCCCTCCGGCTGCGGCAAGACCACGCTGATGCGCATGCTCGCCGGCTTCGAGCAACCGAGCGAAGGCCGCATTCTCCTGCAGGGGCAGGACCTGTCCGGCACGCCGCCCTATAAGCGGCCGACCAATATGATGTTCCAGAGCTATGCCCTGTTTCCGCATATGACGGTGGAGAAGAACATCGCTTTCGGTCTGGAGCAGGACGGGCTCGCAAAGCAGGAGATCCGGACGCGGGTGGAGGAAATGCTGCGTCTCGTGAAGCTGGAGAGCTTTGCCCGGCGCAAGCCCGCCCAGCTGTCCGGCGGCCAGCGGCAGCGTGTCGCCCTGGCGCGGTCCCTGGCCAAGCGCCCGAAAGTGCTGTTGCTGGACGAACCGCTCGGCGCGCTGGACCGCAAGCTGCGGGAGGAGACGCAGTTCGAGCTGATGGATATCCAGCATACGCTTGGCCTGACCTTCCTGATCGTGACTCACGACCAGGAGGAGGCGATGACGGTGTCGGACCGGATTGCGGTTATGGACAAGGGCGTCGTCCAGCAGGTGGCAACGCCGGCCGAAATCTACGAGGCGCCGAATAGCCGCTATGTGGCGGAGTTCATCGGCGACATCAACATCATGGAATGCGCGCTGACCGATGTCACCCCCGCAAATGCCGGGCCCTCTCGTGCCACGCCTGCGGATACCCCATTAGCCCAGACGGACGTTTCCTCTGCCAGGGCCGGTGCGCCACCGGTGCTGCGGCTGGAAAGCGACGGCCTTGCCATTGCCGTCGAGCAGGATTGCGCCGCCGGCAAGGGTGACAGGGTCGCCTTTGCCATCCGGCCGGAAAAGGTCCGCATCTCGCTCGATGCGCCAGCCGAGACGAAGGTCAACTGCGCCTATGGCGAGGTCTGGGATATCGGCTATCTCGGCGATTTTTCGGTGTTTCTGGTAAAGCTGGCCGATGGCCGCATCCTGCGCGCCGCGCAAGCCAATATTTCCCGGCTGGTCGATCGGCCGATCACCTTCGGCGATATGGTCTGGTTGAGCTGGGCCCGCGATGCGGGCCTTGTCTTGACGCACTGAGGAGGGGCGGGCATGGCCGAAACCGGAGCGACGATCCCGCAGGCAGGACCCTGGCGCTGGCTGGTGGTGGCAATCCCTTATCTGTGGCTGCTGCTCTTCTTTGCCGCCCCGTTTTTCATCATCCTGAAGATCTCGCTGTCGGACACGGCCATTGCCATGCCGCCTTATGTGCCGACCTTTGACGGCGTGGGATCGATCGGCGATTTTCTCTCGCAGCTCGATGTCGAGAATTACAGCTTCCTCACCGAGGATCCGCTCTACATCAATGCCTATCTGTCGTCCTTGCGCATTGCCTTCATCTCGACCCTGCTGCTCTTGCTGATCGGCTATCCCATGGCGCTGGCCATGGCACGGGCGCCCGGCACCCTGCGGCCGACCCTGCTGATGATGGTCATCCTGCCCTTCTGGACCTCCTTCCTGATCCGCGTCTATGCCTGGATCGGCATCCTGAAGCCCGAAGGCCTGTTGACGGTGTTGCTGCAGGCGGTCGGCTTGATGGGGCCGGACCAGCAGGTGCAGATCTTCCGGACCGATTATGCCGTCTTCATCGGCATCGTCTATTCCTACCTGCCCTTCATGGTTCTGCCGCTCTATGCTGCCCTGGAGAAAATGGACAATACGCTCCTCGAAGCGGCGAGCGATCTTGGCTGCCCGCCCTGGAAGGCCTTCTGGAAGATCACCTTTCCGCTCTCGCTGCCGGGCGTGATTGCCGGCTCGATGATCTGCTTCATTCCGATCACCGGCGAGTTCGTCATTCCGGATCTTCTGGGCGGCGCCGAGACCCTGATGATCGGCAAGACGCTGTGGACCGAATTCTTCGGCAACCGGGATTGGCCGCTGGCCTCTGCCGTTGCCGTTCTGCTCCTGCTGGCGCTGGTCATCCCCATCGTCATCTTCCAGAACCAGCAGCAGAAGGCGGGGTGACAAAGCATGAAATCCTCCCGCTTCGACAGCACAATCCTGACGCTCTGCTTTGCCTTTCTCTACCTGCCGATCGTGATCCTGATCGTCTATTCCTTCAACGCCTCCCGCCTTGTCACGGTCTGGGGCGGCTTCTCGCTGGAATGGTATCGCGTCATGTGGTCGAACGAAGGGCTGATGGATGCCGCCTGGGTCACGGCGCGGGTCGGCTTTCTCAGCGCATCGATGGGCACGATCCTCGGCACCCTGGCGGCTCTGGCGCTGACCCGCTATCCGCGGTTTCCCGGCCGTCTGGCCTTTACCGGCATGATCTATGCGCCGCTGGTGATGCCGGAAGTCATCACTGGTCTGTCTCTGCTGCTGCTGTTCGTGGCGATGAACATCGATCGCGGCTTCTGGACGGTGACCATTGCCCATACCACCTTTACAATGTGCTATGTCGCCATCATCGTGCAGTCCCGGCTGATGACATTCGACAGGAGCCTGGAAGAGGCGGCGCTGGATCTCGGCTGCCCGCCCGTCAAGACCTTCTTCAGGATCACCCTGCCGCTCATCCTGCCGGCGATCGTCTCGGGCTGGATGCTGGCCTTCACTTTGTCGCTGGATGATCTGGTGATCGCCAGCTTCACGACAGGGCCGGGCGCCACCACGCTGCCGATCAAGATCTATTCGCAGGTGCGGCTCGGTGTGACGCCGGAGATCAATGCCATCTGCACCATCCTGATCGGCGTCGTCACCCTTGGCGTGATCATTGCCTCGATCGGGACCAAGCGGGCCGAGATACGGCGGATTGCGGATGAGCACGAAGCCGCCCGGGCCGGCGGCTGAAAATCTCTTCGGATCGGCAATCGCTGCGACGCGAGACTGTGCCGGCCTCAAGCAGAGCCGGCCTCAAGCAGATCAAGCGCCGGCGGCCCGGCGTGCCGGGTCTCGCCCAATGATCGCCATCATCACGGTCTGCCGGATGACGGGCTCTCGGGCGTCACCGGCCATATGACGGGATTGGGCCAGGCGCCGCCGATAAAGAGGTCGAGCGGCGGTTGCGCATTGCTCGGGTCGGATAGCCGGGCGGACAAAGCCAGGCTGCGCGAGAGATAGGCGATGACACCGGAGAGGCTCAGCCTCTGATCCGCGCTTTCCAGATCGGCCGTCTGCAATTCGGCGCTGCCGGCCGCGATCTTCGCCTCGAGCGTGAGCGTATCGAAGACCGTATTGTCGCCACTCGCCTCATCGAGGGAGAAATAGGTGCCGTTCGCGGAAAGCGATCGAATCTGCGCCAGATCGAGGTTGCGGATCTCCCCGCCACTCGCCGTCAGCTTTACGGTGCCGGCGATGTCCTGGCCCAAAGGATCGATGATCAGGCCTTGCGTGGACAAAGCAAGGTCGAGAGAGGCGGGGGCATCGATCGTCGGCCCGGTGAGGCCGAGCGGGCCGGCAAGGCTTGCAAGATTGACGCCGCGTACCGATAGCCGGACCTTGCTCGACAAGCCGCGCACCGTCTCCGCATCCGATCTCGGCTGGCCGGCGGGGGAGGATAGGGTCTTCTGCGGCGGCGACTGCATCTGCAACTGCGCCGTCAGCGATCCGGTGAGAAGATCGCTGTCGAGGATCTCGATCTGTGTCCGCTCCGGCCCGGACAGCACGCTCACGGCGGCATTGCTGAGCGAAAGACTGCCGAGCCGCGCCTCGCTGGCGGAAAAGCGGACATCAAGGCCCAGCTGCCGATCGTGCCGTGCGGCCGCGGCCATGGCTTCGCTGGCCTGGCCCTCGGGCTCGCGCAGATCCTCGCAGAGCGCCGTGACCAGCGTCCACAGGTCGAGCCTGTCGAAGGCGAGCGTTCCGGTCACCCGGGGCGGGGCATCGCCGCTGGCCATGACCAGGTCCATGACGCCATGGCCCTGCGTGCCGTTCGCCTTCACCTTCAGCGTGTCGAACCGCAGGACATTGCCCATGGTCGCCAGCTGTGCGGTCAGCGACAGGTCGGTCAAGCGATCCGCGGTATGAACGGGTATAGATGTCCAGCGGGTCAGGGCATCGAATTTGGGGATTGTCAGGCTGAGCGCACCGGAGAAGAAGGCGTAGGTGGCGAGATCGGCCGTGCCGTCGAAGCTGCCGGAGAGCAGGGCGGAGCTTACCCCGGCGGTCAGCGAGGCGGTGCGCCCGCCGAGGAGCTGCATCGGCTGTGGCGACGACAGGTCGAGATTGACCGTCTGCCCCTTCACCTGCGCACTGATCTTCACCTGCGCGGCCGATCCGAGCGTCGGCCAGATCAGGCTGCCATTCACCGCTTCCAGGAGAAGCGCGTGGTCGCTCTGGTCGTAGAGATGAAGCCGCCCATCGAGGATGGTGACGTCGCCGATCACGGTGGCGGTTTCGTCCGGCGTCAGCGGTTCGTCGGCCGCAGCACGATGCACCGCCAGGCCCAGCAGGCCGTTGCTGCTCCAGTTGAAGCGGCCCTCGGCATTCAGCCTGATGGTGATGTCCGGGCCGGTGAGCGTGAAATCGCGGAAGGTCGGCGCGCCCCATAAAGCGTCGAGAAGGCTGAACCGGGCGGAGAGCGACGCCACCTGTCCCAGGACTTCGGCGCCATCGCGATCTTCCTGGCGGATGGTGAGATCCGGCATGGTGATGAGCGGCCGCGGCCAGAACTGCAATTGCGGTGTTCCGTCGATCACCACGTCATGCCCCAGCCAGGCCTCGACCGCCGATTCCATCTGATCGCGCACGAGGGCGGAGGAGATGAGGACCGGGGCGATCACGCGGAAGGACAGGATCAGCACGAGAAGAACGGCTGCGCCCACAAGCGCAGGGCGAATGACGTTTCTGCCAAGTCGAAATGTCGTCATGTGTGGTTGCGCCGTGATGTCTCGCCATGTGCCGGCCGGCACCTGCTGCGCGATCTCGTTAAAGGAATTGTTCCGCGCATGCAAATAACCGGCGGCCGGCCGCACGCCGCGTGCCGATTCTGAAGCCGGACCATGGCGCAAGCGGGCCACGCCCCTCCTGTCGCGAAATGGGACAGGTCGCCGCCCTGACTGCCGGGAACGCCCGGCAGGTCTTCATCAGCAACATCATCCGATCCTTGCCGATAACGAATTGAAGATTTTCAGCTTTTTTCGCGCGACAGGTGCAAGTTCACGTGAGTAGGTGTCACATTTTAACGCATTCTTAAATGTTGGACGAGAGGATAGGACCGAAGCGAAAGGGCACACGCTGCCCGAGTTTCACGGACCCCCATCCGGACAACTATCAGCATGACTTGTAAAGGCAGCTTCGGCTGCCTTCTTTTTTGCGCGCCGCATCGCGTCAAGGCGGGCCGCGTCAGCGCCGGTCGAAGGCGCAGAGACCTAATGGTTCGGATCAGCGCTCCAGCGAGCGGGAGACCAGGATGACTGGCACGAGGCCGACCAGAACGACGATCAGCGAGGCTATGGAGGCGTTTTCGATTTGCGCCCGCGAGGCATCCTCATAGATCAGCGTGGCCAAGGTGTTGAAGTTGAAGGGGCGCAGCAGAATGGTTGCGGAGAGTTCCTTCATGCTTTCGACGAAGACGAAGAGGCCGGCGGTCAAGAGGGCCGGGCGCATGTTCGGCAGCAGCACGCCGATCAGGGTCTGCAGCCGGTTGCGGCCAAGCGTTCTGGCCGCCATGTCGAGATGCGGCGATAGCTTCTGGAAGCCAGCCTCCACCGTGCCCTCCGCCATGGTCAGGAACCGCACCGTGCAGGCGTAGAAAATGGCAAAGCCGGTGCCGGACAAAAGAAGGCCGGTCGAGAGGCCGAAATGGCTGCGCATCACGCCATCCAGGGCATTGTCGAAATGCGCCAGCGGGATCAGGACGCCGATGGCGAGAACCGTGCCCGGCATGCCATAGCCGAGCGAGGCCAGGCGTCCCGCGGCTCCCGCCAGCCGCTGAGTCTCGGTCCGCGCCGCATAGGCAAGCAAGAAGCCGATGACGACAGTGGCCAGCGCTGCGGCGCCGGAGACGGTCACGCTGTTCACCAGAGCCTTGATCAGGCGTGGATCGTAAATCAGGTCCAGCCGTCGGAGCGCATAGCTGACCAGCATCAGGAAAGGCAGCAGGAAGCCGAGCGCCACGGGCAGCGCGCAGGCCAGGAGGGCAAGCCAGGCGGCGGGGCCTTTCAGCCTCGGGCGCAACTGGTCATGCACCAGGCCTGTCGTCCGGCTGGCGGAAAAGCGTTGCCGCCTTCGGGCCAGACGCTCGATCGCCATCAGCACCGCAACAAAGCCCAGAAGAACCAGAGCGAGCTGTGCGGCACCCGGCAGGCTGCCGCGATTGAGCCAGGTATCGTAGATCGAGAAGGTCAGCGTGTTGACGCCGAGATATTCGACCGCGCCGATGTCATTCAGCGTTTCCATCGTCACCAGCGTCAGGCCGATGACAATGGCCGGCCGCGCCATGGGCAATTGCACGCGCAGCATGGTGCGCAGCGGCCCGGAGCCCAGCGTGCGGGCCACGTCGCCGGCCGTTCGCCCCTGCATCAGAAAGCTCGAGCGGCAGGCGAGATAGACATATGGGTAAAGGACCGAGGCCATGATCAGCACCGCTCCGCCGAGCGAGCGGACATCGAAAAACCAGTAATCGCGCGCGGATTGGAAGCCGAGCAGGCTGCGATACAGGCTCTGCACCGGGCCGGTGAAATCCAGAAACTCCACGAATGTATAGGCGCCGATATAGGAGGGAATGGCAAGCGGCAGAACCAGGGCCACCGAGAGCAGCCGGCGCAGGGGAAAGCGGAAGGAGGTGACCAGCCAGGCGGTGACGATGCCGAACAGGCAGGTGCAAAGCCCCGTCATGATGACCAGCAGCAGGGTTCGGAGGCTGGCGCGCGGCAGGACAGTGGCGACGATGTGCTGCAGATCGCCGGTGCCGCCGGTCAGTGCGATGACGAAGACAGCGCAGACCGGCATTGCGGCAATGGCGGCGACCATGACCGAGGCGATCATCAGGGGGCGGATCTCCTGGCGCACGGGGCGCCCAGGGTGCGGACGGGCAAGCGGCAATGCCGGAATCCTCTCGTTTGCCGAGACATCACAGCCGCTTTATCGCACTGGCCTCAGTTTGCAAGCACGCGGGGCGAGGGAAAGGTGATCTCCACCAGCGTTCCCTCGTTCGGGGCCGAGTGGATGGAGAACGTCGCCCGATTGGCATCCACCATGGCCTTGGTCAGCGGCAGGCCGAGGCCGGTGCCGTCACCGCGTTTGCGCCCGGCGCCCGCCACCTGCCGGAAGGGCTTCATCGCCATATCCAGCTCCGCCCGCGTCATCCCAATGCCCGTATCGCGGACCCGCAGTACCACGCTGCCATTGGCTTCATAGGCGGTGGAGACGACGATCTGGCCGCCCGACGGCGTGAAACGGATGGCATTGGAAAGGATATTGAGGACGATCTGCTTGATCGACCGGAGATCGGCCACGACCGGGGGCACGGATTGCGACAGGGCCGTGCGGATGATGACGCGCTGGCCATTGGCCTGCGGCTGCACCAGAGACACGGCCTCCGCCACGGTTTCGTTCAGCCCGACAGAGGCAAAATCGAGATCCATCTCGCCGGCTTCGATCTTCGAAATATCGAGCAGGTCGTTGACGATATCCAGAACATGCCGCCCCGAGCGGCCGATATCATTGGCATATTCGACGTAACGGGGATGGCCGACAGGGCCAAGCCGTTCGGTCGCCATCATATCGGCAAAGCCGATGATGGCGTTGAGCGGGGTGCGGATCTCGTGGCTCACATGCGCCAGGAATTCCGTCTTGTGGGCGCTCGCCGTCTCGGCGGCGCGCTTGGCACTGCGCAGCTCCTCTTCGGTCCGCTTCCACTGGGTGATGTCGCGGATCACCGCGCAATAGCCGCTCGACGAGGTGAGATGGCCGATCGTCATGAACAGCGGCACGAAACCACCCGAGGCCTCGCGGCCGATCACGTCGCGCCCATCGTTCAACAGGCTGGCGACGCCATGGCCGGTCAGGCTTGCCAGATAGTCCATCACCAGCTTCTGGCTCTCATGCGCAAACAGCATGACGAAGGGTTTTCCGGTCGTCTCGTCGCTATCATAGTTGAACAGGGCGCTCGCGGCACGGTTCATCGAGCGGATATCGCCATCCGAACCGAGAATGACAACGCCATCGGTCGCCGTGTCCAGAATGGCCCTCAGCTCATCCACCTCGACCATCAGCCGCGAAACCTCGTCGGCCTGCTGTGCCTTGTGCTTCTCGGCCGCCTCGACATCGAAGGGCGGCTCGCTGTCCTCCGAAGGCGGGTCTCCGGCCGGCATCAGTGCCAGGATCAGGGCGGTCGCGCCGTCCCAGCGAACCGATTGCAGCCGCGCCGTCACGGGAATGACGGCATCGTCGGCTCGCACCAGCACCATGCCGCCGGCATTGGCCGTTTTGTCTTCCAGATCCTGCCGCTGCAGCAGGGCATCGAGCCCGCCGACCGCCACCAGGGCGTCGAGCGTGTCATAACCGGTCAGCCGCAGGAATTCCGGATTGGCGTGCATCAGCCGATCGCCGGCATGCACCAGAAGCGCCACGGGCATCTGGTCGATGTTATGGGGCGAGAGCTGCGGCCGCGGCCGAAGCGGGATGGCTTCGGCATAGGCTTGCTCGATCGAGAAAGGCTCGTCCGCCTCACCGCCCGTGTCCTCCTTGCCCGTGTCCTCCTTGCCCGCTTCCTCGCCGGTCTCGCCGGCCGCTTCCTCGCCTGTCTCGCCGCCCATCTCGCCGCCTGCCTCCGCGGCGTGTGCGGGGGTTGCATCGGCCTCGTCGACCACGGCGGGCGTCACGGCTTCGCCGGCGCTGTCCGGCTCGTCTGCCGCGCCAGCCGCCCTCGTCATTTCCTCTGCCGTCCCATCAGCGGGCACGGCATCATCGCGATCGGCATTTGCCGGGCGGCCGGTGTCCTGGTCTGCGGCGGCCTCGGCGGCGGCCTTATCGGCAACCTTATCGGCGGGCGTGGCGTCGAGGCCCTGCCGGAACGCATCGAGCCGGCGGGCGATCTCGCGGAAATTGGCCTGTTCCGACGGCGAAAGCTGATCGATCTGCTGGTTGCGGCGTTCCTCGAGGCGCACCACCTTGTCGGAATGGCGACGCCCCGGCGATGTGACGATGCGCAGGGCAGGCTTTTCCACCAAAGGCTCTGCATGGCGCGGCGCATCAGCGGGCGCGGTCGGATCCGTCTCTTCGTCCGCGTCCTGTTCTTCGTCTTCCTCTGCGGTTTCGACGGCACCTTGCGTCAGGTCGTCGGGCAGGTCGTCTTCCTCCGACGGGGAAGGGCTGGCATCGGAGACGTCCGAGAGCGCAGTCTCATCCGGAAGATCGGCTTCGGCATCTTCCGGCAGATGGAAGGGCGGATAGGCTGCCGGAGCTTCGACGTCCGTTTCGGCCTCGACGTCCTCCTCGGCAGTAAAGTCCTCCTCGGCTGCAACGTCCTCCTCGGCGGTGACGGCGTCGATTTCGCCGGAACCAGGCGCTTCCTCGGCAGGGCCGGGCGCTTCCTCTTCGGTCAACGAAGAAGGCGGCAGGGCTTCGGCCGTCTGCGCCGCAAAGCCAGTTTCGCTCGGCTCTCTGTCTTCGCTCTGCCCTGGGAAGGCAAGAGCCGTGGCCTCGTCGGGGGCGGAAGACGCAGCGGCCGTCTCCTCATCCTCTGTCTCCGGCACGGCGGGTTCTGCCTGCGGCGCCTCAGGCTCTGCGGCTGGCAGATCCTCGTCATTGAAGACATCCTCCACCACCTCGCCGGCAACCAGTGTCAGCCCGACGGCGTGGGGATCCTCCTGCAGATCCGCCATGCGGATAATGCCGAAACCGCGAAAGCCGTCGAAATCACGATTGCGCGTATAGGTTGGCAAGGCGGCCAGATCGATCGGCACCACCAGCGATGTGCCCTCGATGGGCCAGCGGATCGTCTTGCCGGACCAGGTATCGCGCCGGCCGAGAAGCTCGGACAGCTTGCCTTCCGGATCGAGATTGAACAGCGCCGCCACATCGGTAAAGGCCAGGCCCACCACTTCCGCGGCATGTGGCCCGACAGCGGCCGCAAGTTCCGGCGAAATCTCGCGGAAACGGCCTTCGGCATCGATCTTCCAGACAAAGCGTGTCGCCCGCATGTCCGGACGGAAGGAAGGCGCGGCGGCACGCGGCTGCGCCTCCATAGCCGGTTGCGCGACATCCGGTTCGACGGAATTCTGCTCGCCATCCCGGTCGCCATGCTCGCGTTCGGAAAGCTCCGGCCCGGAAAGCTCCGGCTCGGAAATCTCTGGCCCGGAATCCTCTGGCCCCGAAACCTCTGGCTCGGCAAAGATGGGGGCAAGTTCGGCAGAGGAGACCGCGTCCTTGGTCGCCGGATCCTGGCCGGTCGCCGCAACAGGGGCGTCAGGCGTCGATATCTCGGTGCTTTGCGCGGTCGGGCCGGTCGACCCACCCGCATCGGTATGACTTGGCAGAGCCGCATCCGCGGCGTCCAGCGGCGGCTCGGGAAGGGCCGCTTCCTCGAAAAGCCCGTCATCCATTTCATCTATGGCGGAGATTGCCTGCAGCGCCTCGGTAAAGCCATCATCCGGACCGGCATCGGGCAAAACGGCCTCTGCGTCCGGGACGGGTGCCCCTGCCGCGACAGCCGGCACTTCGGGGCCCTGATTGGCAGAGGGCGGAGCGGCTGCGGTTCCCGGCTCCGGCTGCACGAGAAAGACGAGGTTGAGCGCCGGCTGGTCCGACAATCGGGCGATGGCGCCGGGAAGATAGCCCGATGCCGTCGGCACAGGTCGCTTGACGAGCCGGTCGCGCTCGCCGCCGGCAAGGTTCACCAGCATGCGCAAGGTCTGCGGCGTCAATTGAAGGGCGGCAAAGCCTTGCGAGGCGGAAATGACCGCGCCCTCGCCATCCAAAACGGCAATATGGGTCTGCGGGTCGTCGAACCCTTCCAGCATCTGGCGGGAGCAGGCAGCGATATCCGTCTCGGAAGCCTGTGCCGGGGCGGCAAGCAGGATCGCCTCGCCATCCGGCAGGCCGATCCGCTCGCAGACTGCTGTTACGGCAACGCGCTCAAAACCCTCGGTCATGCGCATGATGAAGCTGCGGCTATCGCCCACTGCGGTAAGGCCGCGCGCCGTCGACAAAGCCTGTCGGAATGTCAGATTGCCGCGATCGGCGCCATGCTCGATCAGATCATAGATCGAGGCGCGGCCGAACAGCCGGGCACCGCGGCCATTGGCCCAGAGAATCTCTGCCATGTCGGCCGAAAACAGCACGAGCGCCTTGCCCGCAGCGAAATGGCTGCGGATCCGCTCGTGAACGGCGAGGTCGATAAATGGATACTGCACAGAGGACATGGCGGGCCTTGCATGGATGCCGTCTTCTAACCGGGCGCTGACAGCAGATTAACACATTGTTAGTAACTTCGAAGCCCCCTTCCGGTCCACAGCCCGGCCATTGGTTTTGAGCAACAGGGTTAACCGCCAAAATTTTTATGCTGCACTGCACAATGATATTGCAACGCACAATAAAATGCGCTATATAGATCCTCATACGGTCGCTGATCGCTCACGGCCTGCATGCATATCGGTCCTCCCAGCGGGCGGGATCGCAAACCCACTCCGACCTATAAAGGGTGATGACAATGGCATACAGAACTGACGACGTATTCTCGTTCTCCGCTTTCGATCCGGCGCGGATGTCCGACGGCCTGCGTGAATTTGCCGAAAAGGGCGCTGCCCAGTCGCGCGATGCTTTCGCCAAGATGAAGACGGCGGCTGAAGAAGCCTCCAAGACCATGGAAGCCACGATGCAGACGGCCCAGGCCGGCACCGTCGAGCTCGGCCTCAAGGCCATCGACGCCATGCGCATCAATGCCGATCTGTCGCTGTCGCACATGGAAGCCCTGCTCGGCGTGAAGTCGGTGGCGGAACTGATCGAACTGCAGACGGGCTTCGTGCGCAAGCAGGCCGAGACCACGGTCGAGCAGGCCAAGGCTATGCAGGAAGCTGCGCGCAAGGTTGCAGAAGACGTCTCCAAGCCGGGCCGCGAAGCTGCCGAAAAGGCAATGACCACCTTCAAACCTGCCTGATTTCGCGCAAGCGATGAACGGTCGAGGCCGGGGATTTTTTCCCGGCCTTTTCTGTATTCTCGCCAAACTCGGGGCTTGCAAAACGCATGCAATGCTTCTATGTCACGCCCCAGACGCGGTCGGCACAGGTCGACCCGATGGTATGCGGTTGTAGCTCAGTTGGTTAGAGCGCAGGTTTGTGGCACCTGAGGTCGGAGGTTCGAGACCCCCCAACCGTACCATTTTTCCTTTCCTTCATTTTGCATGTTCTGACAGCCGAGGCAGCCGCAATCCTTTCTTTGAGATTGCCCCCCGCGCCATTGGCCTGGATATGGCGCTCGCTTATCCCGACTTGCGCAAAATCAAAGCTGGTCCGTCGGATAGTCCCTAGATTCTCTTCGCATGGATAGCAGAGACAGGCGGAGGGCATGGCATGATCGTGGATGATCAACGAGACACACGCGATTTTCTTGCCCGGTCGGCCAATCTCGGTCAGTCTGGCCCCGTCACCCTTATCGAGACGCATATCTCGCTCATCGCTCTGGCCGGTTCGCGGGCCTTCAAGATGAAGCGGGCGGTGAAGCTGCCTTATGTCGATTTCTCCACGCCTGATCTTCGCCTTGCGGCCTGCGAGGCGGAGCTTTTGATGAATTCGGCGACGGCGCCCGGCCTCTATCTCCGGGTGCGCCGGATCGTCCGCGCGACCGACGGCCAGCTCTGCCTGGATGGCGAGGGAGAGCTTGTCGATGCGCTGGTGGAAATGGTGCGGTTCGATCAGGATCTTCTGTTCGACCGCATGGCCGGTGCGGGGAAACTGACCCCGGCGCTGATGACGCAGACGGCCAGAATGATTGCCCGCGCCCATCATCAGGCACCCGTCATCGCCGATCAGGATGGCGCAAACCGGGTGAGGGCGGTTCTGGCGATCAACCGCGCCGGCTTTGCCACAAGCGACGTCTTCACCGCCGACGAGGCGGATCGGCTGACGGCCGGCTTCGAGACCGAGCTGGAGCGGCTTGCCAGTCTTCTCGACCGGCGCGCCGCCCTCGGACGCGTCCGGCGATGTCACGGCGACCTGCATCTGCGCAATATCTGCCTTCTGGGAGGCGAGCCGCGGCTCTTCGATTGCATCGAGTTCAATGCCAGTCTCGCGACCACCGATGTGCTGTACGATCTGGCCTTCCTGCTCATGGATCTCTGGCATCGCGGGTTTCCCTTCCTCGCCAATCTGGTGATGAACCGCTATTTCGACGATGCCGGGGGCGAGAGCGACCTGAAAGACAGTGGACTCCGTCTGCTTCCCTTCTTCCTGGCATTGCGTGCCTCGGTGCGCGCTCATGTCGTGGCCACGCAGGTGAGCGAGGCTGCGCAGCGCTCGCCGGATCTGGTGGCGGAAGCGCGCTCCTATTTCCGCCTGGCGGAAAGCCTGTTCCAGCCACGGCCCGCGCGGCTGGTGGCGATCGGCGGTCTCAGCGGTTCGGGCAAGAGCACGCTGGCGGATCATCTGGCGCCGGAAATCGGTCTGCCGCCCGGTGCCCGGCTTCTGGAAAGCGACCGGCTGCGCAAGGCTCTTTTCGGTGTGCCGGCGGAAACGCGCCTGCCGCAGGCCGCCTATCGCGCCGAGATTTCCGCAAAGGTCTATGAGGGCATGGCCGAGCGCGCCGCAACGCTTCTGTCGCAGGGCGTCTCGGTAGTGGCCGATGCGGTGTTCGACAGACCGGAGGATCGCAGCCGCATGCGCGCCGCCGCCGACACTGCCACTGCCACTGCCACTACCACTGCCGGGGCGCAGTTTACCGGGATCTGGCTGGATGCGGATGCGGCGCTCCTGCGCAGCCGGGTCGACAAGCGAGCGCCGGGGGTCTCCGATGCCACGCTCGATGTGCTGGCCAGGCAGCTGGAGCGCCGGCCGGATGTCACTGACTGGCAAACGATATCTGCCGACCAGCCGCTCGAGGCGCTCGTCTCGGCCGCATTGCGCGCCTGAGCCACGAGCCGCTCACACGAAGATGGGTTTGGCCGCGGCCACGATTTCCTGCAGAAAGCCCGCCACGGTCCTGATGCGGGCGAGGTCTCGAAGGCTTTCGTGATAGCTCGTCCAATAGGCGCGGCGAATGCTGATCTCGGGCAGGATGCGCACGAGCTCCGGCACCTGCCGGGCGATATAATCGTGCAGAATGCCGATCCCCGCAGCGGAGCGCACCGCCTCTGTCTGGCCTATGGCGCTGGAAATCTCGAAGCCCGCATCCCAGTCACGCATGACTTCGCCGGTAAAATTCAGTTGCGGGGAAAAGATCAGGTCATCGACATAGCCGATGCGCGGATGCTGGCGCAGCTCCTCCACAGTCTCCGGTTCCCCGTGTCGATCGAGATAGGCTTGCGATGCGTAGAGCCCCAGCGTGTAATCGGTCAGCTTGGCCGAGACGAGCCGCCCCTGGCTCGGCCGCTCCACCGTGATCGCCATGTCGGCCTCACGCTGCGAGAGCGAAAAGGAACGCGGGACGGGCACGAGCTGGATGCGCAGATGCGGATGGCGTTGCGTCAGCTGGCCAAGCCGGCTTGCCAAAAAGGCCACGCCGAAACCATCCGGCGCGCCAATGCGCACGGTTCCATCGATCGGCGCGTTCAGCTGGCCCGTTCGCGCCTGGGCCAGCAGCATTTCCGCCTCCATCCGCTCCGCCGTCTCCAGAAAGGCATGGCCCTCGGCGGTCAGTTCGCAGCCGCTCGGCTTGCGGATCAACAGCCGCGTGCGCAGCGAATCCTCCAGCGCATTGATGCGGCGGCCGAGTGTCGCATGGTTCAATCCGAGCCGCCGCGAGGCCGAAAGCAACTGCCCCTCGCGGGCGACGGCGAGAAAAATGCGGACATTGTCCCAGTCCATCCGTTCAATCCTCGCAAGGGCGGCAGGGGCGGTTCGGCGGTCGCGAACAGCCGCGGCCAGCCAGGGGTAGGTCGATTTTTGCACAACGGATGCGTAAATCATCCTGTTGTCTTGTGCAAATGAAAGCGCATACTGCCGCCACAATCATCCAGGAGGAAACCCATGTATCAAATCGGCCATTATATTGACGGCAAGCACGTGCCCGGAACGTCCGGCCGCAAGCAGGGCATCTACAATCCGGCAACCGGGGACGTGCAGGGAGAGGTCGCCCTGGCGAGCGCCGAAGAGCTGAATGCCGCGGTGGAAAGCGCCAAGGCAGCGCAGGTCAAATGGGCGGGAACCAATCCGCAGCGCCGCGCCCGGGTCTTCATGAAATTCGTCCAGCTTCTGAACGACAATATGGACAGCCTGGCCGAAACCCTGTCGCGCGAGCACGGCAAAACGATCGAGGACGCCAAGGGCGATATCGTGCGGGGCCTGGAAGTCTGCGAATTCGTCATTGGCATCCCGCATCTGTCGAAGAGCGAATTCACCGAAGGCGCCGGTCCCAATATCGACATGTATTCCATGCGCCAGCCGGTGGGCATTGGTGCGGGCATCACGCCCTTCAATTTCCCGGCCATGATCCCGATGTGGATGTTCGCGCCGGCCATTGCCTGTGGCAATGCCTTCATCCTGAAGCCCTCAGAGCGTGACCCCTCGGTGCCGATCCGGCTGGCCGAACTGATGATCGAAGCGGGCCTGCCGGCCGGCGTGCTCAACGTTGTCAATGGCGACAAGGCCGCCGTCGACGGCATTCTCACCCACCCGGACATTTCCGCCGTCTCTTTCGTCGGCTCGACGCCGATCGCCCGCTATGTCTATGGCACCGCCGCCATGAACGGCAAGCGCGCCCAGTGCTTCGGCGGCGCGAAGAACCACATGATCATCATGCCGGATGCCGATCTCGATCAGGCCGCCAATGCCCTGATGGGCGCCGGTTACGGATCCGCCGGCGAGCGCTGCATGGCCATTTCGGTAGCCGTTCCGGTGGGAGAGGAGACCGCCAATCGCCTGGTCGAAAAGCTGACGCCCATGGTCGAAAGCCTGCGCATCGGCCCCTATACGGACGACAAGGCCGATATGGGCCCGGTGGTCACCAAGGAAGCCCGCGAGAAGATCCTCGGCCTCATCAACAGCGGTGTCGAGCAGGGCGCCGAACTGGTGGTGGATGGGCGCGATTTCAAGCTGCAGGGCTATGAGAACGGCCATTTCATCGGCGGCTGCCTCTTCGATCATGTGACGCCGGAGATGGATATCTACAAGACCGAAATCTTCGGTCCGGTTCTCTCGGTCGTGCGGGCGAAGAATTACGAGGAAGCCCTCGACCTGCCAATGAAGCATGAATACGGCAATGGCGTTGCCATCTTCACCCGCGACGGCGATGCGGCGCGCGATTTTGCAAGCCGCATCAATATCGGCATGGTTGGTGTCAATGTGCCGATTCCGGTGCCGCTGGCCTACCACTCGTTCGGCGGCTGGAAATCCTCCTCCTTCGGCGATCTCAACCAGCACGGGACCGATTCCATCCGCTTCTGGACGCGCACCAAGACGGTCACCAGCCGCTGGCCGTCCGGCATCAAAGACGGTGCGGAATTCGTGATGCCGGTGATGAAATAAGCCGGAGCTTCGACCATAAAAAAGGGCGCCCGATGCGGCGCCCTTTTCCTCACCCGATCCGGGTCCCTTACTGGTCGCTTACTGGGTTGGGCCTTCGTTGAAGCCGACCTTGTCGACCAGTTCGGAGGCGGTCTTGCGGTTCTTTGCGATGTCGATCAGCGGCAGCGCGTCCGGCTTGATCGCCCCGAAGGACTTGACGATGTCGGAAGGTTCGGCGCCCGGCATGACCGGATATTCGAACACCTGCTCGGCATAGATCTTCTGCGCTTCGCCCGAGGCCAGAAACTCCATCAGCTTCAGGGCATTGTCCTTGTTCGGCGCGTTCTTGGCGAGCGCCATGCCGGAAATATTGACATGCGTGCCGCGGTCGGCCGCATTGGGGAAGAGGATCTTGATCGCCTTCGCCCAGTCCTTCTGCTCCGGCTCCTTCTCATTGGTCATCATCAGGCCGACATAATAGGTATTGCCGAGCGCGATGTCGCATTCGCCGGCCATGATCGATTTGGCCTGGCTGCGGTCATTGCCGTCAGGCTTGCGCGCCAGATTGTTCTTCAGGCCCGTCAGCCATTTTTCGGTGTATTCGGCGCCGTGATGCGCCACCATCGAGGCGAACAGAGCAATATTGTAAGAGTGCTGGCCGTCCCGAATGCAGATCTTTCCCTTCCACTTCGGGTCGGACAGGTCCTCATAGGTGATCTCGTTCTGCTGCACGCGATCCTTGGACGCATAGACCACGCGTCCGCGCGTCGTCAGGCCGAACCACTCGCCCTCCGGATCGCGGAAGGCGGCAGGAATGTCCTTGTTGATCGTCTCGTTATTCGTCACGGCCTGCACCACATCGCCGTCCTTCGCCTCGGTGAGGCGCTGGATATCGACGGTCAGGATGACATCGGCGGGCGAGTTCACGCCTTCCGCCTTGATGCGCTCCACCAGACCCTTGTCCAGGAAGAGAACGTTGGTTTCGATCCCGGTCTTGGTGGTGAAGGCATCCAGCAGGGGCTGGATGAGCTCCGGCTGCCGGTAGGAATAGATGTTCACTTCGCCATCGGCCATGGCCCAGCCACTGCTCAAACCAAGCGCCACACCGGCTGCCAGAAACGTCTTCATGCGATCAATCATCAAAGGGCCCCCCCAAACGTGAACTTATCTGGATGGAAAAAGTCATCAAAGCCCCACCACGTCAATTCACAGCGCCGTGAAAAGTGGATAGTCTCAAGCATATTTTCATATTTTGGAATTGTTCAAAACTGGCGAACGGCTTATATGGTTGGTAGGAAATCGCGGGGAGACCATTATGCGTCTAACGAAACAGACCAACTATGCCGTGCGCATGTTGATGTATTGCGCCGCCAATGACGGCAATCTGAGCCGGATCCCGGAAATCGCGAGAGCCTACGGGGTGTCGGAGCTGTTTCTGTTCAAGATCCTGCAGCCCCTGACCAAGGCTGGTCTGGTGGAAACCGTACGCGGCCGCAATGGCGGCGTGCGCCTGGGACGCAGCGCCGAGAAGATCAGCCTCTTCGACGTCGTGAAGGTCACCGAAGACAGTTTTGCCATGGCGGAATGTTTCGAGGATGGCGCGGTCGAGTGTCCTCTGGTCGACAGCTGCGGACTCAATGCCGCCCTCCGCCGCGCGCTCAACGCCTTCTTCCAGGTGCTGACGGAATATTCCATCGACGACCTGGTCAAGGCACGCCCCCAGATCAACTTCCTGCTTGGTCTCGACGATCTGCCGCCGCGCAAAATCGCCGCCACCGCCTGAGGGCACCGCGCCCGTACGCCCTTCCTCAGTAAGGCAGGGCAGGGAAGCCGGCCCGGAGCCGCTGCGGCGCTCTCCGGCCCGAGGAAGCCCGACCGAGCGATTGCGGCGCGCAAGGCCGGCTTTTTGACGTCATCCCCCGCGGGATATCCGGCCGCCGCCGCTTCTGCCGTCTGGTGCAATGCCGTTCTTGTCCCCCGTTCTGCCTGTTCTCGTCACTCTTGTCCTTGGCGCCATCGGCGCGGCGCTCGCCGCAGCCCTGCAAATGCCGGCGCCCTATCTGGTCGGGCCGGCAGCGCTCGCCACACTGGCCTGCCTGTGCGGCATCCGGATCGCGGTTCCGCCGTCGCTTCGCAATGCCGCCTTCCTCGCCGTCGGCCTGTCCATGGGCTCGACCATCACGCCGGATGTGCTTGCGGCGACCGCGCAATGGCCCCTGAGCTTTGTCGCTTTGTTCGCCATGTCGGCGATCCTGCTTCTCACCGCCTCAGGTTTCCTGCGGCGGGTCTTCGGCTATGACCGGTTGACCGCTCTGCTGGCGGCCTGCCCCGGTCATCTGAGCTATGTCTTGAGCCTTGCCGCCGGGACGCGGAGCGATCTGGCCGCCGTCAGCGTCATTCAGAGCGTGCGCCTGCTGGCGCTGACCCTCCTCGTTCCGATCGTCGTCGAACTCTACGGGCTAACCCCGCCCTCAACTCTGGCCGCTCCGCTCTCTGCCGGCCCCCTCGCTCTCCTGGCCATGGCGCTGCCCGCCCTGGCGCTCGGTCTTGCCCTGCAGCGCCTGCGGGTGCCGGCCGCGCTCTTGGTGGGCGGCATGCTCGTCTCGAGCCTTGCCCATCTCACCGGTCTGGTGGAAGGCGTGATCCCCTTCTGGCTGCAGGTGCCGGTCTATGTCATCCTCGGATGCCTGATCGGCACGCGCTTTTCCGGCGTCACGGGCCGGGATCTGCGGCGTTCCACGCTGGCGGGCCTTTCGGCGACCGCCGTGGTCTGCGCCATATCGGGCGCGGTGGCCGCAATCGTCTCGATCGGTCTCGATATTCCCCTGGCCGCCGCCTTCATCGCCTTTGCGCCCGGCGGACTGGAGACCATGTCGGCCATGGCAGTGATTCTCCCGGCAGATCCTGCCTATGTCGGCACGCATCACATCCTGCGCCTGGTATTCTTGTCATTTGTCATGCCTATGCTGCTGTCCGACCGATTTCCCTCACTTTTCATCAGCAAAAAGTAATATTCAATTCTTTGGACTGTTTGACGACAAGTAGTTGAACGCACGTAGAACATGAAGTATTGAAAGAAGGCATTGTATTGAATTCCATGTCTGATTCACAGTGCCGTCAGGAATGAGATAAATCGAACGAATCCATAGTTATGAAATGGCTTCCATACGACGATCTGCTTGTTCAATGTCGGTTTTACTAAAACAGGTGTCGAATTCTCCACTTGCGATGTTTGTGGCGGACGCCGTCGACTGAAACGTTTCAGTGGCGGTTTGGTGTCCTGTGGATGGTCATCAGGGTGGCGGTTTGCGTGCGGCCAATGTCAGGCGGGGGTCTGCTTGCTGAAGAATGATGGGACGCATCGCGATGGCCGATCACGCCGTCGGCAGAGGTCTTGTCTGAAAAATGAGATGCAGGATGACGATGGGAGTGATCCGATCGGGTCTTCCCGCCGTCATGTCATGGGGTAGTTTAGGGGAATGGGCATGGATGGTTTGATCAACAAGACGACGGAAGCCAAGACGGGGGCGTCTCGGTTTTCTCTTCGGAGAATTCCGAAGCAGGACCGTAGCCGCGAACGCATCGACGAGATCCTGAAGGTGGCCATGGATCTCATCGGCAAGAAAGGGATCGATGCGGTGACGATGAAGGAAATCGCCAGCCTGTCCGGCGGGCCGATCGCTTCTGTCTACCAGTATTTTCCCAATAAGTCCGCCATCGTTGCGACACTTCACGACAGCTATGTCAAACAGGTGAAGCAGCTTTTGTCCCAGGCGCTGCAGAACATCCGCTCGACGGAAGACATTGCGCCGGCCGCCGGGGGGCTGGTCGATCTCTACATGTTCTTCGTCAGCAACAATCCGGCGGTGCAGGATCTCATCAATGCCGCGCAGGCCGACAAGATGCTTTCCGACATGGATGTCACGGCCGCGCGGGAGGTGGCCGAAGAATTCAGCAGCGCCACGGAGGGGTTCATCGCGGAAAGCCTTCGGCCGCAATATGGCCGCACGGTCTTCATGATGTGTCATCTCACCATCAGCCTGGTGCGTCTGATTCTCAAGGTCTCGCCGGAGGAAGGGAAGGCCCTGCTGAAGGATTTCAAATCCTTCATCGGCTTGCAGCTGAGCTATTACATCCCGGACGTGGATCACCAGCCGGGCAGGCGCAAAGTGGGTTGAGGCCGCTGAAGCCGCTTGCAACCGGCCCGTTGCCGATGCGAAGGCAAGGCATCTGGCTCGGATAACCTGCCCTCGCGCGTTTGCTGGACCCTAGATCCGGAACCGCTCCGGCCGGTAGGGCGACATGTCGAGGAAGGGCGTTTCGCCATCGATCATTTCGGCGATGGCGCGTCCCGTCACGGGGCCGAGCGTCAGGCCGTGATGGGCGTGGCCGAAGGCGAACCAGAGGCCATTGTGCCGGGGCGCCTTGCCGATCACCGGCATCATGTCCGGCGTGCAGGGGCGCGCACCCATCCAGGCTTGCCTGTCGAGCCGCTCGCCGAGCGGGAACATGGTGCGTGCCACGGCTTCCGCGCGGCCAAGCTGGACCGGCGTCATCGGCGCATCCCGCAGGGCAAATTCGGCGCCCGTCGTCAGGCGAATGCCCTGGCGCATCGGGGCGAGGAAATAGCCGCGTTCGGCATCCATCGTCCAGCCGTTCAGCACCGCATTGTCGCGGCTGGCATAATGCATGTGGTAGCCACGCTTGACGCCGACGAGGAACTGGTAGCCGAGCGGCTTTGTCACCGTATCGGACCAGGGACCGAGGGCCACCACTGCGTCCTTGCCTTCCACTACGCCCTCATCGGTCGAGACGGACCAGCCGCTTGCCGTCTGTCTGAGGGTCGTGGCGTCGCCGCGGATGAAGCGGCCGCCAAGCTTCTCGAAAAGCGCCACATAGGCGAGCGTCAAGCCATGCGGATCGGTTACCGACCAGGGATCCGTCCAGGTCAGGGCGCCGACGAAATCGGAGGAGAGATGCGGCTCCTGTTGCGCGAGGCCCTTACGGTCCAGCACGTTGAAATCCAGCTTGTATTCCCGCTTCAGCCGCTCCGCCTCGCGAACTTCGGCGTCAAGCTTGGCCTGCGTGCGGAAGGCCTGCGTCCAGCCGTCCTTGCGGATCAGATGGCCGGCATCGGCAGCGGTGATCAGTTTGTCATGCTCGGCGATCGACTGTTCGATCAGCGGCGCATAGGACCGCGCGATGACCTGATGGCGGCGGATATTGGAATTCCACCAATAGCGGCTGAGGAATTTCGCCACGGCGGGCAGGGCGGCCAGGTGATAATGCGCATCGATCCGGTTGTTGAGCGCGTAGCGCAGGATCATGCCGATCTGCTGGGGAAAGGCGTAAGGAACGACGCCTTCGCGCTGGATGAGGCCGGCATTGCCGAAGGAGGTCTCCTCGCCCGGCCCGCGGCGGTCCACCAGCACCACCGATTTGCCCCTCTGCGCCAGATGAACGGCCGTCGATACACCGATAATGCCGGCTCCCAGAACGATTGCATCCGCTGACATGTCTTGCCTTTGACCCTTCCGAACAGGAACGTTTGAACATCGACTCTTTCAGGGACCATGCGCCGGGGGCGGTTCTGCTGCAAACGAAAAATCTTGGGCGCTCGAGTGCGATCACAAGCTTTGCGTCAGTTAGCGGCCATATACCAGATATGGATGATAGGGGGCTGCGGCCCTTTCATCGAAGATGCAGCCGTCCAGGGGGAATACGCGCGGTGAGCTTTGCAGATTACGACCTGATTATCGTCGGCGCCGGTTTTTTCGGCGCCACCATTGCCGAGCGCGTGGCCAATGAGCGCGGCAAGCGCGTGCTCATCCTGGATCGGCGACGCCATATCGGCGGCAATGCCTATAGCGAAAACGACCCGGCAACCGGCATCGAGGTCCATAAATACGGCGCCCATCTCTTCCATACGCCCAACAGGGTGGTCTGGGAGTATCTGAACCGCTTCACCGCCTTTACCGATTACCGCCACCGCGTCTTCACCAGCTATCGCGACCAGGTCTATTCGATGCCGATCAATCTCGGCACGATCTGCCAGTTCTTCGGCAAGCGGATGAGCCCGGACGAAGCGCGTGCGCTGGTGGCGCAACAGGCGAGCGAACTGGGCGATCGCCTGCCGCAAAATCTCGAGGAGAAGGCGATCTCGCTGATCGGCCGGCCGCTCTATGAGGCCTTCATCCGCGGTTATACCGCCAAGCAATGGCAGACGGATCCGCGCGAGCTGCCGGAATCCATCATTACCCGCCTGCCTGTGCGCTACAACTTCGACAATCGCTATTTCAACGACCCCTATGAGGGCCTGCCGGTCGATGGCTATACGGCGATCTTCGAACGTATGCTGGACAATCCCTTGATCGATGTGCGCCTCAACACGGATTATTTCACCGTTCGCGGAGAGATCCCGGCCGGCAAGCCGGTCGTCTATACCGGCCCGATCGACCGCTATTTCGATTATCGCGCCGGTGAGTTGAAATGGCGCACGATCGATTTCGAGGAGGAGGTCGTGAATGTCGGCGATTTCCAGGGCACGGCCGTGATGAACTACGCCGACGAGAGCGTGCCCTATACGCGCATCCTCGAATTCCGGCATTTCAATCCGGAGCGCGACTACCAGAAGGAAAAGACCGTGATCGTACGGGAATTCTCGCGCTTTGCCACCCGTGCCGACGAGCCCTATTATCCGATCGATACGGCCGAAGACAAACGCACCTATCTTGCTTATCGCGCGCTGGCGGAACAGGAGACGGATATCATCTTCGGCGGGCGCCTCGGCACCTATCGCTATCTCGACATGCACCAGGCGATTGGCGCCGCCTTGAAGAGTTTCGAGACCGAGGTGTCGCCGCGTCTGAAGGATTGATCCACCCTTCATCGTGAGCGGCCCGGCGGCCGTCGGTCCGGCATCGGACGATAGCCGGATCCGGATTGATCCGGCCTTTGCGTTGAAAGCGCCAGAGCGCCGGCGTGTTTCGCGTCGGCTTGCGTACAGTAGCGGAACTTCTCTCCAATGCTCTTGTTGGGTGCCCGGTCCAACATGAAGGAGAGAGTAATGTTTTACACCGATGGCAAGCTCCAATTTCCGGTCCGGGTGGAAAAGCCCGATCCGCTGTTTGCGCGTGCGCTTCAGCAGGCGATCGGCGGTGTCGAGGGCGAGATCCGTGTCGCCATGCAGTATTTCTTCCAGGCCTGCGGCGCACGGGGCAATACCAAGTTCCGCGATCTTCTGATGAACACCGCGGCGGAGGAACTCGGCCACATCGAGATGCTGGCCACGGCCGTGGCGCTCAACCTCGAAGGCGCGCCGCTTTCGGAAAAGGAAGCCGTTTCCAAGGATCCCGTCTCCAGCATGGTGCTGGGCGGCATCAACATGAAGAATATCCTGTCCGCCGGTCTGTCGGCCATGCCGGTCGATAGCGATGGTGTTCCCTTCGACATGTCGCATATCTATGCCAGCGGTAATATCGCCGCCGACATGACCGCCAATGTGGCGGCCGAATCCACGGGACGTACGCTTGCCGTCCGCCTCTACAACCTCACCAATGATCCGGGCATGAAGGAAATGCTGTCGTACCTGATCGCCCGCGACACCATGCACCAGAACCAGTGGCTGGCAGCGCTGGAAGAGCTCGGCGGCCAGACGGGGGTCTTCCCCATTCCCAACAGCTTCCCGCAGGAGCAGGAAAATACCGACTTCTCCTATGCCTTCCTCGGCTTCCAGGAGGATGGCACCGATCCGATCGCCGGTCGCTGGTCCGAAGGCCAGTCCATCGACGGCAAGGGCAAGTTCTCTTCGGCGCCGATGAAGCCTCTAGGCGAAAAGCCCAATCTCGGTCCTGCCAAGCCCAATAGCGGCGCGCAGTCCGAACAGATGTGAGCTTTGCGGGCGGGGAGGCCGGTTTCCGGCTTTCCCGCCCGCACCGCGATCGGCGCCTGCTTCTGCGACCGGCGCAACGGAGTAACAATAATGAAGAAGACATGGATTTTGGCGGCCGTTCTGGCCCTGGTGGTGGCAGTCGTCATCTTCGGATCGCGGCCTTTCACGCAATCCGATCAGGAGGCCGGACAGCCTTCGCCACATGCGATCACCAACTGACGGTCTTGCAGCGAACGGGCGGATCCGACGGTTGCACCACAGCCTGCGGAAAGGCTCTGCGGAAGCGGATCGGCGAGCGCACGTTCTCCTATGTCAAAAAGGCGGAAAGGGGCCTGCCAAGGCACGGGAACCTTTGCTGCGGCCGCCGGTTGTCAAGAGAATCAGAGGACAAGGCGATCATGAGCAGCACGGATCCGAACGCAATCCCCGCCACATCGCCGGCCACTTCTCCGGCACCTTCACCGGCTTCCGGCCCACACCCGACTGCTTCGCATCCGACCGCGTCACAAGTGCGGGGCGATATCCAGCAGGGTCTGACGGGTGATAAGCGCCCCGGCATCGATCCGGCTGCCGCTCCCATGGAAACCGATGCCGAAGCGGGTGGCGCGCCTCCGACGCCGGAGGAGATTGCCATGGCCCGCGCCAGCCAGCCGAGAACGCCCGGAAACGAACAGCTGACATCGCGGAATTTCGACACGGCCATGCAGCCGGCCAAGGGGACGCGCACCAAACGTCCGAGCCTGCCGGCGCTGGTTCCGGCACTCGTCGCCTTGGCCGTCATCCTGGCGCTCGCGCTGGGCTACTGGCTGAGATAAAGAAAGAGAGGAAACGGGTCACTCAGGCTGCCGCGCAGCGAAAGCAAACGATGCGGGCCAGCGCCATGGGATGTGGCGCGAGCCGGCATGAAGCGCCCGGAAATCGCCGGAGCGTCAGTTCAGCTGATGTGCAAGCTGCGCCCGGGCGCGGTTGACGCGGCTCTTGATGGTGCCGACGGGGCAGCCGCAGCGTTCCGCCGCCGCCTCATAGGACTGACCTTGCAGAAGGATGATGTCGACGGCGTCGCGATAATGCTCGGGAAGATCCAGCATGGCGCGGTGGAATTCCTGGGCGCGCACCGACCATTCCTGCGGTGCGTTGACCGAAGGCCGTGCCGAGGCGCAATCTTCGAGACCCACGACTTCGCGCTTGGCCAGACCGAATTTCGTGCAGAACGTATTGCGCAGAATGGTGAACATCCAGGATTTCAGGCTCGTGCCTTCCTGGAACTTGTCGAGATTGGCAAGCGCCCGCAGCAGCGTTTCCTGAACCAGGTCATCGACATTGCTTGGGCTGCGGTCGAGCCGCCGCGCAAAAGATCTCAAAGCTGGGATGAGCGCGATCATGTCGGCGCGAATTCGGTCACTTGCTGATGTGTCGGTCATGACGTCTCCCTCGTCTTCCTTCTCGTACCCAACCGGCAGAATGCCGGATTGTTCCGATCGGTTCCCGGGCCTCGACGAGAATCTGACTCTATATCCTGTTTATGTCAATCGGCGCGCGAAATAGGGCAATTCTGAGTTGCGCTTGGCAGCCCGCCGAGGTGGCCGTCACGCGCCTGTCAAGAAGCATGCCTAGGAGCAAGAGGCCGCTCGTCGTGATCACGGGCGCTGCAGAGAAAGGGCATGCCGAAGGAATGGTGGGGCTTGGACGAAAACGTGACGAAGGGGGCCGCGGCCTGGGCAAGATGGCACCCTTGGACCCTTGCGCAGCCGCGATTACCTCAGGTCGTTTCCTTCGAAGCTCAGCACATGGCGCTCGCGCGTGGAAAAAAAGCGGCCGGCAGGCCGGGCAGGCGTCTGCTTTGCCCCTTCCTGTACTTTCCATCCTCCCTTGCCCGCGACAAGATGGTGGCGGGGAAGCGAGGACAGGATCGGCCGTCGCAAGAGCCTTGGACCGTCGAGGCGCCGCCGGATGCGGGGGTCAATTTCTAACCGGGACAAGGGGTCGTGACAGACGGTCGGCGCGGTAAGGCTGCGGATGGTCGGCGATAGAGGGTGAGGTGGAATGAAAAACGGCAAATACCGCATGCGGTTCGTCAGCGCCGAACAGGTGGCGCTCAGTGCCGGTGTGTCGCGCTCGGCAGTATCGCGGACCTTCACGCCGGGTGCCAGCGTCTCCCAGGAGACACGCGAAAAGGTGCTGCGTGCGGCGGAAGAGCTCGGCTACCACGTCAATGATCTTGCCCGGGGCGTGCTCAACAATCAAAGCCGCCTCGTCGGTATCGTGGCGACCCGGCCGGAGGTCGGCTTTCGGGCCCATTTGACGGCCGCTTTGTCCAAGGCGCTGATCCGGCGCGGCAGCGTTCCGGTTCTCATCAATACCGGACAGAGGGAGGATGAGCTGCTTGCGGCGCAGAAAATGCTGATCGGTCACCGCGCCGAGGCGACCATCATTCTCTCCGGCTCTCCGCCGGCCAGCTTTTTCGATCTCGCCAAGCGCAATGGGCAGCCGGTCGTCCTGATCGGGCGGTCGGAGCCGGATGCGGATCATCTCGATGCCGGCAATTCCGAAGCATCGATCGAAGCGGCGCGGCTTTTCCTCCGCGCCGGCCGGGAAAAGCTTGCCTTTGCCGGACCCTTGGCCGCGACGCCGGCCATCCAGGAGCGGCAGATCGCCTTCCTCTCCGAGCTTGAGCATCACGGTCGGCCTCTTTTGCCATTCTTCGGCGGCGAGGCGGATTATCAATGCGGGCTCTCGGCCGGCCGCGCCATGCTGGCCGAGGTCGAACCGCCGGATGCCGTCTTCTGCGGCAATGATCTCATTGCCTTCGGGGTCATGGATGTGCTGCGACGCGAGGGAGGGTTGCGCGTGCCCGACGATGTCGCCGTGATCGGTTTCGACGATATTCCCGAGGCCGCCTGGTTGAACTACGGCCTCACCACCTTCCGGCAGGATCCTCTGGTCATGGCGCAGAAGGCGGTGGATTTCCTCGACCGCAGGCTCGCCGAACCCGAGGCCTCGCCCGGCCACGAGCGCGTGGTTCCGGACCTCGTCATCCGCCAGAGTTTCGATCCGAAGTCAGGGGCCGAAGTCAGGGGCCGAAGTCAGGGGCCGCAGTCAGGTGCCGGAGTCAGGTGCCGGAGTCAGGGGCCGGGCCGAGGGGACACTGACAAAGACGTGAAGGGATAGTTCGGACGAGCGGCCCGGCAAAGGGAACACCAGCGCTTCCGGCGGGTTGACCGATCAGGAGGTGTCATTATGCAAACGATCTTTTCGACCACCAGGTCGCAGGGCCGTGCCACGGCCTCGCCGCTTGCCCTCGCACTGGCTGCCTTGATGGGCGCCGGTCTCGCCGCGCCAATCCCCGCCCAGGCTCAAGCCCAGGTTCAGGCCCAGGACAAAGGTCCGCGCATGCAGCAGCAGGCTGAGAACTGCGTCGCCCAGCCGGAGTCTCAAACCGGCAATAGCCAAAGCGTCACGCCCGGCTCCGGTATGTCGACCACGCAAAAGCTGGATAATTGCGACAGCGTTCTCACCCCGCCAGCCGTGGGCGATCCGGAAATGGTGACACCGGCACCCGCCGTGGGCGAGACGCCGGTGATCAAGCCCAGCCAGTTGCCGCCGGATAGCTCATCCGGCAATACCAAGCCCTGATTTGACCAAGCCCTGATTGGGGTCTGGAACGGTGCAGGAGCGACGCAAGGCGCCTTGACATCCGATCGCGGGATGATGGAGTTGGGCGGTCACCGTCTCAGCGGGACACCTTGCAGGCGCGCGCGGGCGGCTCCTGACGATCTAGCGAAACGATGAAACGCAAGAAGCGGCCAGATGGGCCGCTTCACTGCAAGGGACAAGACTGTTCCGAACGGGTCGGTTTTCGCCGGTCGGCGCCGATCAGCGACGGGCACCGCCGCGGGCGGTCGCGGACTTCTTCGGCGCGGGCAGAAGACCCTCGCGCTGCATCTTCTTGCGGGCAAGCTTGCGCTGGCGCCGGATCGCTTCCGCCTTTTCACGGGCGCGGCGTTCGGACGGCTTTTCGTAGGAGCTGCGCGCCTTCATTTCACGGAAAATACCCTCGCGCTGCATCTTCTTCTTGAGCGCACGGAGGGCTTGGTCAACGTTATTGTCTCGGACTAGAACCTGCAAAATCTCTCCTTCTGCACGGCACAAGTGGCCATTGTGCATTCTGCCTATTGATCACTTGCCGATCTTCACCGCCGCGGGGTTCAGCCACGACGTGCCCTTCTCGGGCGAGACGGCCTCTTCTAGCTGTGCCGTCGGCCTCGACCGCTCCGGGTCGATATCCGTGGCAACGATCCGGCGCTCGAACGTTTCGTTCTCGTACCGAATTCGGTATTGAGCCTGGCCATGGGCCGAGGGCAGGACAGCCGATATGCGGCATGATGCCGGCGCACCGCCGCGCATGCCCAATCCTGTCTTCAGAACCACACGATCGCCGATGGCGTAACGCGCAACTGCCATATTCGTCCCCTTGGATCTCGCCTGAAACGAAAAAAGGCCGGGATGTCCCGACCTCTCCCAATCATTCTGTCGATCAACCGCCAGTACATCCGTGGTCGGTTGTGACGAATGGTAAATTAGGCAGCCCGAAGGTTGTCAGCCGAGCTCTTGCCAGAACGCTTGTCCTGGACGATGTCGTAGCTGATCTTCTGGCCATCGTTGAGGCCGGAAAGGCCAGCGCGCTCAACGGCGGAGATGTGGACGAATACGTCCTGGCCACCCTGGTCAGGCTGAATGAAACCAAAACCCTTGGTGCTGTTGAACCACTTGACGGTACCTGTATTCATAACGATTTCCTTTTCAAAATCGTGGGTTGATCTGGCACACCGTGCCAGTTGGATCGATGTTTGAAGGAAATCTGACAGAGCGCCTTAGCTCTCGGACGAAGTCACGACCAAGTTCGATGCGATGAATGTACGCCCTTTCTCAGGGATTACAACCCGCAGTGTGAAATAAAATTTCCCAGCCTTTGTGAGCGCAGGCGGATGTTTTGCTCCGGACCCCGCCAAATCCGCGATGCGGGCGAAAATTTTCTGGCATCAAAATAACGGGCGAGAGCCGGGAAAAATCCGGCGTAAGCCGTGCGTTCACCTGCCAGAGGGCGGAGTTCAACTTATCTTTAGCCTGTCATATATCTTGCGGAAATCTATCTTATAAGTATGGTGGCGCGGCGCCTCTGCCGGCACGGTCTGCGCGACCCGGCTTGGCAGTTTTGCAGATCACGACGGCCGTGTTCGGCTTGCCAGACCCGGGTGTTCCGGTCCATTCATGCGGGCTGGCGGAGATCATGCCCGCCCGAACTATCATTCACGCGGAGGCTGAGACGCGCTCCGCCACGCAACGGCGGAATCCCGCCCAAGGGAGGCTTTATGTCTATTCATCAAAACCTGATCGCTGGCGAATGGGTCGGCAGCCAGGCCTCGGAGAATTTCAATCCCTCCGATACGAAGGATGTCGTCGGCCTTTATGCCCAGGCATCCGCAGAGGATGCGCAAGCCGCCATCGCTGCCGCCAAGGCTGCCTTTCCCGCCTGGTCGCGCTCCGGCATTCTCGAGCGCCACGCCATTCTGAAGAAGGCCGCCGATGAAATCCTGGCGCGCAAGGAAGAGCTTGGCCGTCTCCTGTCGCAGGAAGAGGGAAAGACGCTGCCGGAAGGCATCGGCGAAACCATTCGCGCTGCCCAGATCTTCGATTTCTTTGCCGGCGAAACCCTGCGCCTGACGGGTGAAGTGGTTCCCTCCGCGCGGCCCAATATCGGCGTCGAGATCACCCGCGAGCCGCTCGGCCCGATCGGCATCATCACGCCCTGGAATTTCCCCATCGCCATTCCCGCCTGGAAAATCGCTCCGGCGCTGGCCTATGGCAATACGGTCGTCTTCAAGCCGGCGGACCTGGTACCGGGCTGCTCCTGGGCCATCGTCGATATCCTGCACCGGGCAGGCCTGCCGAAGGGCGTGCTCAATCTGGTCATGGGCCGCGGTTCCGTCGTCGGCCAGGCCATGCTCGACAGCCCGCATCTGGCCGGTATCACCTTCACCGGCTCCACCGGCACCGGCAAGCGCGTCGCCATGGCCTCCATTGAGCACAACCGCAAGTTCCAGCTGGAAATGGGCGGCAAGAATCCGATGGTGGTGCTTGACGATGCCGATCTGTCCGTCGCCGTCGAGGCGGCCGCCAATTCCGGCTTCTTCTCCACCGGCCAGCGCTGCACGGCCTCCTCGCGACTGATCGTGACGGAAGGCATTCATGACCGCTTCGTTGCCGCGCTGACCGAGCGCCTCAGCAAGCTGACGGTGGATCACGCGCTGAAGGAAGGCACGCATATCGGCCCGGTCGTCGATGAGAAGCAGCTCAAGCAGGATTGCGATTATATCGAGATCGGCAAGCAGGAGGGGGCCAGACTGGCCTTCGGCGGCGAACGCATCGAGCGCGACACGCCCGGCTTCTATCTGCAGCCGACATTGTTCACCGAAGCCACCAACCAGATGCGCATCAGCCGCGAGGAGATCTTCGGCCCGGTCGCAGCCGTGATCCGGGTCAAGGATTATGATGAGGCACTGGCGGTCGCCAATGATACGCCGTTCGGCCTGTCGGCCGGCATTGCCACCACAAGCCTGAAGCATGCGACGCATTTCAAGCGCAATTCCGAAGCCGGAATGGTCATGGTCAATCTCCCGACGGCCGGTGTGGATTTCCACGTTCCCTTCGGCGGTCGCAAGGCATCGTCCTTCGGCCCGCGCGAGCAGGGCAAATATGCAGCGGAATTCTTCACGGTGGTAAAGACGGCCTATACGCTCGCCTGACCGGCGCAAATTGCCAGTCCGTACAAAGAAACGCGCCGGCGGCAAGCAACCGCCGGCGTTTTTTGTGTCGGAGATACTGCGAAAAGACGCGAAGCGCCGGAATGAGATCCCGCGCGACCCCTGGGGGCGCCGTGCCCCGCAAAAGAGTTCCACAGAACCTGACCCCGGGCCGGGCGCACTCTTCGCATAAGCCCTTAACCTGTGCACTGCAGCGCGATTATTGCGCTGCGCACACGCCCATTTCGTCGAAAAATCCGTGGAAAGTGGCATTTTAGGCCCTCCTCCTACGACTAAGGGAGAGTGTGCCAAGCCGCCACCTTTGCGCTAGTGTTTGGTCTCGCAACCGGCTGTGGGGAGTCTGTATCAGATCCGGTTGTTGGGTGGCCGAGCATTTGCCGGCCCGTCGAGGAAAAGAGGAGGAGTACTCGTGTCGGACAATTCGTCGTCCAATGCGTATTGGGCAGCCAACAAGCGGATAATCTATATTTCACTCGTGATCTGGGCCGTGGTGTCTTACGGCTTCGGCATCATCCTGCGTCCCATGTTGTCGGGCATACCGGTGGGCGGCACGGATCTTGGCTTCTGGTTCGCCCAGCAGGGATCGATCCTCGTCTTCATCGCGCTGATCTTTTTCTATGCCAACTACATGAACAAGATCGACCGCGAACACGGCGTCGACGAGGAATAAGGGGGGAATAATGGATCAGTATACGCTCAACCTGCTGGTGGTGGGCGCGTCCTTCGCGCTCTACATCGGCATCGCCATCTGGAGCCGCGCCGGCACCACGGCGGAATTCTACGCCGCCAACCGCGGCGTGAACCCGGTCATGAACGGCATGGCCACGGCCGCTGACTGGATGTCGGCGGCATCCTTCATTTCCATGGCCGGCATCATTGCCGGCGGCGGCTACGTCAACTCCACTTATCTGATGGGCTGGACCGGCGGCTATGTTCTGCTGGCTCTCCTGCTGGCACCTTATCTGCGCAAGTTCGGAAAGTTCACTGTTCCGCAGTTCATCGGTGACCGGTTCTATAGTCAGAGTGCCCGCCTGGTCGCGGTCATCTGCCTGATCATCATTTCGGTGACCTATGTTATCGGTCAGATGACGGGCGCCGGCGTTGCCTTCTCGCGATTCCTGGAAGTGTCGGTCTCGACCGGCCTGTGGATCGCGGCGGCGGTGGTCTTCGTCTATGCTGTTCTCGGCGGCATGAAGGGCATCACCTATACCCAGGTCGCCCAGTATGTGGTTCTGATCATCGCCTACACGATCCCGGCCGTGTTCATTTCGCTGCAGCTCACCGGCAACCCGATCCCCGGCCTCGGCCTGTTTTCCGATCACACCGCCTCCGGCCAGCCTCTGCTCCAGAAGCTTGACCAGGTGGTCACCGATCTGGGCTTCAGCGCCTATACTGGCCAGGGCTCCATGCTGAACATGACCCTGTTCACGCTGTCCCTGATGATCGGCACGGCTGGCCTGCCACACGTCATCATCCGTTTCTTCACGGTGCCACGGGTTGCCGATGCGCGCTGGTCCGCCGGCTGGGCACTGGTCTTCATCGCGCTGCTTTACTTGACGGCTCCCGCCGTCGGCGCCATGGCCCGGCTGAACATCATCGACACCATCTTCCCGAATGGTCCGAAATCGGAGGCTGTACTGTATGAACAGCGTCCCGACTGGATGAAGAACTGGGAAGTTACGGGTCTCTTGAAGTTCGACGACAAGAACGGTGATGGCCGCATCCAGTACTATAATGATAAATCCACGGGCTTTGCTTCCGAAGCACAGACCCGCGGATGGAACGGCAATGAGCTGGATATCAACAATGATATCCTCGTCCTGGCCAATCCGGAAATTGCGCAGCTTCCGGGCTGGGTGATCGCGCTGATCGCCGCCGGTGGTCTTGCGGCAGCCCTGTCGACCGCAGCGGGCCTTCTGCTGGCGATCTCCTCGGCTATCAGCCATGACCTCATCAAGGATTGGCTGAAGCCCGACATCTCCGAAAAAGGCGAACTCATGGCCGCACGCGTTTCCATGGGCGGCGCCATCCTCGTCGCAACCTTGCTGGGTCTCAACCCGCCGGGCTTTGCGGCGCAGACCGTGGCGCTGGCTTTCGGCCTCGCCGCCGCCACCATCTTCCCTGCGTTGATGATGGGCATCTTCTCCAAGCGCATCAATTCGCTTGGGGCGACGCTCGGCATGATCGTCGGCCTGGTGGCAACCTGCCTCTACCTGTTCACCTATCTCGGCTGGTTCTTCATCCCCGGGACGAACATGCTGGAGAATGTTCCGGCCAACTTCCTGTTCGGCATTCCGCCGACAGCCTTTGGTCCGATCGGTGCATTGCTGAACTTCGTGGTGGCTTACTTCGTGTCCATGGCAACGGCGGCCCCGCCGCAGTCCGTCCAGGATCTGGTGGAGTCGATCCGCGTGCCGCGCGGTGCCGGCGCTGCGACGGGCCACTAAAGGCTCATCGACGATGACTGATATGGGCGGCGTGATCCGCCCATATCCATTTTTGACGGCAAAATGAGGGGTCGGAGCAACGTCCAGACCTGGGGATCGTCAACCTGATGGGGGTGCCATGGACATCGGAACGGCAGATATTGCCCGCTTTCTGGAGACGGTTCATCCCTATGACAGCCTGCCCCAGGCAGAGATTGCCCGTGTAGCGGAGCGGTTTAGTCTGCGTCGCCTTGATGCTGACGAGATCCTCTATGCCCGCGGCGACGCCCTGCCCGGTCTCTTCCTGATCATGGAGGGACGCATCGATGTTCACGATGCGGCCGGGGAACTGATATCGCAGCTGTCGCCCCGCAACTCGCTCGGCGAGCGAGGCCTGATGCGTGACGGCCGGGCCGTCACCACGGCGACCGCGCGGGCGCCGGCCATGGTGCTGATCCTTCCGGCTCTGGAATTTCACCGCCTGATGCAGGACCAGCCGGTCTTTGCCCGCTTCTTCACCAGGGGCCGCGTCAACGCGGTTCGCCGGGCGGACATGACGCTCTCCAAGGTCTTCGACCTCATGTCCAAGCCGCCGGTGACCTGCGCGCCCACAGACAGCGTGTTTGCGGCGGCGCGGATCATGCGCGATCGCTCCGTCTCCAGCCTGGGCGTGGTGGAAAACGACCGTTTTGTCGGCCTTGTCACCGCCCGCGACCTGACCACGCGACTGATCGCGGAAGGCCGCGATCCCCGGCAAACTTCCGTCGAGGCGATCATGACGCGCGATCCGATGGGGCTGCCGGAAACGGCGCTCGGTTCTGATGTGCTGCAGGTCATGCTGGAGCAGAAGGTCGGCTATCTGCCGATCGTCAGTGGCGCGCGTCTGGTCGGCATGGTGACGCAGACCGATCTCACCCGGTTTCAGGCCGTATCCTCAGCGCTGCTGGTGCGCGATATCGCCAATGCCGAGACAGTCGAGGAGATGAAGGAGAATACGGCGCGGATTCCGCAATTGCTCGTTCAGCTGGTCGGCGGCAACAATGCGCATGAGGTGGTGACGCGGCTGATCACCGATATTGCCGATACGATCACGCGCCGGCTTCTGCTGCTGGCCGAGCGGCATCTCGGACCGCCTCCGGTACCCTATCTCTGGCTGGCCTGCGGCAGCCAGGGCCGCCAGGAGCAGACAGGTGTTTCGGATCAGGATAATTGCCTGTTTCTCGATGACAGCGTCAGGCCGCCCGACATGCCCTATTTCGAAAAGCTTGCGCGCTTCGTCAGTGACGGCTTGAATGCCTCCGGCTATATCTTCTGCCCCGGCGACATGATGGCGACCAATCCGCGCTGGTGCCAGCCGGTCAGCGTCTGGCGGCGCTATTTCAAGGCCTGGATCGAGCAGCCGGATCCCATGGCGCAGATGCTGTCGAGCGTCATGTTCGATCTGCGTCCGATTGGCGGCAACGCCGCTTTGTTTCAGGATCTCCAGGCGGAAACGCTTCACCAAGCGAGCCGCAACTCCATCTTCGTCGCCCATATGATTGCGAATTCTCTCAAGCATGCACCGCCTCTTGGCCTGCTGCGCGGCTTTGCCACGATCCGCAGCGGCGAACACCGCAACCAGATCGACATGAAGCACAATGGTGTGGTGCCGGTGGTCGATCTCGGCCGTGTCTACGCCTTGCAGGCCCGCCTGACACCGGTCAATACGAGGGCGCGCCTTATCGCAGCCGAGGAGGCGGGCGTGATTTCCGGCGCCGGGGCCAGGGATCTTCTGGCGGCTTACGATCTCATCGCGGAGATGCGGCTGCGCAACCAGGCGCAGGAAATCAAGGCGGGCCTGCCGCCGGATAATTTCCTCGGGCCTTATGAATTCGGTGATTTCGAGCGTTCCCACCTGCGCGACGCCTTCGTGGTGGTGCGCACTATGCAATCGGCGCTCGGTCACAGTCGTGCGCCCAGTTGAGTTGAGGAAGTTTCTGCATGCTGTTCGAGTTGATAGCCGTCATCGTGGTGGGCGTCGCCATGGCCGGGATTGCCATGACGCTGCGCTTCGTCAGCCGGCAGACAGTGCCGCGCTGGGTCGTGCCCGTCTTCGCAGGCCTTGGCATGATCGCCTACACGGTGTGGAGCGAGTATAGCTGGTTTTCCCGCGTCTCTACGGCGCTGCCGGCGGAGGTTCCGGTGGCCTGGCACAATGAAGACGCGGCTTTCTGGCGTCCCTGGTCCTATATCGTTCCCGTAACGACGCGTTTTACCGCCGTGGACCAGAGAACCACACAGCGCAACGATGCCTTTCCCGATCAAGTCATGATCGACGTCATCCTGGCAGCGCGCTGGCAGCAATCCGCCCGGGTCAAGGTGGTGTTTGACTGTGCCGCAAACCGCCGTGCGGATCTGGTCGGGCGCAATGTCTCGATCTCGCCAAACGGCGAAATCATCGGCGCAGACTGGATTTCGCTTGGGCCGGATGATCCTGTCTTGCGGACGGCCTGCCGGCCGGCGAAGGCGTGAGGCCGGCGCCTTGAGCGCTCGTTGCGGGAGGAGAGCTTGGTGACACGATGGGGACTGAGAGTCCGACTTTGCTTGTTCTTCCTGGCGCTTGGCGTCGGCAGCCTTGCCGCGCTTGCTGCCGGCCTCTGGTTCGCCCTGCATCGCGGCGCGGACGAAGAGGCGACAACGGCAGCGATCCGGGTCGCGGTGGTGGCCGGCTTCCTCATTGTCAGCCTCGCCGCCGGCATTGGTTACCTCTTTGATCTTCATCTTGCCAAGGCGCTCGAGCGGCTGGCCGGCGCCATCCGGGCCAGGGTCGATGCCGGCGTGGCGCAAGCCATCGAACCGAGCGGCTTTGCCTATCTCGGAAGCATTGCTGAGGCCGTAGCGGATGCGGCCCTCCGGCTGACCCAGGCGCGCAGCGCCCTGGCCGAAACCGTCGCGCGGGAGACTGCCCGGCTTTCCACCGACAAGAGCCAACTGGAACGGCTTCTCTCGGATGTGCCGCCGGGCGTCCTGCTTTGCACCGGCCGGCACCATCTGGTCTTCTATAACGGCGCCGCGCAGCAATTGCTGGATAATCCCGTCCTTCCGCTCTGTCTGGACAAGAACCTGTTCGACTACCTGAATGATGGGCCGGTACGCCACGCGCATCAGCGGCTTCTGGAGGCGGGGACCGAAGCGGCGGCCGTGGAACTGATCTGCACCACCCATTCCCATACGCGCCGCCTGGCCGCCCGGATGCGCCTGGTTGGAGAAGACACAGCCGATCCGGCGGCCTATGTGATGACGCTTCGCGATGTCACCGCGGAAATTTCGGCCGATGCCCGCCGGGATCTGATGCTGGCGGAGGTGTTCGACCTCCTCCAGCCCGTAATCGGCGCTTCATCGGAGCTGGCGGCAGCAAAGGGCGATCGCAAATCGGCGGGTCAGGAGGGGCCGGGGAAGCAGGAGAGCCAGGAAAGGTTGCGCGAACTGGCTCACACCTTCGAGACGCTGCGGCAGGAGGGGTCAAGCCCGCTGCCGGTGCTGCAAAGCGTTTCCAACCGCTATGCCGTCTATGATTTCGAGCTGCTGTCGCGTCCGTCCACGGAGAAGATCAGCGATGCGCCGCTCGACAGTTTGACCTATGTCGTCTTCGATACCGAGACCACCGGCCTGCTGCCCGACCAGGGCGACGAAATCGTGCAGATTGCAGCCGTGCGAATCGTCAACGGAAAGCGCGTGCGCGGCGAGGTTTTCGACAGCCTCGTCCATCCGGGTCGCTCGATCCCTGCTTCCTCCACCGCCGTCCATGGCATTTCAAACGCGATGGTTGAGCACGCTCCGGGCGTCGTCGACGTGCTGGAGCGGTTCCGCCAATTCGCCCAAGGGGCTGTGCTGGTCGCTCATAATGCCCCCTTCGACATGGAATTCCTGCGCCGGCGCGAGCGTGAGCTGCATGGCCGCTTCGACAATCCGATCCTCGACACTGTGCTGCTCTCGGCCGCCGTTTTCGGTCAGGCGGAAACCCACACGCTGGATGCGCTTGCCGAGCGGCTGGGCATTTCGATCAGCCAGGGCGAGCGCCACACCGCGATCGGCGATGCCACTGCCACGGCGGAAATCTTCCTGCGCCTGAAGGATATGCTGGTGGCCAGGGGCGTGGAGCGCTTCGGCGCCGTGCTGCGCGAGACGCGCAAGCACAAACGGCTGCTCCGGGATCTGAACTGAAAGATCCAGGTAAAAGCCCTGCAGAGAGATAATGACGACCTTTGCCTGCCGGCCGCGGTGCGAACTACCGCAGCGGGCGGCAGGCGCTGTCATCGGCGCCTCTACCAGAGATCGGCGTGACGGTTCACATCCTTGTAGAGCAGATAGCGGAATCGGCCCGGGCCGCCGGCATAGCAGGCCTGCGGGCAAAAGGCGCGCAGCCACATGAAGTCGCCGGCTTCCACCTCCACCCAGTCCGAGTTCAGGCGGTAGACGGCCTTGCCTTCCAGCACATAGAGGCCGTGCTCCATGACATGCGTCTCCATGAAGGGAATAGTTCCGCCCGGCTCGAAGGTCACGATGGTGAGATGCATGTCGTAGCGCATGTCGCTCGGGTCGATGAAGCGGGTCGTGCCCCAGGCGCCGTCCGTGTCGGGCATGGGCGCGATCGGATGCTCGTTCTCGTGGGTGAAGATCGCCGGCGGCGGCTCCAGCCCCTCTACCGCCTGGAACTTCTTGCGCACCCAGTGGAATTTCGCCAGCGCCGAACCCTCATTGCCGAGGCTCCAGCGCGTGCCGGCCGGCAGATAGGCAAAGGAACCGGGAGTGAGATGATGCGGCCGACCATCATAGGTGATCGTCATCTCGCCGGACACGACGAAGATTGCGCTCTGCACGCGGGCATCCGGCTCCGGCCTGTCGCTGCCACCGCCCGGCTCGACTTCCATGATATATTGGGCGAAGGTCTCGGAAAATCCGGTCATCGGCCGCGCAATGATCCAGGCGCGGGTTCTGGACCAGTGCGGCAGGAGGCTGGTCACGATGTCGGACATGACGGTGCGGGGAATGACCGCATAGGCCGTGGTGAAGACTGCCTTGCTGGAAAGCAACTCCGTCTGGCCGGGAAGGCCGCCCATATCTGCGTAATATCGTCTGTTGTCCATCGCTTCTTTTCCTGTCCATGCCGCTTTGTCATCGTCTGCCGGCAGGCTTTCTCATATCGCCAACCGCATGGGTTGAGAACCGAAATAACAGGCCGGCGCGGACCCGTTCGATCCTTTGCCCGTGGCGGCCGCAAAGACCGCCTGTCAAAGAAAGACGGTCCAGGCTGGAACAGCTTGAGCAGGATGACGTTTGGTTCGATTGAACCTTTAAAGGCTCGGTTATGCGCACCGCTCGCTCAGGTGCAATGTCCTGGAGCGACGGAGAAAGCATCATGTCCCTTCCTGTGATTCTCGTCGTGGAAGACGAACCCATTTTGCGCATGGCCGCGGTCGACATGGTGGAGGCGGCCGGCTTTGATACGCTGGAGGCCGCCAATGCCGCGCAAGCGCTCGACATCCTCGAGCGCCGGATCGATATCCACCTCGTCTTCACCGATATCGACATGCCGCCGGGCCTGGACGGGCTGGCGCTGGCCAGCCTGATCCGCGATCGCTGGCCGCCGGTGCATGTGATCGTCACCTCCGGACACACCACGCCGCCTCAAGGCAGCCTGCCGCGCGGCATGATCTTCTTCCCCAAGCCCTACCAGGAACAGGACGTGGTGGCGGCGATGCAAAGCCTGGCCGCCTGAGCGCAGCATGCCGCTGCACCTGAAGGCTGAAGGCTGCCCGCGCTTGCCGAAGCGGGCCTTGCCGAGGTGCGCCTCCCGAAGCGGGTCTCCTGCCGCAGCGTCTGCGTGCGCCCGTACCGTGTCACGGCGGGATCCGCGCAGCGCCCCTGCGGGCATGGCTGTTCCCCATCGAATCGTCAGCCTTGAAACCTTGGCCATAAAGTACTACCTAAAGGGATACGTTTTCAGCCTTACGGCTAACTGATCCTCCCGGCCGCGCCGGTTGCTTGGCAAACCCTGATTTTGCGAACGTTGCGAACTTGGCCCTTTTGGCCGAGCGGGCTTTACCGAACGCATTGCGCGTCTTGCGGCCCAATTGAGGACACCATGATGATCACCACCCACCGCCACGCCGCCGAAGGCCTGTTCAAGCGGCCTGAACCCGAGCAGGGCACGGATGCGGCCAAGCTGCAGGATATCCGCCATCGGCAGGCGCTGCGCAAACGCGAGGCCAGCCGAAGCGAAATGCAGGAGCGCCTGGAGCGCCGCAAGGGCGATCCCGGCGGACTGGCGGCCCTTTTCCGCTGAGCCTGACCGGCGCTGCGCCTGCCCGGAGCACGGTTTTCGCGGCGGCTCCTGACACATTCAAGAAGCATAAGGATTAAAGTCCATGGCGGCTTTCGATTACAATGCCGGCGCGGGGCTTTACCCGTGCAAGACGAGCAAGAGGTGGAGCCGACCGCGCTACAAGCGCTTTGATTCCGCCGCCGAGGCGCTTCGCTTCGCCATTGAGGAAATGCCGGCCTCGCTGCTGCGCGGCGCAGTTCTGGAAATCGATGAAGCGCGCTTCGATGGTCTGCAGATCCGCAAGCTTTACGATGCCGATGCCTATCCGTTGGCGCGCCGTCCCGCCTGACGGGCGTGCCGGGACTGATCGGGGGCGGGGCGATTGGGGCAGACTTATTGGCTCGCAGATCGGACCGCAGATCGGCCCGAAGATCGGACCGCGATAGCCGCAGCGTGCGCGGCGCGACAGGGGACAGCGTTCCCTGCCCGAAGGCACACATGAACGACGACCTTAGATAACCGACGCAAGGACTAACAAGTGAATACGATCATGCTGACCCCCGTCCAGATCCGGGGCCTTAAACTCGCCAAGGATGGCGACCTGTATCCGCAGGAGGGCAATAAATGGACGCATCAGAACGCCACCGTCACCTATGCCAGGAATGACCGCTTTAAGGAGCGGCCGCAAAAGATCAAATTCGTGACGACGGCGACGCTGCAGGCTCTGCGTGATCATGGGCTCTTGAAAAGCCTTGATGCCGATACTCAGTCGCCGGAGGCGCCGCATGGCATCACCATGGCCGGCAAGATGTGGCTTCTGAAAAACAAATAGCCTCGGCGAGGATTTCATGGACAGCAGGACGAGCTTCAAGAAGATCACCTTCCGCAACGCCTTCCTGTTGCCCGGGATGGAAAAACCCCATGCGCCCGGCATTTTCGACCTTCAGGTCGATGAGGAGCCGCTCGACGTCATGTGGGAAGCCTATCACCGGCGGCTGACCCTGATGCTGACCTATGGCAGCCGGGTCGAGGCGCTGTCGGTGACCGAGGCCGTCCTGGATGAGGCGCTTCTCCAGGATCAGCAATGACGGGCGGATTGGCCGAATATCGGCCCTGATGCCGGCCTTGCTGCCCGCTCTTTCCCGGTGCCAGGTTTCGGCCCCATGCCGGAGCCCCCATGCCGGAGCCCCCATGCCGGAACCCTCATTCCAGAGCCCCGAGGCCAAAGCCTCGAGGTCGGAATGTGGCCTTGCGCATTATCGCCTTGCGGGGGGTCCCTTAGCGGCCAGCGCCTGCGCGCATTACCAGAGCCAGCCCGCCACCATCATGAACAGAACAAGCGCCACGCTGGACGTGGCCGCGGCCCTCGGCATGACGATGTCGTAAAGGCACAGAACGGCGCTCCGTTCGGTGGTCCGTAGCGTGTAACGATTGGCTGTCATGTCATCCTCTTGCGCCACGGCCGAGCGGACGTTATGCCCCCTGGTCCTTGTCGACAAAAGCCCGCCGTGACGGCGGGCTTCGGCGAGATCAGTCTGCGGAAGGCCGGTCAGCCCCTGCCGCCGCTCCTGCGGCTCTTGTCCATTTTCCCCTTGGCGGAAGAGGTCTTGGCATCGTAGCCCTGGCCGAAATTGGTGCCACCGAGATGCCCGCCGGCGCTGGTATTGGCAACCTGCCGCTCGGCACGCTTGGTCTGCTGTTGTACATCGGTCTTTTTCATGTCTGCTGTTCCTTTTCGTCGCATGGTTTCGCGGCCGGCCGGAAGCCGGCGGCGTTCGAAATCGAGATTGAGAGAAAGATCAGTCAGAACACCGGAGTGTAAAAAACTTAGCTCAACAGGCAAAGTCGATGATGAAATCTAGTCATTCACGGCCACTATAACAAGGGCTAACCGGACATGATTTCCGGTTAGCTTGTCTCGGCACGCGCAATTATTGCGTGATGGGCGATCGCCCCAGGATTACGCCGCTGCGAGCTTGGCGTCCCGAAAGGAAACCAGGGCGCCGCGCCGTTCATCCCACAGCACAAGCCGCGTGCAGGCCAGGCTCTGCCGCAGGGTTATGCGGCCGATATCTGCCAGTTCGGGATGGTCTTCCAAGACTTCCGGCAGCCTGTAATAGGGAATGCGGCTTGCCAGGTGATGGACATGATGGACCCCGATATTGCCGGTGATCCAGCGCAGAACGGGCGGAAGGTCGTAATGCGAGGCGCCATGCAGCGCAGCCTTGGGAAACTGCCAGTCCTGCGATGTCGACCAATGCGTTTCCTCGAACTGGTGCTGGACGTAGAACAGCCAGACGCCGGCGGCGCCGGTGAGCAGGATGACCGGCAGATGGACCAGCAGGAAGGGCAGGACGCCGAAGGCCCAGATCAGCAGGGCGGTCAGGACGGCAATCCCCAGATTGGTCGCCATGGTGGACATCCAGGGCATCATGCCGCTGCGCATCATGCCGAAGGGCAGGCGCTGCTTGAAGAGAAAGAGCCAGGCCGGGCCGATGCCGAACATCACCAGCGGATGCCGGTAGAGCCGGTAGCCGAGGCGCCGGGCGGGCGACAGCGCCTGATATTCGGCAATCGTCAGGGTGGTGATGTCGCCAATGCCCCGCTCGTCCAGGTTCCCGGTCGAAGCGTGATGGGTGGCATGCGCCTGACGCCAGTAATCGTAAGGGGTCAGCGTCAGCACGCCGATAATGCGCCCCGCCCATGTGTCCAGCCGGCGGCGGGCGAAGAAAGAGCCGTGGCCGCAATCGTGCTGGATCATGAAAAGACGCAGGAGAAAGGCCGAGGCCGGCAGGACGAGGATCAGGCCGAGCCAGTATTCCTGCGAGACCGCAAGGATCGCGCCGATCCAGAAAATCGCGAAGGGAAGGGCGGTGACCGCCAGTTCGAAGAGGCTGCGCCGAAGATTCGGTTGGCGGTAGGCTGCCAGGATCTTCAACCAGGCTCCGGCATCGTCCGCCGGAGCTTTGGTCTTGAGCGAGGCTGCAGCGTCAAGCGAGGCTTTTGCGTCTGGTGAAGCATTGGCGTCTAGCGGGGTCGGGGCTTTGAGCGAAGCTATGGCGTTCAAGGGCGTTCCATCTGATCCGGCTGAAGGCGAATGACTTCAGAGCGAAGAATGACTTGTGGGCGAAGAAGGGTGGGCGAAGAAGGGTGGGCGAAGAAAGAGAAGGCGAAGAAAGGCCCGAAGCCGATCTATGGCGGGCGGAGCAGGCCGGTCGCCGGCTCCTCCCATGGCTTTGACGGCAGGCGGATTTTCGCCAGGATCGACGCCCGCGCAAATGTCGGGCGCTGTGCTGTGTCCGCTGTCGTGCGGGCCTTTGGTCGAGGAGGCGGGTCTCAGCCCTGGCGTGCCTTGCGGGCCGCATAACGGCGGTCACGTTCGGCCTTGCGCGCTGCTTCATCGGCCACGACGCGTGAGACGCGGTCGTTGATTTCCTGCTGGCGCGCTTCGGCGGCAGCCTTCTCATCCGCCTCGGCGGCAGCGGTCAATGCGGCGGCTTCCGCAAGAATGCGCTCGTTCTCAGCCGCCTTCATCGCCTCGCGCTCATTGCGGCGGGCTTCCCGGGCGGCGGCAACGGCGGCGCGGGCGGCGCGACGTTCCTGAAGCGCCGGATCATCGGCCTTGGGGGCGGAGGCGAATTTCGCCAGAAGAGCCTGTCTCGCCTCGGCAGAGCTTTTGCGGCGCTCTGCGAAACCGTTATCGCTTGCATGTCTCAAGTGTCGTGTCCTTATCGAAAGTTCCGTCGCCTGTCCCTGCGGTCCAGGCCGGTGAGCGGCGCGACAAGAGGGTCGCGGCGCAAATAAAAAAGGCCAGACTTTACGTCCGGCCTCTCGTCAGCTTTGCCATCGTGCCGGTACATCCGCGGTCACCAGGGCGAAACATCAGGCCTCCTGCGGGAACCTCCCGTCAGTCGACTGTCGTTTGTATCAGGCAGCCTGCAGCTGACCGGCGGACATCTTGCCCGACTTGTGATCGCGTTCCAGCTCGAAGCCGAGCTTCTGGCCTTCAGCGATCGAACGCATGCCCGCCCGCTCTACGGCCGAGATGTGAACGAAGACGTCGGCGCTGCCGTCGTCAGGCTGAATGAAGCCGAAGCCCTTGGTGGCGTTGAACCATTTTACGGTGCCAGTGGTCATGACTAACCCTTTCATAGCAATAGTGATCTCTCCGCCGCGCGACGCACGGCAGCTGTTTCGATTTTTGAGAGGGAAAGTTCGTCAAGAAGCGCCGTGCGCAGCAAAAACAAAATATCGGCCAACAAGCATCGATGGCCCTGTGTACAGCCTGGGCCGGCCCGTGTCAACTTTTGTTTTCATGATATTCGATAATACAACCTGTGATAGGTTGAAGTGTGTCTTAAGCATGTCGCTTTGCTTGGGATATAGATGACGCGTCACAACGCGCCTGCGCAGGAGGTCCGCCTGCAGCACGGCGTCAGCGCATTGGCGGTGGGCTGCGCATTGGCGGTGGGCTGAGCATTGGCGGTGGACGGCGGCAGTGGCCTGGGTTAGGTTCGGGCGCTTTCCATCCCCAGATGGCGAGACCGCTCCCGTTGGAAAGTGCAGTGTCAGCCGTCTTCAGAAACAATATCAAGATCACCGGCTCCGGCACGCGCTGCATGCTCTTCGCGCATGGTTTCGGCTGCGATCAGGCGATGTGGCGCTTCGTCGCTCCGCATTTCGAGGACAGCTACCGGGTCGTGGCCATGGATCATGTCGGCGCCGGCGGCTCCGATCTCAGCGCCTATGATGCCCGCAAATACGCAACGCTGGACGGCTATGCCAGCGATATCGTCGAGATCGGCCGCGAGCTCGAGATCCGCAACGGGATCTTCGTCGGCCATTCCGTCAGCGCCATGATCGGTGTCCTTGCCTCCATCGCAGCACCGGACATGTTCGATACGCTCATCCTGGTCGGCCCGTCGCCGCGCTATATCGATGATGGTGATTATGTCGGCGGGTTTTCCGCCTCCGATATCGAGGAACTTCTGGCCTCCTTCGCCGACAATCCCCTTGCCTGGTCGGCCTCCATGGCGCCGGCCATCATGGGCAATCCCGATCGTCCCGAACTCGGCGACGAACTGACCCGCAGCTTCTGCCGGACCGATCCGAAGATCGCGCATGAGTTTGCACGCGCCACCTTCACCGCGGATAATCGGCACGATCTGGCGCGGGTCACCGCGCAGACGCTGATCCTGCAATGTCGGGAGGATATCATTGCCGCCGAAATCGTCGGCGACTATGTGCGCGCCCATATCCCCGGCAGCACGCTCACGCTGCTGGATGCAACCGGTCACTGCCCCAATCTCAGCGCACCACATGAGGTGACGACGGCCATGCGTCATTTTCTAAGCCCGAATCCGGTATAAGTCCGCCTTGGCCGGGCTGTGCCCGGGCGCCATCCTGAGGAAGCGAGATTGACATTCCAGGCCAGCTTGCGGAGATTTTGATGATCAACTGTCGAAACCGGACCGATTGGGCATGGTAGGAAAGGCCATCGCACTGGATTACAAGAATTTGTTCGACCTGGCGCCCTGTGGCTATGTCGTCGTCGGTGACGATGGCCGCGTCCTCGTCGCCAATGACTGGATTACCAGCCTGCTCGGCTATGCAGCCGGAGAGCTTGACGGCAAGCGCCTGCGCGAGATCTTCACGATGGCGGGCCGCATCCTCTACGAGACCAATCTCGCGCCGCTCTTGCAGATCCAGAACACCGTGAGCGAAGTCACGCTGGACCTCAAGCGACGGGATGGCATGGCCGTTCCGGTGATCATGGCGGCCTCCCTGGTGCCGGGATCCTCGAAGGCGGCGGATGTCGTCCGGATCGTCTTCGTGCAGGCCGGGGAGCGGCGTCAGTACGAGCGCGAACTCCTGGATGCGCGAAAGACCGCCGAGCAGGGTCTGCGCGAGCAGCAGGCGGATGGCGAATTGCGCGAGCAGTTCATCGCCGTGCTCGGGCATGATCTCCGCAATCCGCTTGCATCCATATCTGCCGCGACGCGGCTCCTGGCGAAGGAAGCGGTGAGCGATCGCGGCCGCCAGGTCATCGGGCTCATGCAGGGCAGCGTGCTTAGAATGTCGGGCCTGATCGACAATGTCATGGATTTCGCCCGCGCCCGGCTTGGCGGCGGCATCGGGCTCGATCTGACCATCGAGGACACGCTGGAGCCGCTGATCGACCAGGTGGTGCAGGAACTGCGCGCGTCGCGACCCGATCAGGAGGTTGCAACCACCTATGCCATCACCCGAAGCGTCCAATGCGACCCCTCCAAGATCGGCCAGCTCGTCTCCAATCTGCTCGGCAATGCCCTTACCCATGGCGACAGGCAGCAGCCTGTGCGCCTGGTTGCCGAGACGACCGACCATATGCTGCGCCTCTCCGTCTCCAATGGCGGCGATCCCATTCCCGATGCGGCGCTTGCAAGGCTGTTTGATCCGTTCGTGCGGGGCCAGTCGCAAGGCTATCGCGAGGGGCTCGGCCTCGGTCTTTTCATTGCCCATGAGATTGCCAGGGCCCATTCCGGCACGCTCACCGTTTCCTCCACACCCCTGGAGACGTGCTTCACCTTCGAAATGCCGCTGCGCCATTAGATTGTGCCTTGGCCTTTCCTGGTCCCGCCATGCGGAGGAGGGGTCGGGAAAAAAAGCGCAATCCTGCCAACCCAGGGGGTAACATTGCGGCTTGTTCGAACGACTTTACAAAAATAGGCGGCTGGACGATCCCTGTGCAGCAATCGGTCCCGTGATCCTTGTTTTTTGCCCGGCTGCAGGTCGGATCTTGTCCTCCACCGGAGAAAGGCTCGCATGAGAGAGGCAGACGAAGCGACGCGCAATTCTGCCGCAGGCTTTACGCGGCCAAGACGGTTCGATCGCAACCTGATCGTCATCGGGGCCGGTTCCGCAGGCCTGGTCTCGGCCTATATCGCCGCGGCGGCCAAGGCAAAGGTCACGCTGGTCGAAGCCAACCGCATGGGAGGCGACTGTCTGAACTTCGGCTGCGTGCCGTCGAAGGCGCTGATCAGGAGCGCCAAGCTTGCCCATCAGATGCGCCATGCGGATCATTACGGGCTTGCTGCCGTCGAGCCCGAGATTCCCTTCGCCGCTGTCATCGAGCGCGTGCACAGGGTCATTGCAACGATCGAGCCGAATGACAGCGTCGAACGCTATGAAAAGCTCGGCGTCGATGTGCGCCGCGGCTATGCGCGGCTGGTTGATCCCTGGACAGTGGAAATCGATTTGGCATCCGGCAGGGTGGAGCGGCTGACGGCGCGCGCCATCATCATCGCGACCGGCGCCCGGCCCTTCGTGCCGGAAATCCCCGGTCTTGCCGAAATCGATTATCTCACCTCCGACACGCTGTGGGACAGGCTGCGGGGCCGAAGCCGGGCGCCGCAGCGGCTGGTTGTGCTGGGCGGCGGGCCGATCGGCTGCGAGCTGGCGCAGAGCTTTGCGCGGCTGGGCTCCAAGGTGACGCAGATCGAGATGGCGCCGCGCCTGATGATGCGCGAGGACGAGGATGCGGCCGCCTGCGTCGAAGCATCTCTGAGGGCGGATGGCGTCGATGTGCTGACGGCCCACAAGGCTGTCGCCTGTGGGCGCGAGGCGGATGAGACCTGGATCGAGGTGGACCATGACGGCGTGCGTCGCCGCATTGACTTCGACGATATCATCGTCGCCGTCGGGCGAGCGCCGCGCCTTAAGGGTTTCGGGCTGGAGGAACTGGGCATTCCCATTGACCGGGTGGTTGCGACCAACGAATATCTGCAGACGCTGTATCCCAATATCCTCGCCGCGGGCGACGTGGCGGGACCCTATCAATTCACGCATGTGGCGAGCCATCAGGCCTGGTTTGCCGCGGTCAATGCGCTGTTTGGCGATCTGAAGCGCTTCAAGGCGGATTACAGCATCATTCCCTGGGCGACCTTCACCGATCCGGAAGTGGCGCGTGTCGGCCTGTCGGAGAGCGAGGCGAAAGCGAGGGACATTCCGCACGAGGTGACGCGCTTTTCGATTGGCGAGCTCGATCGCGCCGTGACGGACGGCGCGGCCGAGGGATTCGTCAAGGTCCTGACGGTGCCGGGCCGGGACAGGATCCTCGGCGCCACGATCGTCGGCGAACATGCCGGCGATCTTCTCGCCGAATTCGTGTTTGCCATGAAGCACCGCCAGGGGCTTGGAAAGATCCTCGGCACCATCCACATCTATCCGACGCTTGCGGAAGCCAACAAGATGGCCGCCGGACAATGGCGACGCAACCATATCAGCGCTTTCCTGCTATCCCTGCTGGAACGCTTCCAGACCTGGAGGCGCGGATGATCGACGCGCGCATCCTGCCGGCGCAGAAGGCGGCACTTCAGCCCCTGGCACGCTTTCTCGCCAGCCGCGGCATAGGGGCCGATGCCATCAGCCTCACCGGTTTTTTCGCCGGGCTTGCCGCCTTCCTCGCCCTCTGCCTTGGCGCCTTTGCCGCCGGCCTCATGCTGATCCTCGCCAACCGGCTGCTGGACGGGCTGGACGGCGCGGTGGCCCGCATAAAGGGACCGACGGATCGCGGCGCCTTTCTCGACATCGCGCTGGACATGGTCTTCTACGCGCTCATTCCACTGGGCTTTGCCATTCAGGCTCCGACCGATCACGCGCTGCCGGCCGCGGTCCTGATCGTCTCCTTTGTCGGCACCGGCTCCTCCTTTCTCGCCTTTTCCGCGGTGGCCGCCAGGCTGGGACGCAAGGCGCCCGAATTTCCCACAAAGGGCATCTACTATGCCGGCGGGCTGGCGGAGGGTTTCGAGACGATCGTCGTCTTCATCGCCTTCTGCCTCTTTTCCAACCATTTCGCCGAGATCGCCTATGTCTTTGCGGCAATCTGCGGCCTGACCACCGTCATCCGCTGGCGACAGGCCTGGCTGGCCTTTTCGGGACCTGCGCCATGAGCCGCCGATTGCTTCGCCTTGCGCCCATGCTTCTGGTCGTTGCCGGCCTGGCGCTCGGCTATGCCTTCGGCCTGCAGGATTATCTCAGCCTCGGCTTTCTGGCCGAGCAGCGGCAGGCCCTGCGCGCTTACGTGGATGGCCATTATCTGGGCTCGGCGCTGCTCTTCCTCGTCGTCTACTGTCTTGCCACCGCCTTTTCCTTTCCCGCAGCCTCCGTCCTGACCATATTCGGGGGCTTCCTGTTCGGCTGGCTGCTCGGCGGCGCGCTGGTCGCGATTGCCGCCACGATCGGAGCTTCGCTTCTTTTTCTGGCCACCCGCTCCGCCTTTGGCGGATTTCTGCGCCACCGGGTCGACGGGGTGATGCGGTCCCTGGCGGAGGGTTTCCGCGACAATGCCTTCAGCTATCTCCTGGCGATCCGGCTTGCGCCCGTCTTTCCCTTCTTCGTCGTCAATATCGCGGCAGCCCTGTTCGAGATCAGCCTCGGGCGCTTCGTCCTGGCAACCTTCATCGGTATTCTGCCCGGAACCTTCGCCTATGCCTATCTGGGCCAGGGCGTCGACAGCGTACTGCTCGCCGCGCAGCAGTCCGGCCGGGAGGCGCGGATTTCCGATCTCGTGACGCGGGACATCACGCTGGCCTTCTTCGCTCTGGCGCTGGTCGCGCTGATCCCCACCATCATCCGCCAGCTGCGACAGCGGGGTGGCAAAGGATGAAGCTCTTCATCACAAAATTAAGATCCGGCAGAGCCTGTTCGCGTAGCGACAGAGACAATGCGATGTTTCAGGCATCGGCACCCGCTTCAAGAGGAGAACGGCACAGCATGCGATGGATGACTTATCTTCTTGCCGCCGGCCTGGTCTTTGGTGCTGGCAGGCTTGACGCCAGTGCGGCCAGCCCCGACCCGTCCAACTGGAGCGCCATCGAACAGGCCGCCTCGGGTCAGACCGTCTATTTCAATGCCTGGGGCGGGTCGGAAAACATCAATGCCTATCTGGAATGGGTGGGCGCGGAAATGCGCAAGCGCTACGGCGTCGAACTCGTGCAGGTCAAGCTCGACGACACGGCCAGCGCCGTCGCCAAGGTGATCGCCGAAAAGGCGGCGGGCAAGGCCAGTGGCGGTGCCGTCGATCTCATCTGGATCAATGGCGAGAACTTCGTCTCCATGAAGGAGCAGGGCCTGCTGATGACGCCGGGCTGGGCGACGGCGCTGCCGAACTGGACCTATGTGGACGTCGAGAACCAGCCGACCATAGTGACGGATTTCACCGAGCCGACGGAGGGGCTGGAAAGCCCGTGGGGCGGCGCCAAAATGGTCTTCTTCTATGACAGCGCCCGCACCGACGCCGCCCTGCTGCCGCAAAGCGCCGGTGAGCTTCTCGATTGGGCGAAAGCCAATCCCGGCCGCTTCTCCTATCCCGCTCCGCCGGATTTCATCGGCTCCTCCTTCTTGAAGCAGGTCTTGAGCGAGGTGATCGACGACAAGGCAAAGCTGATGCAGCCGGTCGACGAGAAGCGGTTCGCCAAGGACGTCGAGCCGCTCTTTGCCTATCTCGACCAGTTGCACAAGTTCGCCTGGCGCGCCGGCAAGGCCTTCCCGCAAAACTATCCGGACATGAAGCAGAAGCTCGCCGATGGCGAACTGGACATCATCTTCGCCTTCAATCCGGCAGAAGCCTCGGCCGGCATCGCGGCGGGCGAATTGCCGGATACGGTGCGCTCCTTCACCTTTTTCGGCGGGACGCTCGGCAATACCCATTTCGTTGCCATTCCCTTCAATGCCAATGCGAAGGAAGGCGCCCTGCTGACGGCCAATTTCCTTCTCTCGCCGGAGGCGCAGTTGCGCAAGCAGGATCCGGCCTTCTGGGGCGATCCGACGGTGCTTGCCATGGCCAAGCTCTCCGAGGCGGATCGCCAGCGTTTCGAAGGCCTCGATCTCGGCCCTGCAACCCTTGCTCCGGACAAGCTCGGGCCGGTGATCGCCGAGCCGCATGCAAGCTGGATGGAGCGCATCGAGACGGAGTGGCGGCGTCGCTACGCCAGCGGCAATTGATCCGTGCTGCGCCGACCGACGCCACGCGCTCCTGCCGATCGTGACGGCCCGCGGCTTGCCGCCATCGCCGTCGCGCTCACGATCGGCCTCCTGCTGCTGCCGATCGCCTTCGGACTTGTCGGCACGCTGCTGCCGGGCTTCGGCTATCTTCCCGCGCTGGGCGGGCACAGTCTCGAGCTTGCACCGATGCGCGCGCTTCTGGCCACGCCAGGGCTTGGCGCGGCCGTTCTGCTGAGCCTGACAAGCGGTCTCGTCACCACTTTCCTGTCCCTTGCCATCACCCTGACCTTTACCGCGGCCTATGCCGGAACGCCGGTCCTGTCGCGCCTTCAGCATCTCATCTCGCCGCTTCTCGCCGTGCCCCATGCGGCTGCCGCCTTCGGCCTGGCCTTCCTGATCGCACCGTCCGGCTTTCTCGTCCGCCTCATCGCTCCTGTCCTCGGTCTGGATCGCCCGCCGGACTGGCTGATCCCGCAGGATCCGCTCGGCGTCACCATGATGGCAGGCCTTGTCGTGAAGGAAACGCCCTTCCTCTTCCTGGTCATGCTGGCCGCCCTGCCGCAGGTCGATCTTGCCTCGGCCCGCAGGCTGTCTGCCGCCTTCGGCTATGGACGCATTGCAGGCTTCGTCTATCTGCTCTGGCCGGCGCTTTACCGGCAGATCCGCTTCGCCGTCTATGCCGTCATCGCCTATTCGTCCTCGGTGGTGGATGTGGCGCTGATCCTTGGTCCCGACCTGCCCGGACCGCTGGCCACGCAGCTGGTGCGATGGATGAACGATGCCGATCTCTCCACCCGCTTCCTCGCCTGCGCCGGCGCCCTGCTGCAGCTCGGGGTGACGCTTGCCGCGCTCGCCCTCTGGCTTGGCCTGGAGCGGCTCGGAGCCTCGCTGCGGCGCGCCTTATGCGAAAAAGGATGCCGCTTTGGCCGCGACCGGCTGCTACGCGCCGTCTCCGCCCTCACGGTCGCGATGATCGGCGCGGCGGTCTTTGCAGGCCTTGCAATGCTTGCCCTCTGGTCCTTCGCCGGGCTGTGGCAGTTTCCGGATCTTCTGCCGCAAAGCCTTGATTTGCGAAGCTGGGAAAGAGCGCTTCCGGCCATTCTGGACCCGCTCGCGACCACCCTCGTGGCCGGTCTTGCCTCGACCGCGCTCGCGGTGCTGCTGACGATCGGCTGCCTGGAACGGGAGATCGAGACCGGTCGACCCGGCGGGCAGAAGGCCTTGCTGATCCTTTATCTGCCTCTCATCGTGCCGCAGATCACCTTCGTCTTCGGCCTGCAGCTCCTCTTTGTCGGCAGCGGCAATCCTTATCGGCTGGCAAGCCTCGTTCTCGTGCATCTGGTCTTCGTCCTGCCTTATGTCTTCCTGTCGCTCGCCGATCCCTGGCGAGCGCTCGACCGGCGCTACGAGATCATGGCGGCAGCGCTCGGCAAGCGCCGGCTGGCGGTTCTCGTCGCCATCCGCCTTCCCATGCTGATCCGTCCGATCCTGACCTCGGCGGCCGTTGGCTTTGCCGTTTCGGTGGGGCAATATCTGCCCACGGTCCTCATCGGCGAGGGCCGGCTGCAAACCATCACGACGGAGGCCGTGGCGCTCGCCTCCGGCAATAACCGCCGGGTCATCGGAGTCTATGCCCTGCTGCAGACCATGCTGCCTTTCCTGGCCTTTGCGCTGGCGGCCCTGCTGCCGGCCCTCCTGCACCGCAACCGCAAAGGCATGAGGGTGTGATCATGCCGGTGGACACTGTTGGACAAGGCCTGTCGCTTGCCGCCATTGTCATCCGGCTCGGCCCTGTCCGGCTGATCGATCTGTCGGCCGCGATCGCGCCGGGAGAGGTGCTGACGGTCATGGGCCCCTCCGGCTCCGGCAAATCGACGCTTCTCTCCTTCATCGGCGGCTTTCTCGATCCAGCCTTCCAGGCGAGCGGTGCCGTTGCCGTCGACGGTGTGGATCTGCTGTCGCTTGCCCCGGAGGCGCGCCGCGCCGGCATTCTTTTCCAGGATCCGCTGCTGTTTCCGCATATGTCGGTTGGCGCCAATATCGCCTTCGCCGTTCCGGCCTCCGTCGGCAGCCGAAGGGAGCGGCGGCGCCTGGCCGGGCAGATGCTGACGGATATGGAGCTTCAGGGTTTCGACGATCGGGATCCGGACACGCTATCGGGCGGCCAGAAGGCGCGCGTGGCGCTTGCGCGAGTTCTCGTCTCCCGTCCAAGGCTGCTGCTGCTGGACGAACCCTTTTCCAAGCTGGATCTGGACCTGCGGGCACAGATGCGCAGCCTGGTCTTCAACCACGCGCGCGCCGCCGGTCTGCCGGTCATCCTGGTCACCCATGACGAGGCCGATGCGGAGGCCGCCGGCGGCCCTGTGCATCGCATCGGCGGCAAGGGGGTGGCCGATGGATGAGCGCGACCTTCGGCAAGCCGGTCCGATCGTGCTGCTCGGCGGCGGCCATGCGCATCTGGAGGTCGTGCGTCACCTGGGGCAACTTGGCCTCGGGCGGGACCTTGCCGGAGGGGTCACGCTTGTCTCGCCCTCCCGCCACGCACCCTATTCCGGAATGCTGCCGGGCCATATTGCCGGCGCGTACGGGTTTGCGGAGTTTCATGTCGATCTTCTGGCGCTGTGCCGGGGCCATGGCATCCGGTTTCTGGAGACCGCCGCGACCGGCATCGATCCCGAGCGCCGACGGGTCTTCCTGCAGGATGGAAGCCGGCTCGATTACCGGCTGCTGTCGATCGATATCGGCTCGACGCCGGTGCTCCCGCCGGCCGTCACCGCGGGCATTCCGGTAAAACCCATCGCAAGCTTCGCGGAGCGCCTGTTGCGGCTCGACGCCCTGGCCGATCAGGGCCGCCCGCTCGCTTTGACGGTGATCGGCCAAGGCGTTGCAGGCGTCGAAGTGGCCTTCGCGCTGAAGCGCCGTTACCGCGGGCGGCCGATCGAGATCGCCCTTGCAGGGCGGGCGCCGCGGCCGGTTCCCGAACGCAGCCTCCGGGCGGGCCGGCTGGTGGAGCGGGAACTGGCGAAAGCCGGCATCGCCCATCACCGCGATTTCGATGTCGTGGCGGTCGAGGATGGCGAGGTTCTGGCGAAAGACGGGCGGCGGCTGAAGGCCGACGAGTTTGTCTGGACCACGTCCAGCGGCGCGCCGGCCTGGTTGCGGGAGACCGGACTGCTGCTCGATCCGGACGGCTTCATCCGCGTGGATGAGAAACTCCGATCCTTGTCGCACAGCAATGTCTTTGCGGCCGGCGATGTCGCAGCGCTCGTCGAGCCGCGTCCCAAGGCCGGTGTCTTTGCGGTGCGCGAAGGGCCTGTGCTTGCCGACAATATTCACCGCAGCATGACGAGAGGCCGGCTGAAGGCCTTTCGGCCGCAGCGCGCCTGGCTGGCGCTGATTTCGCTCTCCGACGGGCGCGCCATCGCCGATAAGTGGCAACTGGCCCTTCTCGGGCGCTGGGTCACCCGCTGGAAAGAGCGGATCGACAGCCGGTTCCTGCAACGCTACCGCACGATGTGAGGGATTTCCAGAAACAGGACAGGCGTGAGACGACCGAGGAAAGCAGGTGATGCGATGCTCTTTGGTTGCCATGGCGGGGTGAGCAGGCTAGGAAAGAAGAGCAAAGCAATCAACTTTACCCAGATGCCTATCGAGCATGAGTGCACAGACCTCGCGCCAGGTCGCGGTTTTCCTAGAACACAGGCCTGCCCTGGTGGATTATGCTGCCCGGTTGCTGGGCTCGCGTGATCAGGCCGAGGATCTGGTCCAGGATGCTTTTCTGCGTCTGAAGCCTCTGGATGTCGACGAGCATGCGCCCCGCCAGGTCTTGTCCTATCTCTACAGCATCGTGCGCAATCTCGCTTTCGATCAGCTGAAGCGGCGTCATGTCGAAAGGCGCGGCCGCGACATCGATCCGCCTTTCTGGATCCTGCCGCAGGATGCCGCGACCCCGGAGGATTATGTCCTGCTTGCCGACCAGGCCCGGCTGGCCGCGCAGACGCTGGAAGAGCTGCCGGCCGACATGCGCAAGGCCGTCGAACTCTATCGCATCGAAGGATGGACGCTGGAAGCGATCGCCGCGGAGCTTTCGATTTCCGTGGCAACGGCACACCGGATGATCCGGACCGGCATGGTAAAGATCGCCCTGTCGCTGCAGGCGGCGGACTCCTGAAAAAAAGTCGATCAGGTCATGAAAAAAACCAGGGCAGAGATCGTATATCGGAAAGGCGGGAAAGCATCTGCTTTCGGTCATGGAAATGACCGGCACGCGCTCGCCGCCTTCCCGGATGTGCGGAGACAATCTCAGCCGGCAGCAGGGCGACGCAGCGAACAAGGAATGGCCGACCGGTGACACTCTCGGATGAACAGCTGCAGGTCCTGCGTCTCGAAGAGGCGATGGAGTGGTTCATGCGTCTGCGGGACGAACCCGCTGATCCGGACCTGCTTGGCCAGTGGGAGCTTTGGCTTGCCTCTTCGCCGGCTCATGCGGCGGCCTGGGCGCGCATCTGTCAGACCTGGTCGGCGCTTGGCGAAGAGCCGCGTCCGGTGCCGGAGGCGGTGGAAAGCGAAAGGGCCGGCGCTGCGAACCTGCCGCGTGGGCTGCCGGGAGCCTTGCCCCTCAAGGGGCAGCCGATCGAGCCGGGGCTCGAAAGGGGAATGCGCCAAGCAGGAATGCGCAAACGGGGAACGCGTCAAAGGGGAAGGCGCAAAGAGACAAGATCCGGATCGGGCTTGTCGCGGCGCCGGCTGGGCCTTCCCGGCCTTGCCATGCTGGCGGCGGGCCTCTCGGCCGTTATCCTCGGCCCTGATCTCCTTCTCAGGTGGAATGCCGATCTGCGCACGGCGGCCGGCGAGACGGAGGTGGTTGCGCTGCCGGATGGGTCGCGTGTCACGCTGGCGCCGCAGACCGCGCTGGCGAAGGATTTCGACGATGGCCGGCGGCATGTGCGATTGCTGGCCGGCGAGGCCTATTTCGAGGTGGAGCACGACACCGCGCGCCCCTTCGTGGTCGAAACGCAGGATGCGGCGGTGCGGGTGCTCGGAACCGCCTTCAGCGTGCGCAATACGCAGGACGGCACCCGGGTCGAGCTTGCACAGGGTCAGGTTGCCCTTCATCTGGAGGAGCCGGGCGCAAGCGACGCCCTGTCGCTGCTGCCGGGCGATGTCGTCACTGTCGAGCGCTCCAGCCGCAGGGTGCAGCGCTCGCATGTCGATCCCGCCGACATAGCCTTGTGGCGCGAAGGCAGGCTGTCTGTGACCGACCAACCTTTCGGCGATGTCGTCAGCCAGATCCAGCGCCAGCATGGCGCCTATATAGTGGTGGCGCAGGATGAGCTTCTGTCGCATCGGGTGACGGGCCTTTACGATCTGCGCGATCCCGACAAGGCGCTTGACGCCCTGGTGGCTCCCTTCGGCCTGAAAGTGCGCGCCGTCTCTCCCTATCTGCGGATTATCTCCTCCTATCAATGAAGAAAAACCAATAGATTTAACAATCGTTTAGCCAGATCCTCCGGCAAAAGGCGGAAAAACCCGGCCGGCCGCGTGAAAAACTGGTCTGCGATACTCGTATTTACCCCTGGACACGGCTGGGGCCGGTTTCTGTATGGGGACGAGTATGACATTTCAGAGAGTTTTTGCGGCTCGCGACGCCTTGATCGGGGCTGCGTCGCGCCGCCTGTTGGCAACGACAGCCTGCGGACTGGCGCTTCTGGCGGGACCATTGAGCCTGCCGGCGCTGGCGCAGACCGCGGCCGAGACGGCCCAGATCCGCGAATTCAACATTCCGGCGCAGCCGCTGGCCAATGCGCTGAAGCTCTTCGGCCGCCAATCGGGCCTTCAGGTCTCGCTGGCCTCGAATGCCGTGCGCGGCGTCACCTCGGCGGCTGTCAGCGGTCGCTTCACCGCCGAGGCCGGACTTGCGCGCCTTTTGGCCGGCACCGGCGTCTCCTACCGCATCAGCGGCGGTGTCGTGGTGATCAACGAGCAATCCTCTGCCGCCGGCGGGGCGCCGTCAGCCGATGGTTCGCTGACGCTCGACAAGGTCCAGGTGAGCGGCGATCGGCAGGCGACGAGCGTCAGCTCGGTCAATATCGGCGAAGAAGAGCTTGCGGCGCGCAATCCGACGAGCATTGCCGATGTGTTTCGCAGCGAAGCGGGCGTCAGCGTCGGCAGCTCGATCCCGACCTCGCAGAAGGTCTATGTCAACGGGCTTGAAGAAACGACGCTCGCCGTCAGCATCGACGGCAGCCGCCAGAACAATCGCGTCTTCCATCATAATGCGACCAATCTGATCGATCCCTCGCTGCTGAAGGCAGTCGATGTGGATGCGGGGATAGCGCCGGCCGATGCCGGTCCGGGTGCGCTGGCCGGTTCGATCTCCTATGAGACGAAGGATGTGAAGGACCTGCTGAGCCAGGATGGCTATGGCGGCATGGTCTCGGAAACCTTCAACTCCAACAGCCGCACCTTCACCACCGGCCTCGGCGGATGGGGCATGCAGGACGGTTTCGAATTTCTCGGCTTCCTCAATTTCGGCAAGGGCGATAATTACGAAGCGGGCAATGGCCAGGAGGTGCGGGGAACCGAGACCGATCTCCTGAGCGGGCTCGGCAAGCTCGCCTATGAGGCGCAGACGGGCGACCGTTTCGAGATCAGCCATGAGCGGGTGCTTGACGATGCCGAGCGCCCCTACCGGGCGAATGCAAGCGTCATCGACACCGGCCGCACCTGGGAGCCGAAATATCGCAATTACCGGCTGGAGCGCGACAATACCGTCTTCACCTATTCGGACACGACACCGGAAGGCTGGCTCGATCCGACCATCCGCCTGGCCTATAGCCACAGTTCAGTCGAAACGCCGATCTTCTACAATGCCGGCCGCGGCATCGGCGCGTCCTATGACGGGCAGGGAGAAAGCGGCAGCCTGAACGGCAAGATCGAGAACCGCTTCGCGCTCGACAATGGCAGCATTGTCGCCGGTATCGATTTCTATAGCGACAAGATCGACCTCGATACGGCGATCAATACCGATGATGCCCGGGAAAAGGCGCGCAATGTCGGCATTTATGCGCAGGCGCGCCTGGAACCCTTCGATGCCATGCGGCTCTCCTTCGGCGGGCGTGCCGACCGCCAGTGGTTCGAGGGAACGACCGGCCAGACCTGGGACAATGCCGGTCTGAGCGGCAATCTTTCGGTGGAATATGATCTGACGAGCTTTCTGACGGCCAAGGCCGGGGCCTCGCATGTCTTTGCCGGCATTCCGCTGGCCGAAGCCTTCATCATGAACCCGGCCTGGGATTACGGCACCGGCGGGCCGGACGTGACGACAGCGAACAATATCATGGCGGGCCTTGAATTCCATCAGGACGGTTTCACGGCGGAGGCCAGCCTCTTCCGCAGCGATATCGACGACGCCCGCGTCGCCAAATATCGTTTCAATCTCGCCAATCAGAAATATGACGTGGAAACGCGGGGCTTCGAACTGGGTGCCGGGTATGATTGGGTGGATGGCTTCGTCAAGGTGAAATACGCCCATGTGGATACCGAAATCGACGGCAAGCCCGCCGATTCCGATACGGGCAATTATCTGACGACGCCGGTCGGTGACATCATCACGGTCTCTGCCGCCCATACCTTCACGAATTGGGGCCTCACCATCGGCGGCGACATGGAGATCGCCCCCGAATACGAGGATGGCGCCGTCACCTATTCGGCCTATGAGGTCGTCAACCTCTACACCGAATGGAAGCCGGAAACGCTGCAGCACATGACCTTCCGGGCCGAGGTTCAGAACCTGTTCGACGAAACCTATGCCAGCCGCGCGACCTATGGTCAGGAATTCGGCAATGTCACCCCGCTTTACGAGCAGGGCCGCACCTTCCTGCTTTCGGTTCGGGCAACTTTCTGACGGCGGAGCCGGCCTGCTTCGCCTGGAAAGGCTGGGCAGGCCGGCCCCCGTTGGTCTCTCAGCCGCTTTTGACGTCCAGTTTTCGAGATGCCGCTTTTGAAATTCAACTTTTGAGGCCAGCTTTTGAGGCCCGATTTGCAAGAAAGTCACGCCATGCCCATCCGCCACATCACGCGACGCGCCCTGTGTGTTGCCGGTCTTCTTCTTGCCGCAAGCCATGCCCTGGCGATGGACGTCGAGACCTATGCAGGAAAGGTCGAAATCGACACGCCGCCGAAGAAGGTCGCCGTTTTCGACATTGCCGCGCTCGACACGCTGCTTGCCATCGGTGTGACGCCGGCCGGTGTGCCGAAGACCCTCTATCTTCCGGAACTCGCCGGCGTGGCGGAGAAGGCGGAGATCGTCGGCGATATCTTCGAGCCCGATCTGGAGGCGCTGAGCGCGCTTTCGCCCGATCTCATCATCGTCGGCGGCCGCTCCTCGGGCAAGGAGAAGCAGACCAGCCGGATCGCCCCCTCGCTGGACATGACGATGGACGGCGTCGATGTGATCGACCAGGCGAGACGGCGTGCCATCACCTATGGCGAGCTCTTCGGGCGCCAGGACGCGGCAAGACAGGCGGTGGAACGGTTCGATTCTTCCCTCGATCGTGCCCGAAAGTCCGTTCAGGGCAAGGGCAGGGGGCTGATCGTCATGACCAACGGCCCCAAGGTTTCGGCCTATGGCAGCGAATCGCGCTTCGGCTGGGTGCACAAGGCCCTTGGTCTTCCGCCGGCCGTCGAGCAGATGCAGGCCGCCACGCATGGCGAGCCGGTCTCGTTTGAATTCATCCGCAAGGCCGATCCCGACTGGCTGCTGGTGCTGGACCGCGCGGCGGCCATCGGTGCCAGCGACCAGAATGCCCGGGCGACGCTCGATAATGCGCTGGTCGCCGAGACGAAAGCCTGGAAAAGCGGCAGGGTCATCTATCTTCCCGCGGCCGATTTCTATATTGCCGCCGGCGGCCTGCAGGCCACCCAACGGGTGCTTTCCGCCATCGAGTCCGCCTTTTCCGCCCATCCGTGATGACCGGAACCGCCGCGCACGCACAGTCCCGCATGATGAAAGGCGCCGGGCTATGCCTGGCGCTTCTCGTCATCGCCAGTCTGGCCATCGGTGTGGAAGACCTGTCGCTTTCCGGCGCCGGAGACCGGCTGCCGCTGCTCGACCTTCTGTCGATCAGCCGGATGCCGCGCACGCTGGCAGCGGTGCTGACAGGCGCCGGCCTCGCGGTTGCCGGGCAGATCATGCAGACGCTGACGCGCAACCGCTTCGTCGAACCTTCGACCGCCGGCACGGCGCAGAGCGCCGCGCTCGGCATCCTCATCGTGACGCTTTTCCTGCCTTCGGCGGGGATCGGCCTGAAGGCGCTGGTCGCCAGCGGCTGCGCTCTGGCCGGCACGGCGCTCTTCCTATCGACGGCCCACCGTCTGCCGCCGGAACAGCCGCATCTGGTGCCCCTGTTCGGGCTCGTCTATGGCGGCGTGGTCGGCGCAGCGGTCACCTATGTCGCCTGGCAGAACGATCTCCTGCAATATCTGGACATCTGGATGAACGGCGAATTCTCCGGCGTGCTGCGGGGACGCTATGAATTGCTGTTCTTCTGCGTCCTCCTGATCGCAGCCGCCCTGCTTGCCGCCGACCGGCTGACCATCATGGCGCTGGGCGAGGGCCAGGCAACGAGCCTTGGCATCGATTATCGGCGGATGACGCAGATCGGCCTTGTGCTGGTATCGGTCATGTCGGCGCTTTCGGTCGTGGTGGTTGGCCTCGTGCCCTTTGTCGGGCTGGTGGTGCCGAACCTGGTCTCGCGCATCTTCGGCGACAATCTGCGCGGCACGCTGCCTCTGGTGGCCCTGTGTGGCGCGATCCTTGTCCTGAGCGCGGATATTGTGGGGCGCCTTATCCGCTTTCCCTACGAGATCCCGGTTGGAACCGTGCTCGGGGTCGTCGGTCCTTTCGTCTTCCTCTGGCTGATCCTGCAGGAGCGGCGCAATGCGTGACCGGCTGATACTGGCCGGGCTGATCGCGCTCGCGGCGGCCGCCATCCTCGCTTTCCTGACGGTGAACCTGCGCGGTCACCTCGCCTTCGCGCTCGAATTGCGAGGTGTCCGGCTGGCCGCCCTGATGACGGTCGCTCTGGCGATCGGGCTCTCCACCGTCGTGTTCCAGACGATCACCGGCAACCGCATCCTGACCCCGTCGATCATGGGTCTCGACGCGCTCTACCAGTTCGGTCAGACGGGCCTCGTCTTCACGCTGGGCGGGCTCGGCTATGTGTCGCTCTCGCCGCAGCTGAAATTTACCGTCGGCGCGGCCGCCCTGATGCTGCTGGCCATCCTCATTCTCTGGCCGGCGCTGAAGAGGCGGATGGATCTCTCCCTGATGCTGCTCGCCGGTATCGTCATCGGCGGCCTGTTCCGCAGCCTCACCAACCTGCTCGCCCGGCTCATCGATCCGCAGGAATTTGCCGTGGCGCAGCGCGCCATGGTGGCCAATTTCGCAGCGCCCCATACCGATCTCCTCCTCATCGCTGCGGCGGTGACACTTGTCGTCGGCGGCTTCCTGTTTGTCCGGCGCCACCAGCTCGATGTCGTGGCGCTGGGCCAGGATTCGGCGATCGCGCTCGGCATCGACTGGAACCGTGTGGTGATGATCCACCTCCTCTGCGTGTCCCTGCTGGTCGCGGTCTCCACAGCACTCGTCGGTCCGGTCACCTTCTTCGGCCTGCTGATCGCGGCGCTGGCCGAGCGGCTGACGCCGTCGCGCCGGCATGCGCGGATATTCCTGGTTGCCTTCCTGTGCGGCGTCATCGTGCTGGTCGGCGGACAGACCTTGCTGCAGCATGGTCTGGGCCAGGCCTCCACGCTGTCCGTCGTCGTCGATTTCATCGGCGGCCTGGTCTTCATCCTGCTTCTGTTTGGAAGGCACCGCCGATGATCGAGGTCAAATCCTTAAGTCTGGAGCGCCAGGGACAGCGCGTGCTGGACAAGATCGATCTGACGCTGCCGAGAGGCGGCATCACCGCGCTGGTGGGGCCGAACGGCGCCGGCAAATCGACGCTTCTGGCGCTGATGGCCCGGCTTCTGCCGCTCGAGACCGGCACGGTCACCATAGACGGTCTCGATATTGCCGCAACGCCGGGGCGGCTACTGGCGAAGAAGATCGCCATTCTGCGGCAGGAGAGCGGTCCGCCGCCGCGCGTCAGCATACGCGAAATGGTCGGCTTCGGGCGCTTCCCGCACAGCGGCGGCCGGATGACGGCGGAGGACCGCGCGGCTGTCGAGGAGGCGCTGTCCCGTTTCGAACTGCAGGACCTGGCGGCGCGGTCTCTCGACCGGCTCTCCGGCGGCCAGCGCCAGCGGGTGATGGTGGCGATGACCTATTGTCAGGGCACGGATTACATCCTGCTCGACGAGCCCCTGAACAATCTCGACATGTATCATGCCCGGCGCCTGATGATCGAATTGCGGCGCCTTGCCGACCAGACGGGGCGCACCATCATCATCGTCCTGCACGATATCAACCATGCCTCTGCCAGCGCCGACAGGATTGTCGCGATGAAGGACGGCCGCATCCTTGCCGATGGGCCGCCCGGGGAGATCATGCGTACAAAGATCCTGCAGGCGATCTATGGTTTTGCCGTGCCCGTCATCTCGGCGGGCGGCCTGCAGCTTGCTCTGCACTATGCGCCGGCCAGAGACGGCCAGCCAGACGGCCAGCCGGACAGCCAGCCGGAAGAGGCCCCGCCGACCTGACGCGGCTTGGGAGATAATCCTGAAGGCGCGTTCGCGCCGTCAGGGCTTCTGCCTGTAGAAGATCATGCCGCCATGATGCAGCGTATCTTCATCGACAAAGGTGCCGTCGGCGGTAAAGCCTGTATCGTCCCAGTAGTCGATATGCTCGCCGCTCACTTCATATCGGCCCTGATAGGCGCTCTGCCGCGTGCCCCGCGCCTCGTCATAGCGCCCGTTGGGCAGGAGCTCCTGGCGGATCCGGCCATCGCCGGTGACCCACATTCCCACATAACGGCCAATATCACGGCCATCACTGCGCCCATCCTGGGGTGGCGCACCGGACTTCTTCTGCAGGTCGACCTGCGTGGTTTTCTGCTGCGGCATGGCGTCCTCCGCTTTGACACTGGTGGGGGCCACCGTGCCGAGCGATGCGGCAGCAGTGGCGATGACGGCGGCAATATGCGAGCTCACCGGTCTGGTCATGGCTGGCTCCCTTTCTGAAAGATTTGGCGGTTCAGAAGGCGGCGCGCGTCGGGCGCACCACGATCTCGTTGACATCGACATCCTCCGGCTGCTCGATTGCAAAGCGCACGGCCCGTCCGATGGCATCGGGCGTCAAGGCGATGGCGCGGTAGGATTTCATCGCTTCGATGGCGGTCTTGTCGGTGATCGTCTCCGCAAGCTCGCTCTCCACGACACCTGGATGGATGCAGGTGACGCGCAGGCGGTCGTTTTCCTGGCGAAGGCCATCAGAAATCGCCCGGACCGCATATTTGGTGGCGCAGTACACGGCCGCAGTCGGAGAGACAGTCAGCGCGCCGACCGAGGCAATGTTGATGATCTGACCCGAGCCGCGCTCGGTCATGTCCTGCAATACGGCCGCAATACCATAGAGCACGCCCTTGATGTTGACATCGACCATCCTGTCCCATTCCTCGACCTTCAGCGAGGCCATCGGCGACAGCGGCATGACGCCGGCATTGTTGATCAGGACATCGATCCGGCCATAGGCCTCCCGCGCAGCATCCGCAAAGCGTGCCATGTCGGCGCGGTCGGTGACGTCCAGCTTGCGGACCATGACGGTGCCGCCGGCTGCGCGGATTTCCTCGGCCACGGCGTTCAGCCGGTCCAGGCGCCTGGCGCCCAGCACCAGAGTGGCGCCGGTCTTGGCCAGTTCGTGCGCGATGCCGACGCCGATCCCGCTCGATGCGCCGGTGATGAGAATGACCTTGTTCATTTTGCGTCTCCTCTTGTTCCCGCTTCATTGCGGTTGAACGGAAGATAGGCAAAAGGCATTGTTGCGATAAGCCATCCATTGATTCACTCGATGTTTAGGAAATCTAACCAATGTCGCCGGACTATAATGCGCTTGCCGTTTTCGCCTTGGTCGCCGAGGAAAAGAGTTTCCGCGCCGCCGCCGATCGTCTGGGCGTGACCCGCTCCGCCGTCAGCCAGACCATGCGCAGGCTCGAAGAAACGCTCGGCATCGCCCTTGTCAGCCGCACCACCCGCAGCGTGGCGCTGACGGAAGCGGGCGAGCGGCTTTATGCGGAAGCGGCGCCGTGCCTGCGGGACATGCAGGCGGCGATGGATGCCGCGGCCAGTCTTCGCGACCGTCCGCGGGGCAGGCTCACCCTGGCCGTGTCGTCGATCGCCGAAAGCTTCCTGTCGGGGCCGTTGCTGGCCTCCTTCCTCGACGACAATCCGGAGGTCAAGCTGCATGTGACCGTGACCGACGAGGAATTCGATATCGTCGCGGAAGGCTATGATGCGGGGGTGCGGCTGGGAGAGGTCATTGCACAGGATATGATTGCGGTGCCGGTGTCCGGGCCGCAACGCCAGCTGGCCGTGGCGTCTCCGGCCTATCTTGAGCGGCTCGGCATGCCCGCCCATCCCAGCGAGCTTGCCGGCCGCCGCTGCATCGGATGGCGGCGAACGGCCGGTGTGGCGCCCTATCGCTGGGAATTCGAGGAGGAGGGGCGGGAATTCGCCGTGGCGGTGGACGATACGATCACCACGACCGATATGGCCCTGATGATCAAGCTGGCGGCTGCGGGCGCTGGTATCAGTTTCGGCATGGAGGACAGTTTCCGGCCGGCAATCGCCCGCGGCGAACTCGTTCCCGTCCTGGAAGCCTTCTGTCCGCCTTTTCCCGGCTTCTATCTCTACTATCCGAGCCGACGCAATATGGCGCCGAAACTGAAGGCGCTCGTCGAGCATGTGCGCCGGCATGCGCCGAAGGCGTGAACGGATCGGGACCCGTCCGAACCTGCGGCCTTGTCGATGCGCATGCCCCACGCCCAGGTTCCGTTCTCGGCCCCGCCCTCAGGCCCCGCCCTCAGGCCGAAGCGAGAGTCTCTTCGACGAAACCGCGATAGCTGCGCAGCGGACGGCCGAGGAGCCTTGTCAGGCGGTCTGCATCGCCAGCCTCCGGCAGCATGCCGTCGGTGAGGAAACGCTCCCCCATCATGCGCATGTCATAGGCCATCCATGGCGGCATGAACTGCTTGAGGTTGGTCTCGAAAGCCTGCGTGTCGTCGCCGGCATACTGGATCTGGCGGCCAAGGCCATCCGTCCAGATCCCGGCAATCTGCGCGCCCGTCAGGCTGTCCGGACCGACGAGATTGATGCGGTCGATGGGCAGCGGCTCCGGCGATTGCTCGCGGCGCAGCAGTTCCAGCGCCGCGATCTCGGCAATGTCGCGCACGTCGATCATCGCCAGTCCCTTATTGCCGACCGGCATGGGGTAGACGCCATAGGCGGTGATGGTGTCCTTGATCATCAGGTCGTTCTGAATGAAATAGGCCGGGCGCAGAATGGTCGCCTTCATTCCCATCTGCTCGATCATCCGCTCCACGGCGAACTTGCCGGCAAAATGGGGAACGTTGACATAGACATCGGCGTGGATCACCGAGAGATAGACGATCCGCTCGATGCCGGCGGCCCGCGCGAGGTTCAGGGCAACGAGAGCCTGGGTGAATTCGTCAGGCACCACGGCGTTCAGCAGAAACAGGGTGGAAACGCCATCCAGGGCGCGACGGAGCGATTCGATATCGAGAAAGTCTCCTTCGGCAAGGCTGACGCCTGCCGGAAAGCGGGCTTTGGAGGGATCGCGGACAAGGGCGCGCACATCGGCCCCATGGGCGACGAGATGCTGAACGACCTGGCTGCCGATATTGCCGGTGGCGCCGGTAACGAGAATGGTCATGAGATTGTCTCCGGGTGAGGTTGAGCTTGCTTGACACCCGGATCATGCCCGGTCCAATCTCGATCCAATAGCCCGCAAATCTGGACGTGGCGTCTCACAGGTGGAACAGCAGCATGGATCTCCTCGCTTTGGCGGACTTCAACCTGGTGGCGCGCCATGGCGGGTTCGGTAAGGCCGCACGGGCCTCTGGCCGCCCCAAGGCAACCCTGTCCCGTCGGGTTGCGGACCTCGAGGCGGCGCTCAATCTCCGGCTCTTCGAACGCGGTGGGCGGGATCTGAAGCTGACGCAGGAGGGGCGCGCCTTGCATGAGCGGACGGCCGCTCTGCTGACGGAACTCGATGAAACGGCCGCCTCCATCGCCTCCGGCGGCGAAAGACCGCGCGGCCGCCTGCGCATCAGCGCGCCGCTGCTGGTCTCGCAGACTGCCATGGGCCGCATCGCGGCTGGCTTCGTGCACATCTATCCGGAGATCCGGCTCCAGATCACCACCGAGGATCGCCCGGTCGACATGATCGAGGAGGGGTATGATCTGGTCATCCGGGTGAACCCGCATCCGGACGACACGCTTGTCGGGCGCCCCTTCCTGCGTGACCGGCTGGTTGTGGTGGCAAGTCCGGATCTTGCCCGGCCAGTGGCGGATCGCCCGGTCGCCGCTGTCGTCCGGGAGGCGAGAAGCCCTTTCGAAACCTGGCAGATGCGCGGCACTGACGGTCCTGTCGAGATCACCGTGGAGCCGGTGCTTGCGCTGTCCTCGCTCATCATGGTGCGGGATGCCGTGCGCGCCGGAACCGGCGTCGCCCGCCTGCCGATATCGCTGGTCAGCCACGATCTCGCGCAGGGCAGTCTGCAGCATTGGGGCGATGTCGAGGGATCGGATATTGCCCTCTGGGCGCTCTATCCCTCGCGCCGGCTGCTGAGTGCCCGCGTCAAGGCCTTTCTGGAGTATCTCAAGCAGGTCTTTCCAAACGGGACGCCCGACGAGCTTGCCGCCTTTATCGGCCCATAAGCGGGAGCATCGAGCCTCGGCATTCCCGCCGCCCTTAGCGGGCGGAGGCGGCAAGAGGCGCATCCAGCAGCAGGGAACGGTGGGCCGCAGCGCCTGCGAGATTGCCATCCCCCACCGCAAGCGCCAGCGAGGCCATGGGTCTTGCCGCGTCGCCGCAGGCGAAGATACCCTGCCGACTCGTCTCCTTCATCGGATCGGTCTTGATGATGGCGCCGAGCGGCCCGCTCTCCATGTCAAGGCCGAGCTGCTGCGGAAGGCCGTTTGCGATGTCGATCCGGGCAAGCGCGAACAGGCCCGAAAAGGACAGGCTGCGCCCGTCGGCGAGCCGGATATCGGCATGGCCGGTAATCGCATCCACCCGCTCTCTTTCAATGGCGACGCCGCGCGCGGCAAGCGCTGCAAGCTGATCGGCATCCGGCTCGAAGGCCTGATTGAGAAGGAGCGTGGTCTCGCCCCAATCCGGCAGCATCAGCGCGTGGTGCATGGAAAGCTCGGAACCGGCAAGCACTCCGATCCTGCCCTGATCAAGTTCGTAGCCATGGCAATAGGGGCAGTGAAACACGCTTTTGCCCCATCTCTCGCCCAGCCCTTCGATCTCGGGAAGCCTGTCCGTAACGCCGAAAGCCAGGATCAGTCGGCGGCCATGATGGGTCACGCCATTGGCAATGACATCGAAACCGCCGGGGGGCGACACGGCGTTCTCGGCTGGCCTTGCGCTCTTCGCCCGGCCTGAAAGCCAGCTGACGGTCGGATACTGCAGGACCTGCGCGCGGGCTTTCGCCGCAATTTCGGCCGGATCGATCCCGTCCTGCGTGAGGAAGCCATGCGACCGGGCAGCGAAGCGGTTGCGCCGCAGCCCTTCGTCGATAACAAGCACCCGCCGCCGGGCACGGCCCAGCTGCAGGGCGGCGGACAGACCCGCATAGCTGCCTCCGATAATGATGACGTCGAACATAGTCTCGCTCATGCCGGCTCCTTGTCTTCAATCTTGATTTCTCGCAACAGCATAAGTGACATGAGTGCGTAACGTCAACACTCAAGATACTCCATTTGTGTCGTGACCGGATTTCTGCTATGTCTCGCACCAGGCAGGGAAGTGGTCTAGGGTTGGTCAGCCCGTCGTCCGCAGGGTGGGCGCGCCTGACGGAAGGGCAAGATCATCGGGCGGCTGACTGTCGGCGCCGGGGATGCTCCAGCATCGCAAAACAGGGAAATCATCCATGAGGCACGACAGCCGGCTCTCGCGCATGCTGCATGTTCTGATCCATATGGGCCGTCATGAGGGCGCGATGACGTCCGAGATGATCGCCAAGATGCTAGACGCCAATCCCGTGGTGATCCGGCGCACCATGGCCGGGCTCCGCGACCAGGGCTATGTCGTCTCCGTCAAGGGGCATGGCGGCGGCTGGACGCTCGCACGTCCCCTGAAGGAGCTGACGCTTCTCGATATCTACCGTGCCGTGGGCGAACCCTCCATTTTCGCCGTCGGCCCCGCTTACGACATGCCGGGCTGCGTGATCGAACAGGCGGTCAACGCAACTTTGAAAGATGTCTTCGACGAGGCGGAGACGCTTCTACGGGAAAGATTTGCCGGCGTCACGCTGGCCGATGTGGCGAAGGATTTCCCGGCCATGGGCGGCCCGTCGGGGCAGGCGCACTGCGCATCCCGATCTGCTCCGGCGAAGGCCTGATCCTTATCCTGCTCCTCATCCGTCAAAACGGGGCGGTCAGGCCTGGTCCACCTCTATGGTGAGATGGGAGAGGTCGTGGATATGGGCCAGTTTGGCGCGGTAGATGGCCGTGGATTGCGGCGCCGCGGAGGACAGCGAAACGATGGCGCCATGATGGCCGGGACCGAGCTGCCAGACATGCAGGTCGGTGATCCGGTCGCCCTCCGTTTCAAGCGCCGCGCGGATTTCATCCGGCAGGTCTTCGCCGTCGGGCACGTAATCGAGCAGCACGCCACCGGCATGGGTCATCAGTCCCCATGACCAGCGGGCAATGACGATGCCGCCGACGACGCCCATGGCCGGGTCCATCCAGTTCAGGCCGTAAAGACTGCCGAACAAAAGGGCTATGATGGCGAGCACCGATGTCAGGGCATCGGCCAGGACATGGAGATAGGCCGCGCGCAGATTGTTGTCGGTGGCCTTTGCCGGCCCATCGCCCCGATCATGGGAATGGTGATGGGAATGGTGATGGGAATGGTCGTGGGAATGGTGATGGGCGTGTTCATGAGAATGGTCGTGCTTGTGCCCGTGATGATGGTGTCCCTGGTGGTGATGTCCAGCGTGGTGATGTCCATGGTGGTGATGATGCGCGCCGTCTTCGCGCAGCAGCCAGGCGCAGATGAGGTTGACCGCCAGTCCGAGAGCGGCCACGACAATGGCCTGGCCGAAATCGATCGCCACGGGCCTGTAGAAGCGCAGCAGGCTTTCCCAGCCGATCAGCAGCGCGATCAGCCCAAGCACGACAGCGCTCGCAAAGCCGGCAAGATCGCCGAGCTTGCCGGTTCCGAATGTAAAGCGCGGATTGTGGATGTTCCTGCGCGCATAGCGATAGGCCAGGGCGGCAATCAGCATGGCGGCAGCATGGGTGGACATATGCCAGCCATCGGCAACGAGCGCCATCGAGCCGAAAATGCTCCCGGCGGAAATTTCCACCACCATCATGGTCATGGTGATGGCAATCACCAGCCATGTGCGGCGCTCGTTGCGCTCATGACCGTCGCCGAGAAAGGCATGATCGTGCGGGCTTTGAAAGCGGGTGGTGGCGAGGTTCACTTCAGGTACCTCCTGATGACGTCGATCAGCTCCTCCGCGCCCTGCCGGCGGGCCGCGGCATCCTGATGGGCACCCGCGACATGCTCGCGGATATGCTCTTCGATCAGTTCGGTCGTCAGGCCGGTCACGGCGCCCCGCACCGAAGCGACGAGGTTGAGGGTCTCCGCGCAAGGCGCGTCCTCTTCCAGGGAACGCTCTATCGCTTCCATCTGGCCCTTCAGCCGCCGCACCCGCGCCAGAAGCTTGGCCTTATTCGCAATCAAATGACTCATAGCATAGGGGGGTACCCTATCCTGGCGGATCAGGCAAGGTCCCCCGCCCTTGCGACACAGCTGACAAAACCGGGCAGAGCAGGGTGGTTATGCGGCGTCAGCCGGGTTTCGAGGGCGTTACGATCCGTTCGAAAAAATCGAGCGGCGTTTCGCCGGCAAGCCTCTCCGTTGCAAAGACAAGCCGGTCCTCGCGGCGGTTCGCGCCTTCCGTTTTCGTCAGCGCGGCAATGATCTTTGCCGGAGCCGCTTTCGACAGCGTGATCGCCAGCGCCTTCGGACCGGCCTCGAGCTTTGCAAAACCCAGACGGGCTGCGGCAAGCTGCAGCCTCGTCGTCCGCAGAAGCAGCAGCACCTCTTGCGGCGGCTCGCCGAAACGATCCTCGAACTCGTCTTCCAGGTCATCCATTTCGCTTAGGGCCGCGGCGCGCAGGAGCCGGGCGTAGAGATTGAGCCTGACCGCCGGATCCGAGATGTAATCCGCCGGAATGCTGCCGGCCACGCCGAGGTTGAGAACGGCGCGCGAGGCGGTGGGGCCGGCTTGCCGGCGCAGTTTCGCGACGGCACTCGCCAGGAGCTTCTGGTAAAGGCCGATGCCGATCGCCCTGATATGGCCGGCCTGGTTCTCGCCCGCCAGGTCGCCGCCGCCGCGAAGGTCGAGATCGCGCAAGGCGATGGCAAGGCCGGAGCCCAGCCGGTCGTTCTCGACCAGGGTGGAGAGCCGCAAGCGCGTATCTTCGGAAAGCTCGTTGCCCTCCGGCGTCAGGAAGACGGCCATGCCTTGCGCTGCGGCGCGCCCCACGCGTCCGCGCAATTGGTGAAGCTGCGCCAGGCCAAACAGTTCGGCGCGCCAGACGAACATGGTATTGGCGCGCGGCACGTCCAGGCCGTTTTCGATGATGTTGGTGGCCAGCAGCACATCGCCATCACCCTCCGCAAAGGCGACGATCGCCTCATCGATGGCCGCGGCCGGCATCTTGCCATGGGCCAGCCTGACCGAAAGCTCCGGCACGACCTTTCGCAGGATCGCCTCCACCTCGTCCATGTCCTCGATCCGGGGCACGACGACGAAGCTCTGCCCGCCGCGGCGATATTCGCGCATCAGCCCCGTGCGCAGCGAGGCGCTGTCGAAGGCCGCAAGCGAGGTGCGGACCGGACGGCGCTTTGTCGGCGGCGTCGTCAGCAGGCTGACCTCCTGGACCCCGATCATCGCCGATTGCATCGTGCGCGGAATGGGTGTCGCCGACATGGCCAGCATATGCAGCGCCGGCGCCAGGGCGCTCATCGCCTGCTTCTCCTTCAGGCCGAACCGGTGCTCCTCATCCACGATCAGCAGGCCAAGGCTTTCGAACTCTATGCTTTTTGCCAGGATGGCCTGGGTGGCGACGACGACGCGCAGTCCGCCGTCGGCCAGCGCCGCCTTGACCTCCTGCGCCTTGGCCGGCTTGACCAGCCGCGACAACATGCCGACCGAAATGCCGGTTCCCGCGAAGCGATGCTCAAACGTGGCCAGATGCTGCCGCGCCAGCACGGTCGTTGGCGCAATGACCACCACCTGGCCCCCGGCAAGCGCCACCGCGGCGGCCGCGCGCAGGGCAATTTCCGTCTTGCCGAAGCCGACATCGCCGCAGATGAGGCGGTTCATCGCCTGACCGGAGGCCAGATCGGCAAGCACTGCGCGGATGGCCTCTGCCTGGTCGGGCGTTTCGGCATAGGGGAAGCGCCGGGCAAAGGCGGAAAAGGCGGCGCGCGGCGGCACGAAGATCTCTGCGCGCGATGCCTGCCGCTGCCTGGCAATGGCTGCCAGATGGCGCGCCGTCGCCTGGATGTCCTTCGCGATCTTCTCGCGCTTCTTCTGCCAGGCCTCGGTGTGAAGCCGATCCAGCGACACCGCCTCGGCCTCCGAACCGTAGCGCCACAGACGGCCGAACTCGTCCATCGGCACGAGGATCGATCCGCCATCGCGATATTCCAGGCGCGCCGCATCATGCGCCACGCCTTCGATCTCGATGCTTTCCAGATCTCTCAGAACGCCGACCCCGTGATCTTCGTGCACGACGACATCGCCGATCCGCAGCTCGGGTTCGGCCAGCAGCGTGGAGGAGGTGGGTAGAGCGCTGGCTTCGCCGGCGGCGGCAAGGACGGCAATCCGGTTTTCCGCGTCGATGAAGCCCTGCTCGAGATCGCAGGGCAGTTTCACGAGGCTCGCTTCCTCTGCCGCCAGGACGGCATCCCAGCTGTCGGCGGATGTAATCGATTGTCCCGTGGCCTGGGCGAGGCGCCGGCACAGCGCCTCGAGACTCCGGCCCCTGCCGGCGAGGACGAACTTGCGTTTCTGTTGCAGGCCGGTCTGCACGAAGGCGGCCAGCGCCTTCCGCGCACCACCCATTTGTGATGCCTCCACCGGCAGGCGTCCGCCAGTTCCGAGATCCAGCGGTTCGGCCGGAGACCGGCTGGCATAGGAGGTAAAGTCATCAGGGGTGAGATAGAGCGACCGCGCGGCGGACGTCTCGGACTCGCCCAGGCTTTCCCGGGACTGGCGCGCATCCTCGATAATGTCGAAATATCGCGTCACCCGTTCGTCCGCGCCTTGCGCAATATGCACGGGCGCCTCGCCAAGCACTTCGAAGACCGCCGGCATCGCGTCATAGAGGCGGCAGAGCTCCGTCTCCATCGTGCAGGAGGCATTCGGCTCGGGCGTGCTCTTGCGCGCCATGCGGTCGCTGTCGCCGACATTGTCACTGTCGCCGTCACTGTCGCTATCGAGAGCCTCGTCCGGATCCTCGCCGCGAACGGCCTCCGATGCCGGGCCCAGCGTTACCCGGTCCAGAAAGCTTTCGGTGCGTTGGGAGACACGATCGAAACCGCGCAATTCCTGGACGCGATCCTCTTTCGAGAGAACGATCCGCATCGGCCCCGGCGCGCCGGCGGGATAGATATCGATCACGCCCTCGCGAACCACCACCTCGCCGGGATCGTCGGCGACACCTTCCTCGATATAGCCTGTCTGTCGGACAAAGGCGGCGAAAGCCTCCCTGTCAAAGGCTTCCCCGACCACCAGATCGAGCTTGGCGTGCTGGATGACCGAGGCCGGCGGAACACGCTGCAGCACCGCTTCCAGCGAGGTGATCAGGAGCTTCGGTTCGCCGCGGCCACCGTTCCAGATCCGCAGCGCATCCATGCGCCGACCCATGCAATGGCGCGAAGGCGGGACGCGGTCATAGGGAAGGCAGTCCCAGGGCGGCAGCACGAGACAGGGAATGTGCGGAAAGAGCGCAAGCAGCGCCGCGGCAATCTCATCGGCGGCGCCGTCACTCAGCGCCACATAGCATTGCGAGCGACCGGAGAGCTTGAGGAGGGCGGCAAGCCGTGTGGCGACCAGTCCCGCCGGCGGCTTTTCCGGGGTGGGCCGCTCCTCTGCGGCCCGCGGCTTTGTCACCTGTTCGGCTTCGTACTCAACGACACTCACATGTACCTGCCATTTCATCGCCGGCCCTCTGCCGGTCTGCAAGAACACCCGTGTCGCCCCCTTGTTCCGCGGGCCCCAGCCCGCACGTGCAAAACCTGGCCGTCCCGGCGCAGCGCAAGGCCGATCCGCCGGACAGGGCCTCGCAAGCGACAGCCTGCCTACCGGGCAAGGTTCCGGCGGTGCTCTCTCCAGACGGTGAACAATCCGGCGCCGACGACGATGACGGCTCCGACGATCATGTTCGCCGTCAGCGTCTCGTTGAAGAAGAGCGTGGCAATGGCCACGCTGAGGACAAGTTGCAGATAGGTGACCGGCTGCACCTCCACCGCGGTCAGCTTGCTGTAGGCCTTGATCAGGAAGTAATGGCTTGTCGCGCCGCAGATGCAGAGCGCCGCCATGGCGGGCCAGTCCTGCAGGGCGATGGGCGTCCAGAAGAAAGGGCCGATGAGGGAGGCGGTCAAGGCGCCGGCAATGCCCGCATAGAAGACGCTGGTGACCGGGGCATCCGTCGTGCCCACCGCCCGCGTCGCAATATTGTAGAGCGCATAGAGGAAGCTTGCAGCCAGCGGGATGAGCAGGCGCAGGTCGAACGCGACGTTCAGCGGGTTCAGGATCACCATGACGCCGACGAGGCCGACAACCACGGCAAGCCCGCGCTTCCAGCCGACCTGCTCGCCCAGAAGCGGAATGGACAGGATCGTCACCATCAACGGGGTCACCTGCATGATGGCCTGGCTCATGGCGAGACCGGCCGTGGTGAAGGCGATGACGACGACGATCACTTCGGTCACCAGAAGCACCCCGCGCAGCGCCTGGAGAACCGGCCGTCGCGTCCTCGAGGCGGCACGGATGCCGCCGGGAGATCTGGCCGCCAGGATCGTCACGAAGACGGCAAAGGCCCAGAAGCGGATCATGGTCACCATGATCGGCGGATATTTCTCGCCCAGAAGCTTCGAAAATGCATCCTGCCCCGCGAAGATGGTGATCGCGATCAGCACATACAGGTAACCGAGTGTCTTGTTGCTCATGAAATGGCCAAAAAAAAGGGCTCACGGTTGCCCGGAGCCCATATAGTTTGAAGGTCATAAACCTCCAGAGGGGAACAGCAGATACGCGGAACTGGGAGGAAGCCGCGCTGTGCATCTGCTATGGGCGGTATGCACTTTTTTTGATCAGAAACCTAATGGTTCTTGTGCAGTGCAGCTATGTCCCTGGCGCATTGCTCGCGCTGTGATCTTTGCGCCCCACCGATGCCGATGCCGATGCCGATGTCGAGGCCGGAATTTCTTTTCATCCTCTACCGGCGATCAGCGGTCGCGTCATAGCGCTTCGCGGCCGCTTCGACCTTGTCTCCATTGTCTGCCGCCCAGGCGCACAGCGCCTCGAATGGCTGGCGCAGCGAATGGCCAAGCGGCGTAATGGCATATTCCACGCCGATCGGCTGCGTCGGCAGGACGGTTCGCGTCACGAGCCCGTTCCGCTCGAGCCGCTTCAACGCGTCGGCGAGCGCCTTGTGGGTGATCCCGTCGAGCCTCCGCTTGATTTCGTTGAAGCGCGCAGGCTTGGGGCAGATCACCGTCAGGATCATGATCGTCCATTTGTCGGCGATCTTGTCGAGCACCGGGCGGACCAGCGGCATGTCGCAGAGGGCGCGGTGGGACAGGGCTTCGAGGTCGGTATAGTCATCCATATCTAGGCTACTTCAGGTGCGTAATTGATACCAGATATCGAATCTATATCATGCCCGGACCATCAACTGAAAGGAAATGTGATGGCTCGTATGCATGACAAGACTGCCCTGATCGTCGGCGGTGCCAAGGGCATAGGCCTGGCCATTGCCGAGCGGCTTTCCGCCGAAGGCGCCAGGGTCTTTATCACCAGCCGTCGACCCGACGATGCGTTGAAGGCCGCCCAGGCCATCGGCCATGGCGCAGTGGGTATTGCCGCCGATGCCGGCGACCCGGATGATTTGGTGACCGCCGTCGAGACGGTGCGCAGGGCACATGGACGCATCGACGCGCTCGTGCTGAATGCAGGACTCTCCGAACCGGCTGAGATTGCCGAGATAACGCCCGAGCACTTCGACCGTCACTTCGACGTCAATGTCCGCGGAATGGTGTTCGGTCTGCAGGCGGCTTTGCCCGCGATGACGGGAGGCGGATCGGTCGTTCTGGTCGGTTCGATTGCCGATAATGCCGGCTACGCCTCCTACGGGACCTATGCCGCCACCAAAGCAGCGGTGCGCTCCTATGCCCGCACCTGGACGGCGGAGCTTGCGCCCAAAGGCATCCGCGTGAATGTCGTTGCCCCCGGTCCGACGGATACCGAAATGATGGCCGCGGTTGCGGACGACAAGCGCGCCGAACTGGTCGCGCCGATTCCGATGGGGCGGATGGCGCGGCCTTCGGAAGTGGCTGCGGCCGCTCTTTTCCTGTTGAGCGAGGACGCCAGTTACATTGCCGGTGCCGAACTCTGCGTCGATGGCGGTTTGCGACAGGTCTGACCTCTTTTGAAGAAACCGCCCCCGGCGAAGGCGGCCGGGGGCGGAGCCTGGCCGGACGGGAGATCCGGAGAGGGGGCCGGAGAGGGGTCATGAGAGTGGCGGCAGAGCCCCGGCGAAGGCGGCATCAATCCTGCGCTGTCGGCCGGACCACGATGCTGCCGATTTCCACATCGCCGGGTTGTTCGATCGCAAAGCCTATGGCGCGTGCGATCGCGTCCGGCGAAATGGCAAGCTCTTCCTTGCGCTTCAGGATCGCCGCCCGGATCTGAGGATCGGCGATAGCGGCATCGGCGAAGCCCGTATCGATGAAGCCCGGCGATATCTCCGTGACCCGCAGGTTCCGGCCGGATTCCTGCCGCAGGGCCTCGGTGGCTGTCCGCAATGCATTCTTGGTCGCGGCATAGACACCCATTGTCGGCACGATCTTCAGGCCGGCCGTCGATACGACATTGACGACATGCCCGCTGCCCTGGCGCGCGAAGACGGGCATGTCCTGTACCAGACGACAGGGCGGCACGTGTTGATCGAGGCGACTTGCAATCAGGTGAACCACCTCGGCGGCTATACAGGACTTACTCCCTCCGATTTCGTCGGCTTGGTGTTGGGGATCGCCAAGGAAGAGGGGCTCGATCAAAATCTGATCATCTTCGGGGGTGACCATCTCGGCCCTAATCCTTGGAAGAAAGAGCCCGCCGAAGAAGCGCTTCGGAAGGCTCATACCATGGTTGAGGCCTATGTCGCTGCGGGTTTTACGAAGATCCACATAGACACGTCCATGGGCTGCGCAGGTGAGCCCGCCGCACTGGACGACAGGACAATCGCCAATCGGGCGGCCGACATATGCAGGACCGCGGAAGCCGCGGCACTGAGGTCCGGTTTTGCGCCACCTGTCTACATCCTCGGTACGGAGGTGCCGGTTATCTTCAAAACAAGTTGGTCGCATAGAGGGCACGGTTTTTACAACGGCCATTTTTACGCCTTCACTCGAACATGGAGGTGAATGCCTGAAGTTCTGGCTGACGCCCAGTGGTTTCAGAACGACGAGATCAAGTCGTCCCCTCGAGCTGCTTCAAGACCGGGGCTGCGCGCCACCGTCAGCTCGACGCGATAGTTCGCCCGGATGGCATCGATGTGCGGTATCGGAACACGATTGTTGAGGAGGTAGTTGCCGGGCTGGCAGCGAGTCAAAGCAGCCGGGACGCGTGGCCGCCAATAGAAGATGTTTCCCCGGCGGATCAGATTTTCGACCTCGTGGCGGACTGCCATGACGAATGCCCTGTCTTTGCCCGGAGCTTTGTCCCTCGCGCTTGAACGGCGTGGGCATCAGTTTTGGGCATCAGGTCGCCAATGATGCCAAAACACTATCCGGCACGACTGGAAAATCAAGGAACTAAGGGCTTCTAGGGAGAATTGGCTGGGGAACCTGGATTCGAACCAAGATTAACGGAGTCAGAGTCCGTCGTTCTACCATTGAACTATTCCCCAATCGTCAGGCTTTGCCTGTCGATCAGAGCGGTTGTGCCGGTTGCCGGGCAACGGGCCGCTTTTGGTGGCCCCGACCGCTTCGAGGGCGCTTTCTAACAGATTCTGCCGGTCGATCAAGTGCCGTGCAACACTTTTTCGACAGGGCCGCCTGACGCCTGCCGCGCTTGCGGGTCCGGCGGCTTCGTCCTGGCCCGTCTCCATGCGTCCGGCGCCTGCGATTTCCAAGGAATATGGGGCTTTGAACAGGCATAATCGCGTGCCGCGTCACAGGCTGGGCAGGCGGCTCGGCCGGCCCTTGTCTTGCCGCCGCCATGCCGGGCCTTGCCTGCACCGCGATAAAGCCATTGGCGAAACTCCTTCACACTGTTATCTTAAGGGCAACGAAACAGATGAGTGCCGCAGCGAGCTTTGCAGAGCTCTTGCGCGGCCAGATGGACAGATCCGTGATGAACCCCGACAGCGGCGGCAAGCCGCCCGAAGGCGGGGCGTCGACGACAGGACGGTCGGGCAAGAAATCCCGCCGTCGAAAGGGCAGGCGAGACGCAACCGCGTCTGCGGCGGCTCCTGTTGCGCATGGCAGCGAAACGGCGGAAAGCCGCGCTGTCCGACGTCCCGATACCGAGGACAACAAAGCACCGCGCAAGCGCAAGCGTCGCCGGGCGCGTGCGGCCGAGCGTCAGCGCCCGAAGACTGCCGAGGCGTCCGCCGCGGCCGGACGCGGGGCCGACGCCTCTCGCCCGGATGCCCAGCGCCCGGATGTGCAGCGCCCGGAGGCCCAGCGCCAGGATTCCCACCGCTCGGACCGCCCGCGTCCAGATCACCAGCGTGCGGATAGCCAGCGTGCCGATGGCCAGCGGCACGGCCATCCTCACAGGGAGACCGCCGCTCACGGGGAGCCCGCCCAGGCCGATCCGCCTCACATTGTGTCGCACCACGGCGCTGCGCGGGGAAGCGATCCCGCCCGCGCCCATCCGGCGCATGCGCAGGCTTCAGATCCCCACGTTTCAGATCATCAGGCGCTCAAGGCCCATGGTCCTGCCCGGCCGGAAGACACCGATGGGCGGGCCCGCAATGGCCGCCGTCGCGGTCGCGGCCGTAAGAAAGGCGAAGCGCGAGGCCCCCAGGGGCGGCCGCTCGTGCCGCAGCCAAAGGCGCCGGGAGAGAGATCCGCCGCAGAGCGCGGCCCTGCCTTCCGCCAAGGGCATAATCCCGGCCACGGTTCAGGTCAGAATGCCGGCCACGGTCCTGGGCATGCGCCGGCTCAGGGCCAGGCTCATCCCCACGGCCATTCGCACTCCGCCGCTGCGGGCGGGGCACGGGCGTCCGGCGCGCGGGAGGCCCATTCAAGGCATGCGCAGACCAAGTCGCATCCCGGTGCCCTTCCACATGATCGCCCGCATGGCCCGCGTGCCTCGCATGAGGCGCGGGATCACAGGGAGCATCGCGACAATAGGGATCACAGGGATCATCGGGCACGCGGGCGCGACGAGATGGAGGCCGGCGATCCGGCCCGCCGTCGCAGCGGCGCGGAGGATCTCTATGCCGCCCTCGATCTCGGCACGAATAATTGCCGGCTTTTGATCGCTCAGCCGACGCGGCCCGGCCAGTTCCGCGTCGTGGATGCCTTTTCGCGCATCGTGCGGCTCGGCGAAGGTCTCGCCAGGACGGGACGCCTCTCGGACGATGCCATGGATCGCGCCGTGGAAGCCCTGCGCATCTGCGCCGCCAAGCTGGCAACCCGGCAGATCCGCCGGATGCGGCTGATCGCAACGGAAGCCTGCCGCGCCGCCGAAAACGGTGAGGAATTCCTGCAGCGGGTCACCGAGGAGACGGGACTTGCCCTGGAAATCATCGATCGCGAGACCGAGGCACGGCTGGCCGTCTCCGGCTGCTCGTCGCTGGTCGGCCGGGAGGCGCGCTCGGTGGTGCTCTTCGATATCGGCGGCGGATCCTCGGAGATCGCGGTGATCCGCATCAAGGACAACCGCTCCAGCCGCCTGGCCAATCACATCACCCATTGGACATCGCTGCCGGTCGGCGTGGTCACTCTGTCGGAACGGCATGGCGGCCGCAATGTGACGCCGGATGTCTTCGCCGCCATGGTGGCGGAAGTGGAATCCATGCTGGAGGGTTTCCAGTGCCCGCCGCTTGTCGGGCGGGAGGATGATTTCCACCTGATCGGCACGTCGGGAACCGTCACGACGCTTGCCGGCGTGCATCTGGATCTGCAGCGCTATGACCGGCGCAAGGTGGATGGTCTCTGGCTGTCGGATCACGAAGTCTCCGCCATGCAGGCAAGGCTCCTGTCCTGGGATTTCGATGGCCGGGCCGCCAATCCCTGCATCGGCCCGGATCGGGCGGATCTGGTCCTTGCCGGCTGCGCCATTCTGGAAGCGATCCGAAGGCGCTGGCCGAGCCGGCGCATGCGGGTGGCCGATCGGGGCCTGCGGGAGGGGCTGCTCACCGATATGATGGCCGATGACGGCGTCTGGCGCAGGCTGCGCCGCCGCTCCATGGAGAGCGCCAGCCAGACCGGCACGGCCCCGGGGGAAACGGCCGGGCTTCAACAGGATCTCGCGGAGAAAAGCCGATGACGAAAACGCCGATCGGCCGCAAGCTCGGCCAGAAGGTCAAGAAGGGCAAGCTGAAGGCCTCCTCAAGACGCTGGCTCGAACGCCATATCAATGATCCCTATGTGCAGCGCGCCAAGCTGGAAGGCTACCGCGCCCGCGCCGCCTTCAAGCTTCTGGAGATCGACGAGAAGCACCAGGTCCTGAAGGGGGCAAGGCGCATCATCGATCTGGGCGCGGCGCCGGGCAGCTGGTCGCAGATCGCCGCAAAGGTCACTGGCTCCACGGAAGACGATATCCGTGTCGCGGCGATCGATTTCCTGGAGGTCGTGCCGATCCCGGGCGTGAAGATCCTGCAGCTCGATTTTCTCGATCCCACCGCGCCGGACCTCCTGCTTGAGGCGGTCGGCGGCACGCCGGATCTCGTAATGTCCGACATGGCAGCGCCGACCACCGGCCATCAGAAGACCGATCACCTGCGCACCATGCATCTGTGCGAGGTGGCGGCGCATTTCGCCATCGAGGTTCTGGGAGAAGGCGGACACTTCCTGGCCAAGACCTTCCAAGGCGGCACGGAACGTGAGCTTCTGACCCTGCTCAAGCAGAATTTCCGCCAGGTCCTGCATATCAAGCCTGCCTCGTCCCGCTCGGAATCGGTGGAAATGTTCCTGCTCGCCAAGGGCTTCAAGGGACGCCGCGCGGCCCGGCCGGAACTGGCGGCGGACGAAGATGCCGCAGCCGATGAGGATTTGGCGGCGGATCGGGACCTCGCAGCCGATGAGGAACTCTCAGCGGACCGGGCGTAACGCGCCCTGTCCCGGTCGGGGCGTCAATGCCTTCACCTCATCCGCGCTGCTTCGGCTCGGGGGCTCATTCCCCGGGTGCCTCCGCCGTCGCGGTAGGGCGCCGATGGCCGGAGACGCCGGCCCCGGCATCCGCCGGCAGCTTCAGCAAGGGCAATAGGGCGGCCAGCGAAATGGCCGAGACAAGATAGAAGGCCAGGTGGAAATCCTGCAGCTGCAGGTGCGAGCCGGACAGATAGGATGATGCCTCCAGCACGAAGGCGGCAAAGGCCACGCCCAGTGCCAGGCTCACCTGCTGCATCACCGAACTGATCGAGGTTGCCTGGCTGGCCTCGTCATCGCCGATCTCCGAATAGCTCAGCGCATTGGTGCCGGTGAAGAACATCGAGCGCGCCAGGCCGGAGGCAAACAGGAACAGGATGATCAGCGCCTGCGGCGTGGCTTCGGTAAACAAGCCGTTGACGGCCGTGGTCGCCGCGCCGGCAATGCTGGCGCCGATCAGCGTGGTGCGGAAGCCGGTGGCCGCAAACAGCCGCTTGGCCACGAATTTCACCGTCAATGCGCCGAGCGCTCCGGCAAAGGTGGTGAGTCCGGATTGGAACGGCGTCATGCCGAAGGCAAGCTGCAGCATCAGCGGCATCAGAAAGGGAACGGCGCCCGTGGCGATGCGGAACAGGGTGCCGCTGGTGATCGCGGCGCGGAAGGCCTGGTTGGCAAACAGGGAAAGCCTGAGGATCGGTGCAGGATGGCGCCTCTGGTGGCGCAGATAAAGCGCGCCGCAGACAAGGCCAATGGCCGTGGTGACCACGCCGACCGCAGGTGGAAGCGCCGGCAGGCTGACGACGGACAGGCCGAAAACGGTGCCGGATGCTGCAAGCGAGATCAGCAGGAAGCCCGTCACGTCCAGGGGCGGCGTCACCCGCTTCTCGATCTCGGGCAGGTGGATGCTGGCAAGCCAGATGCCGATCACGCCGACCGGCAGGTTGATGAGAAAGATCCAGTGCCAGGTGAAATAGGTGGTGATGAAGCCGCCGACCGGCGGACCGGTCAAGGGTCCGACAAGCGCCGGAATGGTCAAGAGCGCCATGGCCGAGACCAGGTCCTTCTTCTCTGTCGTGCGCAGCAGAACCAGCCGGCCCACCGGCGTCATCATTGCTCCACCCATGCCCTGCAGGAAGCGCGAGACGACGAATTCCACGACCGAGCCGGAGACCGCGCAACAGAGCGACCCGACCATGAAGACGATGATCGCCAGCCGGAAGATCGTCTTTGCGCCGAATTTGTCGGCCATCCAGCCGCTGATCGGAATGAACACGGCCAGCGCCACCATATAGGATGTCAGCGCCAGCTTCAGCGTGATGGGGCCGACGCCCAGATCGGTGGCGATCGCCGGCAGTGCCGTGGAAATCACCGTGGAATCCATCTGCTCCATGAAGAGCGCGACAGCGAGGATAAGCGGGACGATGCGATTCATGGGCAGGATCATCACGAGGTCAGGTGGCTTCTCCCTACGCTCAACGCGCCGGGACCGCCACAACAATCAGAACGGGCAGACGGCGAATCACGACTGCGTGAGAGGCGTTCTCCAACGCCGAGCGCGGCATATCTCAAGCCGGGACCGAATGGCATAGGGGCCAATTCTTATAGAAAAGCGCGAACGGTCGCGCGCATCGGAGGTTCAAATGGCGCAGGTGAAGTTGGGACGGCGGTTTCTGTTGGGAACCGCGGGGGTGGGCGTGCTGGCGGCACCGGCCATCCTCTCGGGCCGGGCACATGCCCAAACGGCAACGCAGGCAGGCGCCCAGACGGGTGCCCAGACGGGTGGCCAGACAACAGGTGGCCAGACGGCGACGATGGACAAAGCTATGACGACGCAAATGCCGCCGCCGGTCGACGGCTTCAAGCTGGGCGATTTCGAGGTTCTGGTCGTGCGCGACGGCGCGCGCCCTTCCGGCAAGCCGAACGAGACCTTCGGCACCAATCAGAGCGCCGAGGCCGTGGGAGAACTGCTTGAGGAAAACTTCCTGCCCGCGGACAATTTCGTCAATTCCTTCTCGCCGACCTTGGTCAAAGCGGGCAATGAGCTTGTCCTCTTCGATACCGGCTTTGGCGCCGCAGGCCGCGCCAATGGCATGGGCCGCCTTCAGGACGGCATGAAGCTTGCGGGCTATGCGCCCGAGGATGTCACGATCGTCGTGCTGACCCATCTGCATGGCGACCATATCGGCGGGTTGATGGAGAACGGCAAAGCTGCCTTTCCCAATGCCCGCTATGTGACGGGACAGCGCGAATATGATTTCTGGACCAGCGCCGAGCGTGCCGGCACGCCGGCAGAAGGCGGCCAGAAGGCGGTCATGGCCAATGTGAAGCCGCTGGCCGAGAAGATGACCTTCATCGACGAAGGCGGCTCGATAATCTCCGGCATCACCGGCATGAATGCTTTCGGCCATACGCCTGGCCACATGATCTACACGCTGGAATCGGCGGGCCGACAACTGGTGCTCACTGCCGATACGGCCAATCATTACGTCCTGTCGCTGCAAAGGCCGGAATGGGAGGTACGCTTCGACATGGACAAGGCCGCGGCCGCCGCCACGCGCAAGCGCGTCTTCGACATGCTGGCGACCGACAAGGTGGCCTTCCTCGGCTATCACATGCCCTTCCCCTCGGTCGGCTTCGTGGAAAAGCAGGATAGCGGCTACCGCTTCGTGCCCAAGAGCTACCAGTTCGACATCTGACATTGTGACGGCAGAAAGGCTCCCGCGATCGTCGTCGCGGGAGCCTGTTCACAGGAGGATCTTGTCACCGCAGGATCCGCCGACGGCGGGATTGCGAAGATGGGGATCTTCGGTTGCGGCTTTGGCCGGTCACGCCGCAGCCTCCTCCTCCTCCAGTCCGCGGATATCGTCGAGGAGGCCCGGTCCGGCCGGATGCCAGTCCAGCCGCCGGCGGGTCGCCTCACCAGACGCATACATGTCGCTCTGCATGAAATGCGAAAGCCAGCCGAAATGCGTTGCCGCGGCATTGCCGTGCAGCGAGGCCACCGGAAGCGCCAGACGCTCGCCCACGGCTGCCGCGATCGCGTGAAGGGGAATGCCGTCCTCGGCAACCGCGTGATAGCATCCGCCTGCGCTCTGCCGCTCGAGCGCCAGCCGGTAGAGCCGGGCCGTATCCTTCACGGGTGCTGCCGACCAGCGGCATGCACCATCCCCCACCATGGCCGAAACGCCCGTCTTGCGGGCAAGCGTGATGAGCTCCGTGACAAGCCCCTGCTTGCGGGTATCGTGGATCTGCGAGAGGCGCACGAAGGAGATGTTGAGGCCGCGATCGAGCAGGCTGCGGCCGGCGCGTTCCGAGAGAATGCGCGGGCTTGGATAGTGGCTGTCGAAATGGTCCTCGATGGCGGGCTTGCCGGGCTCCATAGTTCCAAAGGCGGTGATCGAGGTGATGATCAGCGGTCGCTGCGAACCGTTAAGGGCCGTGCCCAGCGCTTCGATAATGCGCGCATCCTTTTCGCAATTGGCGGCGTAATTCGAAAAGTCATGGTCGAAGGCCGTGTGAATGACGCCGTCGCAGCCGCGCGCGCCTTCGGTGAGGCTCTCGGCCCGGTCCAGATCGCCGTGAAAGGCCGAGGCGCCGATCGCCGCGAGACGCTCGGCGCCCGTCTGGGACCGTGCAAGGCCCACCACCTGGTGCCCTGCACGCAGCAGTTCTTGCGCCACGTTGAGGCCGATAAAGCCCGTTGCTCCCGTCAGAAAGATCCGCATGTCATATCTCCTGTCTTGTTCGGAGAGCGTCATGGACCTAGACTGTATCCTGTTAAAGTAGTGACTTTATCATGGTATAGGATCTAACAGCCTCGCAATGACCAAAGCGCAAGATACATTGGCCGGCTATCTTCGGGACCGGCGCCTCAGGCTTGATCCGGCGGCCTTCGGCTTCACCGGCAGCCGCCGCAGGACCACAGGGCTGAGGCGGGAAGAGGTGGCGCAGCGCGCCAATATCAGCCCCACCTGGTACACCTGGCTGGAGCAGGGACGCGGCGGTGCTCCCTCGGCAGATGTCCTCAACCGCATCGCCGCCGGCCTGATGCTGACGGAGCCGGAGCGTCAGCATCTCTTCATGCTGGGGCTCGGCCATCCGCCCGAGGCGCGCTACCGGCCGGTCGAGGGGATCTCGCCCCGGCTGCAGCGGCTTCTGGATGCGATGGACACCACGCCCGCCATCGTTCGGACGGCCACCTGGGATGTGGTGGCCTGGAATGCCGCGGCCTGTGTGGTGATGACCGATTATGCCGCGCTGCCGCCGTCGGAGCGCAATATCCTGCGGCTGGTCTTCTGCAATCCGAGGGTTCGCGCGGCGCAGCAGGATTTCGCCGGCATTGCCCGCTTCGTCGTCGCCGCCTTCCGGGCCGATGCGGCCCGCGCCGGCGCCAATGCCGAAATCACCGATCTGGTCGCCGAACTGAGCGCCAAGAGCCCGGATTTCGCCCGCCTCTGGACCGCGCATGATGTCACGCAGCACGGCGAGGGCACCAAGCGGCTGAACCATGCGATCCTCGGTCCGATCGAGCTCGAATATTCCGGCTTCTCCGTCGATGGCCGTCCGGATCTCGGGCTTGTCGTCTATAATCCGGTACAGGCGCAGGATGCGGACCGTATTCGCGCGCTGGTCAAGGCGAGGAAAGGCTGACGGGCACCGGCGGAAGGCCGGAAAGCGGTGCACGGATTTTTTGTATTTCCTTCCCGTCATAACCGTGTTACCAGCCCTCGCCAACTTCCCATTCCCGAAGACCGCATCCGGTAGCCTCCCAACCGGACGGACTTCCTTTACTGAAGGAAATTGGCATGGCTCGCATTGTAGAATCCGCAACCGGCGCAGATGCGCTCACCTTCGACGACGTGCTGCTGCAGCCCGGTCATTCCGAAGTCATGCCGGGTCAGACCAATATCGCCACCCGCATTGCCCAGGATATCGAGCTCAACCTGCCGATCATTTCCTCTGCCATGGATACGGTCACCGAGAGCCGCCTGGCGATCGCCATGGCGCAATCCGGCGGAATGGGCGTCATCCACCGCAATCTCACGCCCGTCGAACAGGCGGAAGAAGTGCGGCAGGTGAAGAAGTTCGAAAGCGGCATGGTCGTCAATCCGGTGACCATCGGTCCCGATGCCACGCTGGCGGAAGCCAAGTCCCTGATGAAGGCGCATGGCATCTCCGGCATTCCGGTGGTGGAAAACGGCGGCAATGGCGGCCACAAGACCGGCCGCCTGGTCGGCATCCTGACCAATCGCGACGTGCGCTTCGCCTCCGATCCGGGCCAGAAGATCTATGAGCTGATGACGCGCGAAAACCTGATCACCGTCAAGGAAAGCGTCGAGCAGGCCGAAGCCAAGCGGCTCCTGCACCAGCATCGCATCGAAAAGCTTCTGGTGGTCGACGGCCAGGGCCATTGCGTCGGTCTGATCACCGTCAAGGACATCGAGAAGTCGCAGCTCAACCCGAATGCCTCGAAGGACGTGCAGGGCCGCCTGCGGGTCGCCGCCGCCATCTCGACCGGCGATGACGGACGCGAGCGTGCCGAACGCCTGATCGAGGCAGGGGTCGATGTCATCGTCGTCGACACCGCGCATGGCCACAGCCAGAAGGTTCTCGATGCCGTCGCCGAAGTGAAGAAGATGACCAATTCGGTCCGCATCATCGCCGGCAATGTCGCGACCGGCGAGGGCACCCGCGCGCTGATCGATGCCGGGGCGGATTGCATCAAGGTCGGCATCGGTCCGGGATCGATCTGCACCACCCGCGTGGTGGCCGGCGTCGGCGTTCCGCAGCTGGCGGCCGTGATGGCCGCCGTCGAGGAGGCCAACAAGCACGGCATCCCGGTGATTGCCGATGGCGGCATCAAGTTTTCCGGCGACGTGGCCAAGGCGATCGCCGCCGGCGCCTCCGCCGTCATGGTCGGCTCGCTGCTGGCCGGCACGGATGAAAGCCCGGGCGAGGTCTATCTCTACCAGGGCCGTTCCTTCAAGGCCTATCGCGGCATGGGCTCGGTGGGCGCCATGGCACGCGGCTCGGCCGATCGCTATTTCCAGGCCGAGGTGCGCGACACGCTGAAGCTGGTGCCGGAAGGCATCGAAGGCCAGGTGCCCTACAAGGGCCCGGTCTCGGCCGTGCTGCACCAGCTGGCCGGCGGCCTGAAGGCAGCCATGGGCTATGTCGGCGGACGCGATCTCAAGGAATTCCAGGAGCGGGCGACCTTTGTCCGCATCTCCGGCGCCGGCCTGCGCGAAAGCCATCCGCACGGCGTGACGATCACACGCGAAAGCCCCAATTATCCCGGCGCCAGCAGCTGATCCTTCTGCCCCTACCGCCGGCGGCCGAATGATTGAAAGCCGCCGGCGCTTGGCTATTCTGACCCCGCCGGCAATCGTGCCGGTTTCTTCGGGGGTTTTCATGAAACGATTGATTGCTTGTGCGTCCCTGGCTCTGGCTCTGGCTTTTGCTGCGGCGCCGCTTTCGCATGCCGTGGCGCAGACGGTGGAGGCCGGCCTTTACGATGTGTCGGGGACCAATCTCGACGGATCGCAATATTCGGGAACGGCGCGGATCCAGCTGATGAGCGAGACGACCTGCTCCATCGAATGGAAGACCGGCACCACGACCTCCACCGGCATCTGCATGCTGCATGAGGATGCCTTCGCGGCGGGCTATGTGCTGGGCGACAGTGTCGGGCTCATCATCTACCAGGTGAAGCGCGGCGGCGTTCTGGATGGGGTCTGGACCATATCCGGCGAAGACGGCGCCGGAACCGAGATCTTGCGTCTGCGCAGGTAAACGGGCCATAAGAGGCTGCGGGCGCCTGGCCCGCGGCCGTCGATTTCTGCAGGGAGAGAGCGCATCCATGACCACCAACGAAGCCATGATCTGGCCGATGATTGCCCATGTGGCGTTGGTCTTCCTGCTGTATTTCATCCTGTCGGGGCGTCGTGTGGCGGCGGTCAGGGCAGGGCGCGCCACCGTGGCGCAATTTCGCGAGAACCTGAAGGAGCCCGATGACAGCCTCTTCGTCCACAACAATCTGAAGAACCAGTTCGAGCTGCCGATCCTCTTCCACGTGGTCTGCATTACGCTTTACGTGGTGCAGGGCGATAATATCGGCACGGTCCTTTTGGCCTGGGCCTTCGTCCTGTCGCGCTATGTGCATGCCTATATCCATGTCACCAGCAATCGCATCCGTTATCGCCGCCCCGCCTTCATCGCCGGCTTTGCATGCCTCGCGCTGCTCTGGGCCTGGCTCGCCGTCTGGCTGGCGATGACCTGATCGATATTCGTGAGCCGAAATTTGCTGCAGATCAAAGGCAAGCCATCGGTCTTCCACTAGAAGAGGGCAGGATCGGGTGTCAGGACCCGTCCGGGTTGCTTGTGCAGAGGAGCGCAGGCCCGTCTCTCGAAAGGATGATGATCATGGCGCAGATGATGAAGGCAGCAGTGGTGCGCGAATTCGGCAAGCCGCTGGTGATCGAGGAGATGCCGATCCCGGATCCCGGCCCGGGCCAGATTCTCGTCAAATACGAAGCGACGGGCGTTTGCCATACGGATCTGCATGCCGCCAATGGCGATTGGCCGGTCAAGCCCAATCCGCCTTTCATTCCCGGCCATGAAGGGGTCGGCTATGTGGCAAAGCTCGGCGCCGGCGTCTCGCGCGTCAAGGAAGGGGATCGGGTCGGGGTGCCGTGGCTGCACACCGCCTGCGGCTGCTGCAATCCCTGCCGGACCGGCTGGGAGACCCTTTGCGGCTCGCAGCAGAACACCGGCTATTCGGTCAACGGTACTTTTGCGCAATACGGCCTGGCGGATCCCGATTTCTGCGGCCGTCTGCCGGATAATTTGGAATTCGGCCCGGCCGCACCCGTTCTCTGCGCCGGCGTCACCGTCTACAAGGGCCTGAAGGAAACCGAGGTGCGGCCCGGCGAATGGGTGGTCATTTCCGGTATCGGCGGTCTCGGCCACATGGCCGTGCAATATGCCAAGGCCATGGGCATGCATGTGGTCGCAGCAGATATTTTCGATGAAAAGCTCGATCTTGCCCGCAAGCTCGGTGCCGACGTCACGGTGAACGGCCGGGATGCCGATGCGATCGAACAGGTGCAGAAGGCAACCGGAGGAGCGCATGGCGCCTTGGTCACGGCCGTCTCTCCGAAAGCCATGGAACAGGCCTATGGCTTCCTGCGCTCCAAGGGCACGATGGCGCTGGTCGGCCTGCCGCCCGGCTTCGTCTCCCTGCCGGTCTTCGAGACGGTGCTGAAACGCATCACGGTTCGCGGCTCCATCGTCGGCACCCGCCAGGATCTGGAGGAAAGCCTGATGTTTGCCGGTGAGGGCAAGGTGGCCTCGCATTTCTCCTGGGACAAGATCGAAAACATCAACGCCATCTTCCATCGCATGGAAGAGGGCAAGATCGACGGCCGCATCGTTCTCGATCTCGCCGCCTGACCGCCCGCTTTCAGCACCCTCGGCAGCCTTGGCGCTGCCGCACCCCGCACTCGGCTTGACGCCGCCCATGGCACTGCTGCCGTGGGCGGCGCTGCTTTGTCCGCTTCGTGACACAAGTTTAATCCAGGCGCCGATGAAAAATGCATTGCGATGCACCATGTTCAGGATGATGTTGCAGTGCGATAAAACCAGAGCCGGCACGGAGCCTCGACGATGCGCGATACGCGGAATGTGATTGTCTTTCAGGGTGGAGGCGCGCTCGGCGCCTATCAGGCCGGAACCTTCGAGGCTTTGCACAAGCATGGCGTGGAGCCCGAATGGCTGGCGGGAATTTCCATCGGTGCCATCAACTCCGCCATCATTGCCGGCAGCGCGCCGGATGAGCGGGTGCGCAATCTGCGTGATTTCTGGGACATGGTGTCGTCGGGCCTCGATCATGGTTTCCAGCCGCCGGACGACATGGCGCGCCGCATGCTGAAGGATTGGTCGGTTCTCACCGGCGCCTTGACCGGCATTCCCGGCTTCTTCTCGCCGCGCTTGCCGACCCCCTACCAGATGTTGCTGAACCCGGATTTCCGCATCAGTCATTACGACACCGATCCCCTGATCAAGTCGCTCGACCGGCTGGTCGATTTCGATCGCATCAATCGCGGATCCATCCGCCTCAGCCTCGGCGCCGTGAATGTGCGCACCGGCAATTTCGCCTATTTCGATACGTCCCACACGCAGCTGACAGCGCATCATGTCGCCGCCTCCGGCGCCCTGCCGCCGGGTTTTCCGCCGGTCGAGATCGACGGCGAATTCTATTGGGACGGCGGCCTCGTCTCCAATACGCCGCTGCAATATGTGCTGGCCGCCGATCACAACCAATCCGATCTGTGCATCTTCCAGGTGGATCTGTTTTCCGCCCGCGGCGCCATGCCGCGCGATATGCTGGAGGTCGACGCCCGCATCAAGGAAATCCGCTATTCCAGCCGAACCCGCATGAATACGGATGAATTTGCCCGCAAGCAGGTCTTTCGCCGCGCCGCGCGCCGGCTCTTGCAGAAACTGCCGCCCGAATTGCAGGATGACGAGGATGCGGCCTTCCTGCGCTCGGTCGGCGTGGAATATGACGTCACGCTCGTCCATCTCATTCACCGCAGCGCCGCCTATAGTTCGCATGCCATGGATGCGGAATTTTCCCGTGCCACCATCGAGGAGAACTGGAGGGCCGGTTATGACGATGTGGTGCGCACCCTGACGCACCCGAAATGGACAAGACGCGGCCGCCCCAGAAACGGCATTCAGATCTTCGACCTCGCACAGGACACTGCGCGCGATCGCGATGAAGCGGCTGACAGTGTCGAGGCTCGCCCGACACGCAAATCGGCCTGAACAACGGAGACTGTGTTATGAAACTCGACGCAAAAGTGGCGCTGATCACCGGATCTGCCAGCGGAATCGGCGCGGAAATTGCCAAGCGCTATGTGCAGGAAGGGGCAAATGTCGTAATCGCTGATCTCAGGCTGGATGCGGCGGCGGCCAAGGCGCAGGAACTGACTGCCATGGGGCCGGGCAAGGCGATCGGCGTCGAGATGGACGTCACCAGCGAGGACGCCGTCAATGCCGGTGTCGCAAAGACCGTCGAGCAGTTCGGCCGCGTCGATATCCTGGTCTCCAATGCCGGCATCCAGATCGTCCACCGCATCGAGGATTTCCCCTTTGCCGACTGGAAGAAGATGCTGGCCATCCACCTCGATGGCGCCTTCCTGACGACGAAGGCCTGCGTGCCGCACATGAAGGCACAGGGCGGCGGCGCGGTGATCTATATGGGCTCGGTCCACTCGCATGAGGCATCGCCGCTGAAATCGGCCTATGTCACGGCAAAGCATGGGCTGCTGGGCCTGGCCCGGGTTCTGGCCAAGGAGGGCGGCGAGCACAAGATCCGCGCCAATGTCATCTGCCCCGGCTTCGTCCGCACGCCGCTCGTCGACAAGCAGATCCCCGAACAGGCGGCGACCCTCGGCATTTCCGAAGATGAGGTGGTCAAGAAGGTCATGCTTGGCGAAACCGTGGATGGCGAGTTCACCACGGTGGGCGACGTGGCCGAGGTGGCGCTCTTCCTCGCCGCCTTCGAGACCAATGCCCTGACCGGCCAGTCCATCACCGTCAGCCATGGCTGGCATATGGGCTGAGACTGGGAATGGCCGGGAGAGGATCTCCTCTCCCGTCGCTTTACCAGCCGGGCATCAGTTGCGCCGTGCGCATGCGCAGGGCGGAGCGCCCATAGGCCTTCATGTCGGTATCGAGGTCGTCGGGAGCGACGGCCGGCGAAATATTGTCGAGACAGGCGGTGATGTGATCGGTGATCGCCGTCATCAGCGAGGTCGACAGGCCCGGCCGTTTCATCAGGCCGATCTGCACCGGCGGCAGCGGCGGGAAACCGTCCGACTGGCTGAGCACCTTCATGCCCGGCCGCAGCGCCGATTCCGGCAGAACCGAAACGGCCATGCCGGCCAGAACGGCAGCCGCCACCACCGTGGATGACCAGCTGGTGAACAGAACCTGATACTCGCGGCCATCGGCATCCAGCGCCGAACAGGCGAGCTGCCGCCAGTTGCAATCGCGCCGGCCCACTGCGAGCGGCACCGGCGCATCATCGCGCAAGGGATGGTTGGCAGAAGCGACCCAGCAGAGCGGTTCGGTTCTGACGACATCCGATTGCCGCGCCCGCGGATTGTGGGTCACCAGTGCAATATCCAGCTCGCCGCGCGCCATTTTCTCCGCCAGGTCCACCGAAGGTTCGCAGACGATATAGAGCTCGACATTCGGATGCGTCTTGGCGAAGCGGCCGATGATTTCCGGCATGTAGCGGTCGGCATAATCGTCCGGCGTGCCGATCCTCAGCGTACCCTCCAGGCGGTTGTCGTCGAAGGCCGCGATCGCCTCGTTGTTCAGCCGGATGATGCGCCGGGCATAGTTCAAGAGCTTCTCGCCTTCCGCCGTCAGCCGGTTGCCGCGGCCATCCTTGGCGAACAGCTGCTTGCCGACCCGCTCCTCCAGCCGCCGCATCTGCATGGAAACCGCGCTCTGGGTCTTGAACACCCGATCGGCGGCCTTGGTGAAGCTGCCTGTATCCACGATGGCAATGAAAGTCTGCAACTGGTCGATATCGAGTGGCGCTGACATGGAAGGGACCCATCAGGTTGATTGATGCATAACATTAAAAACATTCGTTAGACTGATCAACCAGGATTTTGCATACATCAAATGTCAGCAGAATCCGAAAGGGTTTCCACCGCCCAGCTGTCCCCCTTCCGGCCTGCCGGAAGGGATGCCTTTACTCGTGCCGCCAGAAAGGACTTTGTCATGAGCACGATCCACCGGATGACCACCCGCTTGCAGCCCGTCCTGCCGCCGGAAAGCCGGAGCGCGCAGACGCGCGTCGTGATCACCGCCGTGACCTTCCTGAAATCGGTGCTGCGCGCCTGGCGCAATCGCCGCGCGATGACTGTTCTCAACGAGCTCGATGACTACCAGCTTCAGGATATCGGCCTCACCCGAAGCGATGTCGATCGTGCCTTGAACCATTCGGGCCTCATGGACGATCCCTTCAAGCTCCTGCCGCCGACGGCACGCCTGCGCGGCTCGCGCTGCACGGTTCTGCCGCGCCGCAACGGATCTTTCGCAAGGCATCCGGAGAGGATCGGTCGCAGCGCGTAAGACCAGACGCTGTTCCAGGCTTCGAGCGGGATCGGTGGCGATAGCCTCGGAACCCTTCGCCATCCCGCTCAGCTGCCAGAGTTTCCCCCCGCAGGGTCACGCCAATAGCCCTGCTTTTGCCCGGCCGGTTTGCACCGTGCCGGGCCTTTTCGTTTCAAGAGGAGGGGCTTTTTCGTTTCAGGATCCGGGCTTTTGCCGGATCGGTCAGGATCCGGATGTATCGGTCGCCGCGCCGCGCCGATAGCCGTCGAAAATCGCTTCCATATTCTTCTGGTAGGCTTTCTGCACCTCGATGCCGCTGTCGAACATCGTGTTCAGCACGGCCTGGAAACCTGCAAGATCCGGGGTCGCAGCCGAGGAAGGTCTGGCGGATTGCTCGGCCGCTTCCGAGGCCTCCTGCGGATTTGCCTGTCTCCCGGCCTGATTGCCGGCCTGGTTGCCGGCCTGCTGTGCGGGCTTCTGTGAGCCTGTCGACGCAGCCTGCGGAGCGGCATCCGGTGTTCTCGCAGCCCCGCTTCCCGCGCCGGTCATGGAGGCAAAGCTTCCCGACATCATGTCCTGGAAGGCCTTGGTGAAGGGATTGTCCATGAAGGCATTGTCAAGGAACGGATTGCCGGCAGCTGCAGGCGCCGGAGCCGGCTTGCCCATGCCCCACATGCTGCGCATGGCCTGGAACATCGGATTGTCGAAGGGAATGGCGGCCGGCTGCGGCTTGGGTTTCGGCGCAAAGCCGATCGCCTGCAGCCATTGCTGCGTCATCTGGTTCATGCCCTCGGGCGTGAAGGCGTTCTGCGGCATCTGGCCTCCCATCTGGCCTCCCATCTGCCCCGTCATCTGCTTGAACAGGCCACCCATCAGGGCGTCGGCCATGGCCGGCATCATGGTCTTCAGAACCTCCTGGCCGATGCCGGTCAGTTGCGCCGCCTGCTCGGCAATCGCCCGGGAAACCTCCTTCGAGCCGAACAGGCGCTCCAGAACGGCATTGCCATCGGCCATGCCCTGCGGGGTGAAGGCCTTGCTCACATCCTCGAAATACCGCGCATAGCTGCCGCTGAACAAGCCGCTCATCAGGCTCGTGAAGTCATAGGGATTGCTCGCCGTGCGCTTGAAACCGGAGGAGAAGGCAGGCATCAGCGCGGCCATGGCCTGCGCGGCCTGTTCCTGCGCCAGATTGAACTGCTTGGCCATGGTATCCATGGCAGCACCATTCTGGGCTTTCAGCATCATGTCGAACAGGGGCAGCATCCGCATCGGCTCCTTCGGGCATCTCTTGTTGTCCCGCCACTATAGCTGGAAAAGAGCCCGACGGAACCGCTTTGTTCAAAGCCGCCGCAACTGGGGCTCAATACTGGAATTCGTCGAAAACCGGCTCGACACTGCCATTCCAGCGCCCGTTGTACAGAGCGAGCAGATCATCGGCCAGCGTGCGCTTCTTGGCGAGGATCTCATCCAGCGTCTGCAGGAAGATCGATTCATCCTGCCCATCGCCATTCAGCCGCGCCCGCGCCTTCAGCCCGGCACTGGAGATCTTGATCACCTCGCGCGAAATCTCGAGCAGGCTGCGCTCGCCGAGTTCGGCGGACAAAGCCTTGGCCGGCACCTCATTGCGCAGCGAAAGAACATCCTCATAGGTCCAGTCGCGCGTCAGATCTTCCGCCGCGGCCATGGCCGTCTCGTCATAGAGCAGACCCACCCAGAAGGCGGGAAGGGCGCAGATCCGCCGCCAGGGTCCGCCATCGGCACCGCGCATTTCCAGATAGCGCTTCAGCCGCACATCGGGAAACAGCGTGCCGAGGTGATTGGTCCAGTCGCCAAGCGTCGGCTCGTAATCCGTCACCTCGCCCTTCAGGGCACCGTTCATGAACTGGCGGAAGGTCACATGGGTGCAGTCGTGATAGCGCCCGTCGCGGACGATGAAATACATCGGCACGTCCAGCGCCCATTCCACATAGCGTTCGAACCCGAAGCCCGGCTGGAACGCGTCCGGCAGCAGTCCGGCGCGGGCATTGTCGGTGTCGCGCCAGATATCGCCGCGCCAGGACTTCAAGCCGTTCGGCTTGCCTTCGGTGAAGGGGGAGGAGGCAAACAGGGCGGTTGCCAGCGGCTGCAGCTTCAGCGAAAGCTGCATCTTGCGGGCCATGTCGGCTTCCGAGGAAAAGTCGAGATTCACCTGGATCGTGCAGGTGCGATACATCATGTCCAGCCCCTTGGTGCCGACCTTCGGCATGTAGCGGGTCATGATCTCGTAGCGCGATTTCGGCATGCGCGGCGTCTGCGCCAGCGTCCAGCTCGGGCTGCCGCCAATGCCGAGAAAGCGGATTCCCATGGGCTCGGCAATATCGCGCAGGACGGCAAGGTGCTGGTTCGATTCGCGACAGGTCTCGTGCAGCGTTTCCAGCGGCGCGCCGGACAGTTCGAACTGGCCGCCCGGCTCGATGGAGATCGCCCCCATGCCGCCGGTCTCTGCCAGGCCGATGATATTGTCGCCGTCCATGATCGGCTGCCAGCCGAGCTTCTCCTGCATGCCGGTGAGAAGCGCCGAAATGCTGCGGGGGCCGAAATAGGGAACCGGCGTGTGATCGGCCTGGAAGAAGGCGAATTTCTCGTGCTCGGTGCCGATGCGGAAATCCTCGGCCGGCTTGCAGCCCGTCGCGATATAGGCCGTCAGATCGCCAATGGAGGAAACGGGTGTGTGATCGGTGGTATCGCGGGCCATGACGTTGACCTAGTCCTTGAAATATCAGGTCCGGACGGCAGAGCATCCGGGACATGCTGCCGGGACATGCTGCTTGTACCGGATCATTCTGTCGCGCAAGTGAATTTCTCTGAAAGCAGCGTCAGACGCGCTGGGGCCGGTTCAGCGCCAGTCGCCGAGGCTTGCCTGCACCACGGCAAGGGCCGCCACGGCGGCCGTGTCGGCCCTGAGTATGCGCGGCCCCAGCGGAATGGCGCTGACATGGTCAAGACTGTGCAGCAGCTGCCGTTCCTCCTCGGAAAACCCGCCTTCCGGACCGACGAGAAGCGCAAGCTCCCGTTCGGTGATCGCCTGCAGAATGGGCAGCGGATTTTGGCTCTCGGCCCCTTCGTCGCAGAAGATGATGCGGCGGCCAGGCGGCCAGGCGTCCAGCAGGTCGCGCAGCTTTACCGGCGCCTTGACCTGCGGCACGGCCAGCACGCCGCATTGTTCCGCCGCCTCGATGACATTGGCCTGAAGGCGCTCAAGGCTGGTGATCTTGCCCTGCACATGCTGGGTCATCACCGGCTGCAGCAGGCCCGCCCCCATTTCCACCGCCTTCTGCACCATATAGTCGAGCCGCCCCACTTTCAGAGGCGCAAACAGATAATGAAGATCGGGGTTCGGCGTTTGCGCGCGCGTCTGCTCCTCCATTTCGAGCATCAGCCGCTTGCGGCTCGGCAGGCGCAGGCGGGCGCGCCATTCGCCATCGCGGCCGTTGAAGACGAGCACCGTCTGACCTTCCTGCATGCGCAGCACGTTGATGAGGTAGTTGAAATGCTCGCTCGACGCCTCAAGGCTGGCGCCGCGGCCAAGCGGGGCGTCGATGAATAGCCGCTGCATGCGGAAATTGGCGCGCATCAAAGGCTCCTGCTCAGATGAAAAGGCGGAACATAATCAGGGTCAAAATGGCGGCAAGCCCGGCGGCGGCGGGAACCGTGATGGTCCAGGCGGCCAGGATCGTCAGAAGATGCGATCGGCGCACGAGATAACGGCGCTGCGCCTCTTCCGGATTGGCTTCGCCGTCTTCCTTGGCGGGCGGCAGCTCGCCGGCGGCCCGCATGCGCAGATAGGCCTGCCGGCGTTTGGAATTGCGGATATACCATTCGCGGAACAGGCCGACGCCGAAGATCGAGCCGACCGCCACATGGGTCGAGCTGACAGGCATGCCGACGGAGGAGGCGAGGATCACCGTCACCGCCGCCGACAGCGCCACGCAATAGGCCCGCATCGGATTGAGCTTGGTGATCTCCTTGCCGACCAGATGAATGAGCTTCGGCCCGAACAGCAGGAGGCCGATGGAGATGCCCGCCCCGCCGATCAGCAGTTCCCAGAAGGGGACCGCCACATTCGCTCCGGCCGTGACGCCGCGCGTCGCGCTGACAATGGCGGCGAGCGGCCCAATCGCATTGGCCACGTCATTGGCCCCATGCGCGAAGGAAAGAAGCGCGGCGGAGAAGATCAGCGGCAGCTTGAAGAGCACCCGCAAGGATTGGTTGCGGTTTTCCAGGCCGAGCGATTGCCTGCGGACCAGGGGGACGGAGAGGCCCCAGGACAGGAGCCCGACGGCCATACCGGACAGCAGGAACAGGGGAAGGCCGGACGTGGCGGGCGTGACGGAGAGTTCGATCGCCAGATAGGTGGTGAAGGCGCCGAACATTGTGCCGATCAGCACCGGCACCCAGCGCCGCGCGGCGGCGATCTTGTCGGCCGTGTAGATGATCGTCGTCTTGATGAAGGCGAGCACGGCCACTGCGATGATCGCCCCGAGCAAAGGCGAAGCGACCCAGCTGAGGGCAATCCCGGCCAGCATGCTCCAGTTGACGGAAGCCATGCCCGCCGCCGCGATGCCGGCGCCCATCACGCCGCCGACGATCGAATGGGTGGTGGAAATCGGCGCGCCGATCCAGGTGGCGATGTTCACCCAGAGCGCTGCCGATAGCAGGGCCCCCATCATCATCCAGACGATCTGCTGGGGACCCTGCAGCTGGCTGAGATCGACAATGCCGCTGGCAATGGTATTGACCACGGAATGGCCGGCGACCAGCGCGCCCGAAATTTCGCAGACAGCCGCGATCGCAAGGCCGAGCGTCAGGCTGAAGGCGCGCGCCCCGACGGCCGCGCCGATATTGTTGGCGACGTCATTGGCGCCGATATTGACGGCCATATAGGCCGCCAGCACCGAAGCGATCACCACGACGCCGAGGGCCGGCTGGCCGAGCTGCGACAGGCTTGCCACCAGGATGACGGCGATCAGAAACAGACATGCGAGACCCGGCACGGCAATGCGGCGCGATATGCTGAGAGAGGCATATTCGACATAGGTGATCTTTTCGAGATCCTTGTCGAGCGTATCCTTGCGGCGGGCTTTCATCCGGGTCTGATTCGAATCATTGGAAGCGGCAGTCACGTCTGGTCACGTCATCCCTGTGCTTGGCATGGCTTCTCACACATGCGCGAATGGTCGATGATCCGCCTCCGGCGAACCTGTCGCTCGCGCCTGTCGCGCAAGCCTTGCTTTTGCCGAGCTTGACTCGATTCTTACCCGATCTGGGCTGCTGCCTGTATGACACAGACATCGCGCCCTCGCATGCGATTTTCGGATGCGAGGGCGCCTTGCCCGGCTTCGGAGAGCGCAGCCAAGTCCAGGTCTTGGTGGAATGCGCGGCGCGCTCGTCAGAAATGAACCGGCGATAGAGCCCCAAACATGGCGGTGCTATTGCCGCGCCCATGGTTCGATCGGCAAAATCAGATCATCAGTGTCCGACAGCGCGCATCTTCGGCTGGGCCGGCGGCGAGAAACGGCGGGAAAATTCCAGGAAAAGTGCGCTCAAGCCGGATTCGCGCACCCGCTTTGCAGCCTCGTCGCAGCTCACCCATTCCAGGTCGCGAGTGCCCTTTTCCGGAAAGTCCTCGAGCATGGCCTCAACGCACAGCGTGTGCACCTGCACCCGGACCGGAACCAGCAACCCGCTCTTGCGGCGCTTCAGATAGGTGAAAAAGCCGAAAGCCTGCTTGTCGGCCTTGCCGCTGACGCCTGCTTCCTCATAGGCTTCCCGCTCGGCCACCGCATGCGGCTTCTTCTTTTTCATCGGCCAGCCTTTGGGAATCACCCAGCGTCGCGTCTCGCGACTCGTCAAAAGCAAGACCTGAAGCCCCGCCGTGGCATCCATCCGGTAGCACAGGGCGGCATACTGCTGCAGCGGCGGGCGGCGCAGAAGCAAGGCCAGATTGGATGTGATGCGGTCGAGCAGGCTCAATGGACGGTTATCTCCTTGATGGTTAGAACATTATAACACATTTTACTGTTTGCACAGGTGTTCACTGCTGTGTCATCGAAAGTTTCCGGCAGCCTTGGGCCGCATTGTGCCGCTGTCTTGCCGGTTCGGCACAAGGCAAACGCGGGAGCCGGGGCGGCAAGGCCTCGCTCGTCCCGCACATCATGCCGCAAAGGCGACTGCATGTCTTCTCGCCATCTACAACCGGCAAGCGCGCCCGAAAGTTGCCGGCAGGCTTCGATTTCGAAAGGCGCGGGGGAGGCAGGGCCGGACCGATTAGCGGCGCCGCCCGGGCCGCGGAGCTTGATGTGCGGGCGAAGGCGTGAGAGGAAAGGCGGGGAGTATGAAGGGCAGGGAGTATATGGAGGAGACGAGGTGTCCAGCAGCATCGAATTCCTGAAGCCGCGCGCCGATGTCCTGTCGCGCCGCTCTGTGATCATTGCCGATCTGACAGAGCTTTTGCCGAAGGATTGCCTGGTCCACGAGCCGCGCGAACTGGTGCCCTTCGAGACGGATGCCTTCGTCGCCTATCGTCGGCTGCCGCTGGCGGTCGCCCTGCCGGAAACCACGGCGCAAGTTGCCGCCGTGCTCAAATATTGCCATCGCTACGGCATACCCGTCGTCCCGCGCGGTGCCGGCACCTCCTTGTGCGGCGGCGCCATTCCGCAGGAGGATGCGGTGGTGATCGGCCTCTCCAAGATGGCGAAGATCCTCGAGGTCGATACCGCCAACCGAACCGCAAGGGTGCAGGCCGGCGTGACCAATCTGTCGATTTCGGATGCGGTGGCACCGGAGGGCTTCTTCTACGCGCCCGACCCGAGTTCGCAGCTTGCCTGCACCATCGGCGGCAATATCGGCATGAATTCCGGCGGCGCACACTGTCTGAAATACGGCGTCACCACCAATAATCTCCTGGGCGTGACGCTGGTTCTGGTCGACGGCACCGTTATCGAGATCGGCGGCAAGCATCTGGATGCCGGGGGCTATGACCTGCTTGGCCTGGTCTGCGGCTCGGAAGGCCAGCTCGGCATCGTCACAGAGGCGGTGGTGCGGCTTCTCGCCCGGCCGGAAGGGGCACGACCTGTCCTTTTCGGCTTCGAAACCTCGGAAGAAGCGGGCGCCTGCGTGGCGGATGTGATCGGCTCCGGCATCATTCCGGTGGCGATCGAATTCATGGACAAGCCGGCGATCGAGATCTGCGAGGCCTTCGCCAAGGCCGGCTATCCGCTGGATGTCGGGGCGCTTCTGATCGTGGAGGTCGAAGGGTCGGAGGCCGAGATGGACGCCATGCTGGGCCTGATCGTCGAGATTGCCGGGCGTCACGGCGTCAAGACGGTGAAACAGTGCCAGTCGGCCACCGAAGCGGCGCTGATCTGGAAGGGCCGCAAATCGGCCTTCGGCGCCACCGGCCGGATCGCGGATTACATCTGCATGGACGGCACCGTGCCGCTCAGCCAGCTCTCCCATGTGCTGAAGCGGACCGGCGAGATCGCCAAAAGCTTCGGCCTGCGGGTCGCCAATGTCTTCCACGCCGGCGATGGCAATATGCATCCGCTGATCCTGTTCAACGCCAATGATCCGCAGGAGGCGGCCAAGGCGGAGGCGGCCGGCAACGAGATCCTGAAACTGTGCGTCGATGCCGGCGGCTGCCTGACGGGCGAACACGGCGTCGGCATCGAAAAGCGCGATCTGATGCGGCATCAATATTCCAAGGCCGATCTCGACCAGCAGATGGCGGTGCGCGCCGCCTTCGACAAGCAATGGCTGATGAACCCGTCCAAGGTCTATCCGCTGGATGGAAGGCCCGCGGCATGAGGGCGCTTCTCGTTCCCACCACCGAGGGTGAGGCTGCCGATATGGTGCGGGCGGCCGCTGCCGCCGGACGCCGGCTTGCCATTGCCGGCGGTCATACCCGCTCGGGCTTCGGCCATGCGGCGAAGGCCGAGGCCATGCTGCGCACGGCCGGGCTTGCCGGCATCGTCGCCTATGATCCGGCCGAGATGGTCATGACCGTCAAGGCGGGGACGCCGGTGGCGGAGGTGGAGGAGGCGCTGGCCGAAAACGGCCAGATGCTCTCCTTCGAGCCGATCGATCATCGCGGGCTGATGGGCACGGAGGGCGAGCCCACAATGGGCGGCCTGTTTGCCTGCAACGCGTCCGGCCCCCGGCGCATTGCCGCCGGCGCGGCGCGCGACAGCCTGCTCGGCATCCGCTTTGTCAACGGCATGGGCGAGGTGATCCGCGCCGGCGGGCGGGTCATGAAGAATGTCACCGGGCTGGACCTCGTAAAGCTCCTGGCCGGGTCCTTCGGCACGCTTGGGCTGATGACGGAAGTCACCTTCCGCGTGCTGCCCCGTCCGCAGACGCAGGAGACGCTCGTTCTGAGCGGTCTGGCCGATGAGGATGCGGCGCGGGCCATGGCGCTCGCCATGAGCCTGCCGCTGGACGTCTCCGGTGCCGCCCATCTTCCCGAAAGCGTGCGCGGCCGGTTCCTCGGCCGGGCGCTGCCGGAGGGCGCGGCGACGGTCTTCCGCCTGGAGGGGCTGACGGCTTCGGTTCCTGTGCGGACTGAGAAACTGGCTGCGGCGCTCGCTTCGCTGGGGCCGCTGCAAAGGCTGGATGCCGAGGACAGCGCCGCCCTCTGGCGCGAGATCCGCGACGTCGCACCCTATGCCGATCAGAGCCAGAGGCCGCTCTGGCGCGTGTCGGTCGCGCCCATGGCCGGTGCGGCGCTCGTTGCCCAGTTGCGGCTCGAAGCCGGCATCGATGCTTTCTACGATTGGCAGGGCGGCCTGGTCTGGATGCGCATGGAAGCCGATCCCGAGGCCGATCTGCTGCGCCAGATGATCCGCCGGCACGGGGGCGGCCATGCGACGCTCCTGCGCGCGCCGGATGCGATCCGCCAGTCCGTGCCGGCCTTCGAGCCGCTTCCGGCGCCGCTTGCCGCCCTGACGGAGCGGGTACGGGCCTCCCTCGACCCGGCCGGCGTTTTCAATTCGGGCATGATGATAAAGGCTTGAAGCATGCAGACGACGTTTCGCCCTGACCAGTTGGCCGACCCGCAGGTGGCTTTCTCCGAAAGCATTCTTCGGCGCTGCGTGCATTGCGGCTTCTGCACGGCAACCTGTCCCACCTATGTAACGCTCGGCAACGAGCTCGACAGTCCGCGCGGGCGCATCTACCTCATCAAGGACATGCTGGAGAACGACCGCCCGGCGGATGCGCAGGTGGTCAAGCATATCGATCGCTGTCTCTCCTGCCTGGCCTGCACCACCACCTGTCCCTCCGGCGTCGACTATATGCATCTGGTGGACCACGCCCGCATCCACATCGAGGAGACCTACAGACGCCCGCTTCTCGACCGCCTCACACGCGCGCTTCTGGCAGCGGTCCTGCCTTATCCCGGCCGCTTCCGGCTGGCGCTGAAGCTTGCCGCGCTCGGCCGGCCCCTCGCGCCTTTGTTGAAGAAGGTCGAGGCCTTGCGGCCGTTCGGCGCCATGCTGGATCTTGCGCCGAAATCCGTTCCGCCCGCCGCCCTGGCCCGCAGCGCACCGGTGCCCGGTGCCGCACCGCGCCGCGGCCGGGTGGCCATGCTGGAGGGCTGTGCGCAGCCGGTGCTCGATCCCGGTATCAATGCCGCCACGCGCCGTCTCCTGGCCAGGCTCGGCGTCGACGTCGTCGCCCCGCAGAAGGAGGAGGGCTGCTGCGGCGCCCTTGTGCATCATATGGGGCGCGAAGAGGCGGCGCTCGATTTTGCCAGGCGCAATATCGATGCCTGGACCCGTGAAATCGAGGCCGAAGGACTGGATGCGATCCTGATCACCGCCTCGGGCTGCGGCACGACGATCAAGGATTACGGCCACATGCTGCGGCTCGATCCCGATTATGCGGAAAAGGCGGCGCGGATCTCGGCACTCGCCCAGGATGTGACGGAATATCTGGCGGGCCTCGACCTGCCGCCGCAACCATCCAGGGGGCTGACGGTCGCCTATCATTCGGCCTGCTCCATGCAGCATGGCCAGAAGATCACGCTGCAGCCGAAACTTCTGCTGCGGGCGGCCGGCTTTGCAGTGAAGGATCCGCCGGAAGGCCATCTCTGTTGCGGCTCGGCCGGCACCTACAACATCCTCCAGCCGGAGATTTCCGAAATGCTGAAGGCGCGCAAGGTGAAGAATATCGAGGCTGTCCGGCCGGATATCATCGCGACCGGCAATATTGGCTGCATGACGCAGATCGGCTCCGCCACCGCCCTTCCCATCCTGCATACGGTCGAGCTTCTCGACTGGGCCTATGGCGGGGAGAAGCCGGCCAAGCTGGGGTAGGGGGTAGGGGGTAGGCAGTGGGATTTAGCGAATAGCGAATAGGGAATAGGGAATAGGCAATAGGCAGTAGGCAGTAGGCAATAGGCAATAGGCAATAGGGGGAGCTGGCCCCCTCACCCCGCCTCCGCTAAAGCTCGGCGGAACCTCTCCCCAAGGGGAGAGGGGAACCGCAGCCGCCGCGGCAAATCCCGTTTCAGGCAGAGGGGAACCGCAGGCGCCGCGGCAAATCCCGCTTCAGGCAGAGGGGGACCGCAGCCGCTGCGGCAAATCCCGTTTCAGGCAGAGGGGAACCGCAGCCGCTGCGGCAAATCCCTTCCCACCTTAGAGGCAAGGGGCAGTGCATTTGCGGCAAATCCCTTCTCCCCTCGGGGAGAAGGTGCCCGAAGGGCGGATGAGGGCACTTTCCGGCTCCTGCCTGCTGCCCTCCCTTTCCGTATTCGCTACTCGCTACTGCCAACCCTCATCCCCCGAAAATCGTCCGGAAGAAATCCAGGCCGCGATCTTCGAAGGCGACGGTGCCCTGGCGGTTGCCGGGGCCGATGACGATCACCTTGGCGCCGATCTGGGCGCGATTGTAGAGGTGCTCGACATCCTTGTTCATCATGCGGATGCAGCCGGACGACATGTTGAGGCCGATCGTCCAGGGCTGGTTGGTGCCGTGGATGCGGAAGATCGTGTCGTGTCCGTTGCGATAGAGATACATGGCGCGCGCGCCGAGCGGGTTGTCGATGCCGCCCTTCTGCACCACCGGCAGGATATGCCCCTTGGCGGCTTCGCGGCGGCGCATTTCGGCCGGCGGGCGCCATTCCGGCCATTCCTGCTTGCGGCCGATCGACACGACGCCCGACCAGCCAAATCCCTCGCGCCCGACGCCCACGCCGTAGCGGGTCGCCCGGTTGGGCCCGTCGACGTAATAGAGGAACTTGTTATTCGTATCGATGATGATGGTGCCGGGCGCCTCATTGGTGCGGAAACGCACGACGCGGCGCTGGAACTTCTCGTCCGGCTCGCGGCGCTGGGCGACTGTGGTGACGTCCGTGCGCGCGATCTGCGGCAGCGCCGCGCGCTGGAACGCCTCAGCCGGCTGCGGCATCACGCCCGGCATGGCGAGCGCCGCCAGGGTCAAAACGATCAGTCCTGCATGTGCAATCCGTCTGCGTGGCATTCCGGCCCCCTTGTCTTCGATGAAACGAGAGACGGAGGTTTCCCGGATTCCCGCAGGAATGCAAGCATCTTCGAAGAAAACGGAGTTCGGCATCGGAAGCAGGGTCCCGATGCCGTCACGGCCTGTCGCGCGAGGCGGCGGCAGCGATCACATCACCACGACCTTGGTGCCGACATCGACGCGCTGGTAGAGGTCCGTCACATCTTCGTTGCGCATACGGATACAGCCGGAGGAGACCGCATTGCCGATCGTCCAGGGCGCATTGGTGCCATGGATGCGGTAGAGCGTCGACCCGAGATAGAGGGCGCGGGCACCCAGCGGATTTTCCGGTCCGCCTTCCATCTTGACCGGCAGGAAATGGCCCTTGGCGGCTTCGCGCGCAATCATCTCCTTCGGCGGATGCCAGCTTGGCCATTCCGCCTTGCGGGTCACGGTATGGGTTCCGGCCCATTCGAAGCCCGGCTTGCCGACGCCGACGCCGTAGCGCCGCGCCTTGCCGCCTTCCATCACGAGGTAGAGGAAGCGATTATTGGTATCGATGATGATGGTGCCCGGCGCCCGATTGCTCTGGTAATCGACGATCTGCGGCAGGTATTGCGGATGCAGTTGCCCGCGGATGACGGGAACGCGCATGGCTGCCGTCTGAACGGGACGCGGTGCGCGGGCCTGCGGCAGGATGGGCCGCGGAGCAAGGATTCGCGGACGATCCGGCGGAAAATCCGGCTGCGTGGCATCGCGGCGATAGGTTGGCCGTTCCTGCACCAGCGGCTGTGGGCGCGCCCGATAAAGAACGCGCGGCTCCGGCGGTCTTGCCCGGTAATTGTGAACCGGGCGCTGCTCGCGACCCAGCTGCAGGATCCAGGGGGCCGTGAGGTCCGGACTGACGACGACCGGCGGCCGTTCGCGATAGCGATCATTGGCCTCAGCGGACATAGACAATGCGGCCAGGAAGGTCGCGGCGATCAGCAGCATCTTTCTCATCGATGGCTCACTCCATGACAATGACATTTAGGGCGCGCGCGCCCACTCGCAAAGACCGTGCGCCGAACTGGCAAGAGAAAGGTAAATGCGGGACCGGGCAAATGCCGCTCTTGCCGGAAAGCTTTTCGCAAGGTTAATGCTCTGTTCGAAGACATGGTTGACGATGCGTTGAAATCCGCGTCGTGAATGCGGGATGGGCCGGGCGAGGGAGACGAGATCGTGCAATCAGGAGTGATCGAGGGTGCCGATGGCCGCTGCCGCTGTGCCTGGCACCAGGGCCTTGCCGATTACGAGCGCTATCATGATGAGGAATGGGGCCGTCCGGTGACAGACGACATCCGCCTCTTCGAAAAGATCTGCCTGGAAGGCTTTCAATCCGGCCTCTCCTGGCTGACCATCCTGCGCAAGCGGGACAATTTCCGCGCCGCCTTTGCAGGCTTCGATTTCGAAAAGGTCGCAGCCTTCACGGACGAGGACGTGACCCGCTGCCTGGCCGATGCCGGCATCATCCGCCATCGCGGCAAGATCGTCTCCACCATCAACAATGCCAGACGGGCCATTGCCTTGCGGCAGGAATTCGGCTCGCTGGCGCAGTTCTTCTGGTCCTTTGAGCCGCAGCCGCAAGACCGTCCCGCGGTGATGGATCTCGAAACCTTGCGGGCCAATCCCACCACGGCGGTCTCCATCCGCCTGTCGAAGGACCTGAAGAAGCGCGGCTGGACCTTTGTCGGCCCCACAACGGTCTATGCCTTCATGCAGGCTATGGGCCTCGTCAACGATCATCTGGACGGCTGCTATCTGCAGCCGGTCGTGGAGGCGCAACGGCAGGCTTTCGCGCGGCCCTGAACCAGCGGCTCCAAACACGCGGCCCTGAACGAGTGGCATCGACGGGCTGGCGTCAGTCGATGCTGAGCGCCAGCACGCGGCTGATTTCCGTCAGCGCGCGGCCGGATTGCGCTTTCCAGGTGTTGAAGGCCGCCTGTATCGCCGTCTCGCCTTTGCGCCTCACCGCGAGCGACCAGATTTCGTCGAAACTGCGCATCACGGCCTTCCGCCACAAATCTCGTCGATCAGCGGCGCAATCCCGGAAAGATCGGCGATTTCGCGGAAGCGCGGCGCCTCGGCCGGCTTTTCCACATGCTCCAGCACCCAGGTCAGGTCGTGCGGCACAAGCACGCCCCAGGCGCCCGAGGCCAGCGCCGGCACCACATCCGATTTCAGGGAATTGCCGATCATCATCGCCTGTTCGGGTCCCTCGCCATGCTGGAGGAAGATCCGCCGATAGGTGGTGGCCGTCTTGTCGGACACGATTTCCACGGCATCGAAATATTCCCCGAGACCCGATTGCGCCAGCTTGCGCTCCTGGTCGAACAGGTCGCCTTTGGTGATCAGAACCAGGAAGTAATGGCCGCACAGGGCTTCCAGCGCCTCGCGCGCATGCGGAAGACATTCCACCGGATGCGAGAGAAGCTCGCGGCCGATGGCGAGGATCTTGCCGATCACCTCCGCCGGAGCCTTTCCCTCGGTCACCTCGAGGGCGGTCTCGATCATCGACAGGGTGAACCCCTTGATGCCGAACCCGTAGAAGGCGAGATTGCGCTTCTCCGCCTCGAGCAACCGTTCCGAGACATGCGTGCCCTCGGCAAACTCCGCCAGGAGATCGCGAAAATGCGCTTCGGTCAGCTTGTAATACTGCTCGTTCTGCCAGAGCGTGTCATCGGCATCAAAGCCGATAAGGGTCAAGGGACGCAGGGTCATGACGGGCCTCTCCTCTCCTTGCGATATCAGCCTTTACCCTAATCTTCCGATGCGGCAATGCAATGGCGCGGCCGCGCCATTGCATTGCCGTCATTGTCCCGTCACTGGCCGTGTTCGGCAAGCCAGGCGCGCATCATGGCGATCTCGCCCTCCTGGGCGCTGATGACCTCCTGCGCCAGTTTTCGGAGCTCCGGATCCTTGCCATGCGCGAGCTCGATTTTCGCCATGTCGATCGCCCCCTGGTGATGCGGGATCATCGATCGGACGAAGTCGACATCCGGATTGCCGGAATAGGCGATGGCCATGTCGGCATGCATTTTCTTGTTCGCCGCTTCGAATGCCTGTGTCGAAGGTGACGCTGTCGTGTTCGCCTGCGCCCCATGCATTGCATGGCTGCCGCCCGGCATGGCTTTGGGCGCGCTGCTGTCCTGGGCAGTGGCGGGCAGGGCAAGAAGACTGGCGGCCAGAAAGGCAGCCGAAAGGGTTTTGGCGGTCATGGGTCTCTCCCGTTGTGACGCAATTGAGAAGAAAGTGCCGTCTTGCGCGTCAAACGCGGGGAGGGGGATCGACTGGACCGGGTGCCAAGCCGGCCATGGGCGAAACAGCAAGGCGAGCCGGACGATCGGCCGTCGCCGGACGGAATGGCGTGAGCATCAACGCCGGGACAAGGGATGTGCAGGCGGCACAGAGGCTCATGGCGCAGGCGGGTTTCGCCGGCTTGTCGGCGCAATTCTGACAGGCCGGTGCCGTCTTGATGTCCCCCAAGCCGGTTCCGGACAAATGTCCCGCGGTTTTCCGACCAGAACCTGCGTCAGAACAACACACGAAGCGGACGAAGCGTTGGGCGGCCAATGCAAGCCTGCTTCGGTCATGCGCGCCTTCGCTCATCTGCGGGTGACCGGATCGTGCGAGCGAATGCGGCATCGCCTCCAGCACGGGCGCAGGACCGGAATGGTCGTGCGGCCCTGACAGCGCAAGCGCCGGCATCAGGCTGGAAAACAGCCAGGCGATGAGGGCGATGAGGAAGGCGAAGCGGCGCATGGCCTGAAGATGACCCCGCTTTGACGGAAAATCCAGTGAAATTCCGTTACCCTGCGATCACGCGGTGCACCGCCTGATAATCGCCTGTTCCCTCGCCAAAGGGCACGACGGGCCAATCCCAGGAGGTGCGATGCGCCGGCATGGCCATGCCAGCCAGAAGATCGTCCTCCTCCATCACCCGGCCCTGCCGGTCGCTCACGCGATAGGCCACGTCGGTGATCAGGCACGTATGGCAGGGCAGGCCGCAAAGCCCTTCCAGATGCGCCTTGATCAGCACCGGCAATATGTCCGCCTGGCGTTCCAGGCCGCCCTCGCGCGCCAGCCGGGCGCGCGCAGCGACGCCGATCTGCGACAGGATATTGGCCGAAACGACCAGATCGAGATAGGGAACCTGACGAAGGAACGCCAAAGGTTCCGGTGTCTGGCCGGCGCTTACCGCGGTAAAGCCGGACAGGTCCCGATGGATCAGCCGCGTATTGCGCAGGCCTTTGGCGGCAAGCCACAGGCGCACGCTTGCAAGATGCACGAGATCGACCAGCACCACCGTGTCGAAGGCCTTTGACAGGGCCTGGATCGGCACGTCGCGCAAGAGGCCGGAGCCCAGCACCACGGCGGTGCGTCGCTCCCGCAGGGTCTTCACCGTCTCCAGCACCTGCGCCTGGCTGTTTGCCTCATGCTCCGCCCAGGCTTTGGCGCAACGCCTGGCGCGGGCCGACAGGCTGACGGAAGAGGCAATGTGCGGACGAAAGGCGGCAGGCGTCAGCGGCAGGCTTGCGGCGTAGTCAAGAGCTTCGAGGATCACCGGTAAATCTCGCGGCGATGGCCGACCTCGACGACGAGCACGATCAGCTTCTTGTCCTTGATCTCGCAGATGATGCGGTAATCGCCCACCTTGTAGCGCCACAAATGGGCAAATTTGGTTCCCTGCATGGCAAGGCCTGCGTCACGCGGATTGTCGAGCGGTTTGATCCGCTCGTGAAGGTAATCCCGGACGCGGCGCGCCTCGCGGTCTCCCATCTTCTGGAGTTGCTTGATTGCCTTGGTGTCGAACTCAATCGTCCAGGCCAAGTTCGCGCTCCATTTCTTCCCAGGTGTAGGTTCTGCTTTCGCCGCGCGCCCGCGCCTCCAGCACCTCCTTGGCACGCTCGAAGAAATAGGCGTCTTCCAGCTTTTCCTCGATAAGGTCGAGAATATAAGTGTCCAGCTCTGCGCCAGCCTCTGTCGCGTGTTTCAGCGCCAGGCGGTGCATGTTTTCCGGCATGTCCAATGTAACGCGTTTGTTCATGGCGTGGCCCTTGTCGTTTGCGGCTTTATACCATCCGGCATGTCTCTTCGCCAGCCTTCACCCTTGCCGCGTCTGGCGTGATCCTCTAAGAAACCGCTCAAAATCCCGGCCTTTTTCCATGGGCCGGCGGCAAGGAAGATCATCATGAGCGACAAGAGACAAAAACCGCAGAAACTCAGGGCCCGCCTGCCGCGCGGCTTCGTCGATCGCACTGCCGCCGATATCCATGCCACCAATGAAATGGTCGCCAAGATCCGCGCCGTCTACGAGCATTACGGCTTCGACCCGATCGAGACGCCGCTCTTCGAATATACCGATGCGCTGGGCAAGTTCCTGCCCGACAGCGACAGGCCGAACGAGGGCGTGTTCTCGCTGCAGGACGATGACGAGCAGTGGATGTCTGCTCGTTATGATTTGACGGCACCGCTGGCGCGCCATGTGGCGGAGAATTTCAACGAGATCCAGCTGCCTTACCGCACCTATCGCGCCGGCTATGTCTTTCGCAACGAAAAGCCGGGTCCCGGCCGCTTCCGCCAGTTCATGCAGTTCGATGCCGACACTGTCGGGGCGCCGGGCGTGCAGGCGGATGCCGAAATGTGCATGATGATGGCTGATACGCTGGAAGCGCTCGGCATCAGACGCGGGGACTACGTGATCCGGGTGAACAACCGCAAGGTTCTGGATGGCGTGATGGAAGCCATTGGGCTTGGCGGCGAGGAGAATTCCGGGCGGCGCTTGAGCGTTTTGCGGGCGATCGACAAGCTCGACAAGTTCGGTCCGGAAGGGGTGAAGCTTCTGCTGGGCGAAGGCCGCAAGGACGAGAGCGGAGACTTCACCAAGGGTGCAGGGCTGGGCGAGGAGCAGATCCAGAAGGTCCTGTTCTTCGTCGGCATTCAGGATTACGCGCAAAGCGCTGAAGAGTTGGCGGCTCTGGTCGCCGGCACATCGCGCGGCGAAGAAGGCGTCGACGAACTCAACATGATCGGCGCGCTGGTGGCCGGCGCCGGCTACGACGCCTCCCGCATCAAGATCGACCCCTCGGTCGTGCGCGGCCTGGAATATTACACCGGGCCGGTCTACGAGGCCGAACTGACCTTCGACGTGACCAATGAAAAGGGCGAAAAGGTCGTCTTCGGCTCGGTCGGCGGCGGCGGTCGATATGACGGTCTCGTGTCACGCTTCATGGGCCAACCCGTTCCAGCCACAGGCTTCTCCATCGGCGTGTCGCGCCTGATGACGGCCTTGAAAAACCTCGGCAAGCTGGGACAGGACGAGGTTCTGGCACCGGTTCTCGTCACCGTCATGGATGGCGATATCGAGGCCATGGGGCGTTATCAGCGTTTCACCCAGGACCTGCGCAAGGCCGGCATCCGCGCCGAGATGTATCAGGGCAACTGGAAGAAATTCGGCAATCAGCTGAAATATGCCGATCGGCGCGGCTCGCCGATTGCAATCATCCAGGGCGGTGACGAGCGCGAACAGGGTGTCGTGCAGATCAAGGACCTGATCGAGGGCAAGCGGCTTTCCGGCGAGATCACCGACAACACGCAATGGCGGGAGGCGCGCGTCGCCCAGGTCGTGGTGCCGGAAGCGGAGCTGGTGGACAAGGTGAAGGAAATCCTGGCGCATCAGGCGGAAGACCGCCGCCGGGAAAAGGGTGTTTGATTGCATGCCTGTGGTTTACCCCCCTCTGCCCTGCCGGGCATCTCCCCCTCAAGGGGGGAGATCGACTCGTGGTGAGCGCCGCATTCTCCCGCTGATCTTCCTTCCTGAGGGGGAGATGTCACGACGTGACAAAGGGGGGTATTTCCCAGGAGGCACACCGTCATGCCCCTGATCGACATGCCCGATTTCGCCCCGGCGATCCTGGCGGAATTTTCCCGCCGCAACACCACGCGTGTCGATACGCCGGTCATCCAGCCAGCCGAGCCCTTCCTGGACATGGCGGGAGAGGACCTGCGTCGCCGCATCTTCCTGACGGAGAACGAGCGGGGGGCCAGCCTCTGCCTGCGTCCGGAATTCACCATTCCCGTCTGCCTTCGCCATATCGAGACGGTCACAGGCACGCCGAAGCGCTATGCCTATCTGGGCGAGGTCTTCCGCCAGCGCCGCGAAGGCGCCAATGAATTCTACCAGGCGGGCCTGGAGGATCTCGGCGATACCGATGCGGCCGGCGCCGATGCCCGCGTCATCGCCGATGCGCTGGCCTGCCTCGATACGGTCCTGCCGGGCCGCAGCTTTGCCGTCACCATCGGCGATCAGGCCGTCTTCGAAGCGGTGGTGGCAGCGCTCGGCCTGCCCACCGGCTGGCAGCGCCGCCTCGTGCGCGCCTTCGGCCAGACGGATGTGCTGGAGGCGATCATCGCGCGCCTGGCGCGGCCGGAGCCGGTGGCGGGCCTTCCGCCGGAGGTCGAGATCCTGCTGGAGGCGGGAGATGATGTGGCGCTCTGCGCCCATCTGCGCGACGAGATGGAGCGCACCGGCACGCTCACCAATGCCAGCCGCACGCCGGAAGAGATCGTCCGGCGGCTGAAGGAGAAGCGGTTGCTGGCCGGCGCCTCGCTCGATGCCGCAAAGCTCGATGCCCTGAAGGAATTCCTCTCCATCAATGTTTCGCTGCGCTATGCGCCGGGCGTGCTGGCCGATTTCGCCCGCTCCGCCAGCCTGCCGTTGAAGGCGGCGATCGAAGGCTTCGATGCGCGGGTTGCCGCCTTGCAGAATGCCGGCGCGGCGCTTGCCGATATCACCTGGCGGGCCGCCTTCGGGCGTCCGCTCGATTATTACACCGGCCTCGTCTTCGAGGTGACCGTGCGCGGCGAGCATGATGTGCTGGTCGGGGGCGGGCGCTATGACCGCATGCTGACCCTGCTCGGCGCCAGGGATCACATTCCCGCCGTCGGCTTTTCGATGTGGCTGGACCGGATCGAGAAGGCCAAGGATGCCGCGGCCGGCCGGCAGGCGGATACCGGTCTGCATAGGCCGATTCCGCGCAAGAGCGGAGACCTGCGATGACCATCACCATCGGACTCCCCTCCAAGGGCCGCATGAAGGAGGACGCCTCCGCCGTGTTCGAACGCGCCGGGATGCGGATTGTCGCCGTCGGCAATGACCGCTCCTATCGCGGCCGCGTCGAAGGCTTCGACGATGTGGAAGTCGCCTTCCTGTCCGCCTCGGAAATCTCCCGCGAGATCGGCAATGGCACCGTCGATTTCGGCGTGACCGGCGAAGACCTGATCCGCGAGGGGCTGGCGGATGCCGACGCGCGGGTGGAGATCGCCGCGCGCCTCGGTTTCGGCCATGCGGATGTGGTCGTTGCGGTGCCGGATATCTGGCTGGATGTGGAGGGCATGGCGGATCTGGGAGACGTTGCGGCGGAATTTCGCGCCCGTCACGGCCGCCGCCTGGCGATTGCCACCAAATACTGGCGCCTCACCCAGCAGCATTTTTCCGGAAGCCACGGCATCCAGCTCTACCGCATCGTGGAAAGCCTCGGCGCCACCGAAGGCGCGCCGGCGGCCGGCCAGGCGGATATCATCGTCGACATCACCTCCACCGGCTCCACCCTCAAGGCCAACCACCTGAAAGTGCTCGCCGACGGGGTGATCCTGCGCTCGCAAGCCTGCCTCGTGCGGGCGAGAAAGCCCGAGCATGAGAGCAATGCCATGATTTCGCGGATCATCGAGGCTGTGCGCGGAGCGGTTTGAGCGGCATTTTGCCTGCGAGGCCTGCGCAATTTCACACATGCATAGAACCCGCCGGATCGCTCCGGCGGGTTCTTGCGTGTCAGCCTTGGGAGGCGGTGGATATCAGGCAGGGACGACTGTCGCTGCGCCGCGGCGGGCATCCAGGGAGTAGGCGCCGGCACCGACGGTGGCGAGCAGCAGATAGCCGCCGGCCAAAGTGAAGTTCTTCATCATCATGATGCTGTTGAGCGTGTTCAGCCAGCCAAGCGCGGCTTCCGGCCAGCCGGGAACGGCGATCGTGCCGGAATGGAAGACGGCGCCGGTGAAAATGCAGAAGACTGCCAGCGCAAAGGCGGCGATCCTGGTTTGGAACCCGATGAGGACGGCGAGGCCCGCCAGGAATTCGAAGAGACCGGCAAGATAGGCAAGCGCGGTTGCGGCCGGCAGGCCGGCACCGGCGATCATGCCTGCCGTCCCGGCAGGATCGGTAAGCTTGCCGAAGCCGGAGGTGATGAAGATGAAGGAGAGGAGGATGCGTGCGAGAAGGATCAGCGCATTGGTCGCGGTGGTCGACATGGAAGTGCTCCAAAGGATTGCCAGAGCCGAGGGGCTGGGAGGCAGGGTGTCTGTCTGGCGATAGATATGCGCCAGATCGTCGCGCCGGGAAAGATGAACAACCGGATACATATTGTTCGATATTTGGAGACGACGATCGTGTGATAGGCCCGTGATGGGCGCGTGATGGGCCTGCTATGGGAACGTGATGGTCCTGTGGGCGTTAGGGAAGCCGACATGAATGCTGACTTCATCTCACATTCATTTTGGCAGCCGCATCATGCGGCTATTGGAAGATCGTCGAAGGAAATATCGTATGAAGAAGATCCTCATCGCTACCCTTGCGCTTGTCATGGCATCCTCCGTGCCGGTCTTTGCCCAGACCTATCGCAGCGAAGCCCGGGAAAACCGCCAGGAATATCGCATCAACCGCGCCTTGCGCCATGGAGAGCTGACCCCGCGCGAAACCCGACAGCTGGCGCGTCAGCAGCACCGTATCGACCGCGAAAAGGCCCGCGCCGTTCGCGACGGACATGTCTCGCGACAGGAGCGCCGGAAGATCGAGCGGATGCAGGATCGCGCCTCGCGCAACATCCAGCGCAAGAGCAATAACGGCTACGGCTATTATTGAGCATCGGCGCGGTCTTCGCATCTAAGCATGATTGCGGATCAGGGGGAGTGAATTTGATATTCGCTCTCCCTATGCAGCGATCTCGAAGATCAACGGCAAAATCAGACCACTTGGTGACAGGGGCGGCGCACGGCCGCCCTTTTCGCGTCAGGCGTTTCGCATCGCCTCCGCCTTGTCGGTATGCGGCCGCACAAGTGCCGCCGCGGCCAGCCGTGCAGCACGCGCATGCACGGCCGCCCGGTCGATCTCCGGCCCATCGCACCAGTAATGCGGATTGGAGCGCGATGCCGTCGGCGTTCCCACCGGCAACAGGGTATAGTGGCCGACATGCTTGCCGAGGCTCGTCAGGCTGCTCTTGGGCAGGCGTTCAGCAAGCCATCGGGAGCAGAGATCGAACGGGGCTTCCTCATCAGCCTCGCCGCAGAGCAGGGTTACCTCAAGGCCGATTTCGCGCAGGCTCTCCTCGGTAAAGCCGCGCACCGGCGGCGCCGGGGCAATGGCCACGATGGCCCGCACCCGCGGATCGCGATAGGAATGCGATTGCCTCTGCCATGATGCGCGAAAACTATCGCTCGACGCGAGCAGCGGCTCGATCTGGCCTGCAAGATCGGGCATTTCGCGCGGACCGCCGCTGAAGGGATATTGTCTGGCAAAGGCAATCACCCGGTCCGTCTCCGTCACGGCGCCCGCCAGAGCCAAAGCGGTATAGCCGCCGAGCGAGAAACCCGCCGCGGTGACATCGCTCAGATCGAGCCGTCCGGCAAAAGGTCCCTGTGTCGAAAGCCGATCGAGGAGGACGGTCAAATCCCGCGCCCTTTCCCACCAGCACAGAAATCCCTCGGGGCGGTAGGCCTCCACACCTGTATTGCCGTGGTGGTCAACGCCCAGCACGACACAGCCCTGCCGTGCCAGAAACGCGGCGAGCCAGCCAAGGCCAGAGGCCGATCCGCCGGTGCCGTGCGAGATCAGCACCACGGGAAAGCGCGCCCGCTCGTGCAAAAGATCCGCCTCGGCTGCCAGGAGCCCCAGAGAGTAGAGCGGCCGGCCGGGCGGTATCGCAATATCCGTCACGGGCGTTCCCGCTGCGCCAGGATACCAGGCGGACCAGCGCAGCGGCCGTGGCCCGTCGCCGCTCCAGTTCGGGCGAGCCTCGTCGAAAAGAAGCCCTGTCCGAAACCCAATGCAATCATCCATCATCGACGCCCCCAAAGATCTGCGCCGCTGCATAACGCAGAAAAGGCGGCCTTGCGAGCCGCCCTTTCCGTATTCCGAACCGGATGGTCCAGGTGTGAAGACCTCGAAAGGCCTTACATCATGTCCATTCCGCCCATGCCGCCAGTTCAGCGCGCTTGACGCGCTGAACCACTTGAAGGATGGGCGGCTCGGCTGGTCACTTTGCGATAGGCTTGGCGCCTATCACATCATGTCCATTCCGCCCATTCCGCCCATGCCGCCAGGCATGCCGGCCGGAGAGTCCTTCTTCGGCAGTTCGGCGATCATGGCTTCCGTCGTGATCAGCAGCGAAGCAACCGAAGCAGCGTTCTGCAGAGCCGTGCGGACGACCTTGACCGGATCGACGATACCCATGGCGATCATGTCGCCATACTCGGACGTCTGGGCGTTGTAGCCGTAGTTGTCGTCGTTCTTTTCGAGGATCTTGCCAACCACGATCGAAGCTTCGTCACCGGCATTGTCGGCGATCTGGCGAACCAGCGACTGCAGGGCGCGGCGAACGATGTTGATGCCGGCTTCCTGGTCGTCGTTCACACCCTTGACGGTGATCTTCGTGGAGGAACGCAGGAGAGCGGTACCACCGCCCGGTACGATGCCTTCCTGAACGGCAGCGCGGGTCGCGTTCAGAGCGTCGTCGATACGATCCTTGCGCTCCTTCACTTCCACTTCCGTTGCACCGCCAACGCGGATCACGGCAACGCCGCCGGCGAGCTTGGCAAGACGTTCCTGCAGCTTCTCGCGGTCGTAGTCGGAGGTGGTTTCTTCGATCTGGGCCTTGATCTGGGCAACGCGGCCTTCGATGTCGGCCTTCTGGCCGGCGCCGTCGACGATCGTCGTGTTTTCCTTGGAGATCGAGACCTTCTTCGAGCGGCCGAGCATGTCGAGCGTGACATTTTCGAGCTTGATGCCGAGATCTTCGGAGATCACGGTGCCGCCGGTGAGGATGGCGATGTCTTCCAGCATGGCCTTGCGGCGATCGCCGAAGCCCGGAGCCTTGACGGCAGCAATCTTCAGGCCGCCACGCAGCTTGTTGACGACGAGCGTTGCAAGAGCTTCGCCTTCGACGTCTTCAGCGATGATGACGAGCGGCTTGCCGGTCTGGACGACGGCTTCGAGAACCGGCAGCATGGCCTGCAGGTTGGAGAGCTTCTTCTCGTGCAGGAGAATGAAGGCATCTTCCAGGTCAGCAACCATCTTCTCCGGGTTGGTGACGAAGTAGGGCGAGAGGTAGCCGCGGTCGAACTGCATGCCTTCGACGACTTCCAGCTCGGTCTCGGCGGTCTTGGCTTCTTCAACCGTGATGACGCCTTCGTTGCCGACCTTCTGCATGGCTTCGGCGATGTCCTTGCCGACCTGCGTGTCGCCGTTTGCCGAGATCGTGCCGACCTGGGCAACTTCTTCCGAGGTGTTGATCTTCTTGGCCTTGGCCTGGAGATCCTTGACCACTTCGGCAACGGCGAGATCGATGCCGCGCTTCAGGTCCATCGGGTTCATGCCGGCAGCAACGGCCTTCTGGCCTTCGCGAACGATTGCCTGGGCAAGAACGGTTGCGGTGGTGGTGCCGTCGCCGGCGATGTCATTGGTCTTCGAAGCGACTTCGCGGACCATCTGGGCGCCCATGTTCTCGAACTTGTCTTCCAGTTCGATTTCCTTGGCGACCGAAACGCCGTCCTTGGTGATGCGCGGAGCGCCGAAGGACTTGTCGATAACGACGTTACGACCCTTCGGGCCGAGCGTTACCTTGACGGCATCAGCGAGAATATCGACGCCACGCAGCATTTTTTCGCGCGCGTTGCGGCCGAATTTGACTTCTTTAGCAGCCATTTTAGAAACTCCTCAGGGCGTGATAGCCCAATTCGTTCAATCTGTTGATGATGGACGAAACGTCGGCCGAGATCAGCCGATGATACCCATGATATCGGCTTCCTTCATGATCAGAAGGTCTTCGCCGTCGAGCTTGACTTCCGTGCCGGACCACTTGCCGAACAGAACGCGATCGCCAACCTTGACGTCGAGCGCAACGATCTTGCCGGCCTCATCACGTGCACCGGAACCAACGGCGACGATCTCGCCTTCCTGCGGCTTTTCCTTGGCGGTATCGGGAATGATGATGCCGCCCTTCGTCTTGGCTTCAGATTCAACGCGACGAACGACGACGCGGTCGTGAAGCGGGCGGAAATTGGTGCTTGCCATTGTCTAATCCCTCGATCAAATGACCTTTACGGGCTTTGAGGTGGCCCGTGTCCCTGTGTTAGCACTCACCCTGTGGGAGTGCTAACGAGGCTCAGATAAGATCGGGCGAAGGATGAGTCAAGAACATGTGCAAAGAAATTATGCCCTGTTCGATGACCTTATGCGCAAAATCTGCTCAGATTCGGGCCGCCGCTGGAACGGAGAGCCGCTCGAGGGACGCGCGAGGGCAGGCCGCGGTCGCGCGCCGGCCGGGAGCATCGGTCATTTCGAAGCCATTCCGATCCATGTCTAGAGCGCGCAGCGGGACACAATGTCAGTGAAGCCTGATCAAGCCGAGGCCCTGCAACCGCCCCTCGGGAAGCGGCAAAACCAGCCCTCGCTGAGGGAGCTTGTCCTCGTCTTCGCGCGCATCGGCTGCCTGAGTTTCGGCGGTCCGGCGGCCCAGATCGGGCTCATGCACCGCATCTGCGTGGAGGAGAAGCGCTGGATCCTTGAAGATCGCTATCTCCACGCGCTCAATTACTGCATGCTTCTGCCCGGACCGGAGGCGCAGCAGCTTGCGACCTATATCGGCTGGCTGACGCATGGCGTGAGGGGAGGCATGCTGGCCGGGCTGCTGTTCGTCCTTCCCGGGCTCTTCGTCATCATCGCCCTGTCGACCGCCTATGCCCTTTACCAGCAGGCGGACTGGCTGGCCGGCCTGTTCTTCGGCTTGAAGGCGGCCGTTCTCACCATCGTGCTGCAGGCCGTGGTCCGCCTGGCCCGCCGCACGCTGACCGACAGGGTCCTCGTCGTGATTGCGGTTCTGGCCTTCCTGTCGCTTTTCGTGCTGGCGCTGCCCTTTCCGCTGGTGGTTCTGGTGGCAGGTCTTGCCGGCTATCTGCGCGCCCGCCATGGCGCTGTGTCCGCTGCCGCCAAGCCGGCCGCAGTCCTTGTGCCGGAAGATGTGTCGCCGCAAAAGCCGCCGCTGCTGCGCTCGCTGCTTCAGCTCGGCTTCTGGGTGGCGGTCTGGCAATTGCCCTTCGTCATCCTGCTGGCGATCAGCGGCGCGGCAAGCCTTGCCACCATGTATGCCTTCTTCTCGCAGATGGCGCTCGTCACCTTCGGCGGCGCCTATGCGGTCCTGTCCTATGTCGCCCAGGTTGCCGTCGAGGATTACGGCTGGCTGCAGCCCGGGGAAATGTTGGATGGCCTGGCGCTGGCGGAGACGACGCCCGGACCGCTGGTTCTGGTTCTTTCCTATGTCGGCTATCTGACCGGCTTCCGCACCGTGCCGGGGCTGGATCCCGTCATCGGCGGGATCATCGGTGCGCTTCTGACGGCCTGGGCCACCTTCGTCCCGAGCTTCATCTGGATCTTCGCCGGCGCGCCGTATATCGAGCGGCTGCGCGGAAAGCCGCAAATCGCCGCGGCGCTGTCGGCCATCACCGCCGCAGTGGTCGGCGTCATCGCCAATCTGGCTCTGTGGTTCGCCCTGCACGTCCTCTTCGGACGCGTCGAGCGGGTGACGCTGGTGCCCGGCTGGACAGGCGAGGGGGCGCCCGGCCTCTGGCTGCCTGATCCCGCAACGCTCGATCCCGCAGCACTGGTCCTGTTCCTCATCTCCGCCCTTGCCCTCCTGCGGCTGAACATCGGAATGGTGAAGGTGCTCGTTTCCGCCGCATTGGGTGGCCTTTTATGGCGCCTGGCCGGCTTCTGAGGCCTGGTCCCGGCTCCCTCATTCAGCAAAACTCCTTGCCTTCGCCGAAGAGCTTTGCCATGTCAGCGCCAGATCTTGTTCAAAACTCCATCGGGTGATCATGGCAAACCGCATTCAGAACCTCATGACGATTACGGCGGGTTACCAGCTCGTGCTCTCCGATGTGTGGGGTGTGCTGCACAACGGTATCGATGCCTTTCCGGCGGCCTGCGTCGCTCTGGAGGAAGCCCGCAAGGCCGGGCTTTGCGTGGTGCTGATCACCAATTCGCCGCGTCCGGCGCCGGGCGTGATCGAGCAATTGCGGGCGATCGGCGTGCCGGACCAGGCCTATGACCGGATCGTCACCTCGGGCGATGTGACCCGGGCCCTCATTGCCGAAGGCCCGAAGAATGTCTTCCTGCTTGGCCCCGAACGCGACATGCCGCTCTTCGACGGGCTGGATGTCACCGTGACCGGCGAGGCGCAGGCCGATGCCATCGTCTGCACCGGCTTCTTCGACGACGAGACCGAGGTCCCGGAAGACTATCACGACATGTTGACGCGGTTCGTCAAGAAGGACGCGCCGCTGATCTGCGCCAATCCGGATCTGGTCGTCGAGCGTGGCCATCGCATCATTCCCTGCGCCGGTGCCGTTGCCGCCTATTACGAGCAGCTGGGCGGATCGACGCGGATCGCCGGCAAGCCGCATAAGCCGATCTACGAGGCAGCGCTTGCGGCGGCGCGCGAGGTTTGCGGCGAGATCGACCTTGCCAAGGTCATCGCGGTGGGCGATGGCATGCCGACCGATGTGAAGGGCGCGCTCAGCTATGGCCTCGACCTGCTTTACATTTCCGGTGGCATCCATGCCGCCGAATATACGCTGAACGGCCAGACGGACGAAGCGCTCCTGAATGCCTATCTGCAGCGCGAGGGCGCCACGCCCAAATGGTGGATGCCGCGCCTGGCTTGACGGAAGACTGCCGATGACCGTTTTCTACCGCAACGAGACCAAGGAGCCGCTGCCGCCGGAACTGGAGGGCGGCGTGGTTGCCATCGGCAATTTCGATGGCGTGCATCGCGGCCATCGCAGCGTCCTGGAGCGGGCGCTGGACATTGCCCGCCAGCGCGGCGTGCCGGCCCTGGTGCTGACCTTCGAACCGCATCCCCGCACGGTCTTCAGGCCGGACCAGCCGGTCTTCCGGCTGACGCCGGCGCCGCTCAAGGCCCGCCTGCTGGAGGCCATGGGCTTCCGCTCCGTCATCGAATATCCTTTCGACCGGGCCTTCTCGCAACGGTCCGCCGAGGATTTCGTGTCCTCGATCCTGGCCGGCTGGCTGAAGGCCTGCGCCGTGGTCACCGGTTTCGACTTCCATTTCGGTCGCGCCCGCGAGGGCGGCCCCGCCTTCCTGATGGAGGCCGGCCGCCGCCATGGCTTCGAGGTCTCGCTGGTCGATGCCTTCCGCGACGAGGGTGCCGAGGTGATCTCGTCGAGCCGCATCCGCGATCTTTTGTCTACGGGAGAGGTGGCCGAGGCGGCCGGCCAGCTCGGCTACCGCTACACGGTGGAGGCGGAGGTGATCTCCGGCGAGAAGCTGGGGCGCAAGCTCGGCTATCCCACGGCCAATATGCAGCTTCCCCCGGAGGCCGGGCTCAGGGCCGGCATTTACGCGGTGCGCTTCCGTCGGCAGAACGGCGCGCTTTTCGATGGCGTGGCAAGCTATGGACGGCGCCCGACGGTGACGGAAAACGGCGCGCCGCTTCTGGAAACCTTCCTCTTCGATTTTTCCGACAGCCTGTATGGCGAACTCTGCTCGGTCTCCTTCTTCGGCTTCCTGCGCGAGGAGCTGAAATTCGACGGGCTGGACTCGCTGGTCGCCCAGATGAAGCGCGACGAGGAAGAGGCGCGCGCGCTGCTATCCGGCATTTCGCCGCTGAGCGAACTGGATGCGACGATCGCGTTTTGACGAGCATTGATGCGATCGGGCACCGTTGAAGGGGGATTCCGCGTGTTACGCGGGCGTCGCCGGCGGCCATTGCCGAGCAGTGTGGAGGATCGTCAAGATCCTGACGGCCTCCGGAGAGACCTCGTAGACGAGGCGATAGTTTGGATAGGGGATGAGCTCGCGGGTGCCGGTGATGACCCCGATCTTGCCGCAACGGGGAAAATCCTGGAGACGTCTCGCAGCCTGTTCGAAGGCCTGGTCAATGGCGAGCGCCGCCGAGGGATTGTGGCCGAGCAAGTAGTCGAAGATGGACGCGCGGTCATCGACCGCCTGCAGCGTCCAGTGGACGATCATATAGCGCCGCCTTGCTTCATCGCCTTCCGCCGCCGTTCGGCAAACAGCCGCTCGGTTTCCTCAGCGGAGATTAGCCTGCCGGCAGCTATATCGTCACGTGCGCGCAGCACCTTGGCTTCCAGGAAGCGGCGATAGTCACCATCCATCTTCTGCCTGTCGACGTAATCCTGCACCATTTCCCGAATTACCTCGGCCTCGGAAGTCCGAGCCGAACCCACTGCCGCAGAAAACTCTTGGGCAAGGCTCGCATCGAGATCGATCTGAAGTTGGGCTTTGCGTCGCATGTCGGTGCTGTTCCCGAGGTTTCGAGGATATGAGATCCGGAGCCCAGTCTAGGCCAAGCCTCGCGCTGTGTCCAATTGCCCGCTATCTTGCCCCTTCCTTTCGCAGCCAAAAACCCTTAAAGACGCGGCACCATGATGAATCCTACCGCGGTCCGCATCCTTCGAATTATCGGCCCGGCCTTCCTCGCAGCGTGATCGCGCGGGAAGGTCCGGGTTTTCGGTGCCGGGACAAGCGTGAGGTCCGGCCCAGTTCAAACGCCTCGCCGAGTTTCATCCGCGCGACCTTCGCCGTCGCCCATCGAAATGGTTGATCCATGACCGACACTAGAACCGACAACAAGACCGCCAGCTCCGACAAGACCGATTATTCCTCCACCCTCTATTTGCCGCAGACGGATTTCCCCATGCGTGCCGGCCTTCCCCAGAAGGAGCCGGAAATGGCAAAGAAGTGGAAGGAGATGGGTCTCTACAAGAAGCTGCGCGCATCGGCCGCCGGCCGCGAGAAATTCGTGCTGCATGACGGCCCGCCCTATGCCAATGGCAATATCCATATCGGCCATGCGCTGAACAAGGTGCTGAAGGACGTCATCACCCGCTCGTTCCAGATGCGGGGCTTCGACTCCAATTACGTGCCCGGCTGGGATTGCCATGGCCTGCCGATCGAATGGAAGATCGAGGAAGCCTATCGCGCCAGGGGCAAGGATAAGGACGAGGTGCCGATCAACGAATTCCGGCAGGAATGCCGTGAATTCGCGCAAGGCTGGATCGATATCCAGTCGGAGGAATTCCGCCGCCTCGGCATCGAGGGCGATTTCGACAATCCCTACACCACCATGGCCTTCCATTCGGAAGCCCGCATCGCCGGGGAATTGCTGAAGCTCGCCATGAGCGGCCAGCTCTATCGCGGCTCCAAGCCGATCATGTGGTCGGTGGTGGAGCGCACGGCGCTTGCCGAAGCCGAAGTCGAATATCACGAGGTCGAAAGCGACACGATCTGGGTGAAGTTCCCGATCGAAGCGGGCAAGGGCGATCTCGCCGGCGCCTGCGTCGTCATCTGGACGACCACGCCCTGGACGATTCCGGGCAACAGGGCCATCTCCTATTCGGGGAAGATCGAATACGGTCTTTACAAGGTCACGGCCGCGGCCAATGATTTCGGTCCGCAGCCGGGCGAAAAGCTGATCTTCGCCGACAAGCTGGCAGCCGAGGCCTTTGCCAAGGCAAAGCTGGAGTTCAAGCGTCTGCGTCAGGTGTGGGCGCAGGATCTCGCCGCCATCACCTGCGCCCATCCGCTGGCCTCGCTCGGCTATGACTTCAAAGTCCCGCTGCTCGATGGCGATCATGTCACCGATGATGCCGGCACCGGTTTCGTCCACACGGCGCCCAGCCACGGCCGCGAGGACTTCGAGGCCTGGATGGCCAATCTCCGCGCGCTCGAGGCTCGGGGCATCGACACCAAGATCCCGTTCCCGGTCGATGATGCCGGTTTCTATACCGAGGATGCTCCCGGTTTCGGCCCTTCGGCCGAAGGCGGTGCCGCCCGCGTGCTTGACGACAATGGCAAGAAGGGCGATGCCAACAAGCGGGTCATCGAGGCGCTGATCGCCACGAACACTTTGTTTGCCCGTGGCCGCATCAAGCACGAATACCCGCATTCCTGGCGCTCGAAGAAGCCGGTCATCTTCCGCAATACGCCGCAATGGTTCGTCTACATGGACAAGGAGCTGGGGGACGGTACGACGCTGCGTTCGCGCGCCCTTTCCGCCATCGACGACACCCGCTTCGTGCCGGCCGGCGGCCAGAACCGCCTGCGCGCCATGATCGAGCAGCGGCCGGATTGGGTCCTTTCCCGCCAGCGCGCCTGGGGCGTGCCGATCTGCGTCTTTGCGGATGCAGAGGGCAATGTGCTGCGGGACGAGAAGGTGAATGCCCGCATTCTCGAAGCTTTCGAGAAGGAAGGGGCGGATGCCTGGTTCGCCCAAGGCGCCAAGGAGCGCTTCCTCGGCAACGAGCATGATGGCGAAACGTGGCAGATGGTCACCGACATTCTCGACGTCTGGTTCGATAGTGGCTCCACCCACACCTTCACGCTGGAAGATCGCCCGGATCTGAAATGGCCGGCCGATGTCTATCTGGAAGGGTCAGACCAGCATCGCGGCTGGTTCCATTCCTCGCTTCTGGAAAGCTGCGCCACGCGCGGTCGCGCACCGTACAACGCGGTCGTCACGCACGGCTTCACCATGGCCGAAGACGGCCGCAAAATGTCGAAATCGCTCGGCAATACGGTGACGCCGCAGGATGTGATGAAGGAATCCGGCGCCGATATCCTGCGCCTCTGGGTCATGTCGACCGATTATGCGGAGGATCAGCGCCTCGGCAAGACGATCATCCAGACCAATATCGATGCCTATCGCAAGATCCGCAACACGATCCGCTGGATGCTCGGCACGCTCGCCCACGACAAGGGCGAAGAAATCGCCTACGCCGATCTGCCGGAGCTGGAAAAGCTGATGCTGCACCGGCTCTCCGAGCTCGACCAGCTGGTGCGCAAGGGCTATGACGATTTCGATTTCAAGCGCATCGTCCGGGCGCTCTCGGATTTCGCCAATGTGGAATTGTCGGCCTTCTATTTCGATATCCGCAAGGACACGCTCTATTGCGAGGCGCCTTCCAGCCTGAAACGCCGCGCCGCCCTGCATGTCATCCGCAAGCTCTTCGACTGCCTGGTCCTGTGGTTTGCCCCGATGATGCCCTTCACCACGGAAGAGGCCTGGCTGAGCCGCGATCCCTCGGCCGGCTCGGTCCATCTGGAACAGTTCCCGGTCATCCCCGCGGAATGGGAAAACGGCCAGGTTGCGGAGAAATGGAAGCATGTCCGCACGGTGCGCCGTGCCGTGACCGGCGCGCTGGAAATCGAGCGCAGGGAAAAGCGCATCGGCTCGTCCCTGGAGGCCGCACCGATCGTGCATGTGGCGGATCCGGACCTCATGAAGGCGCTGGAAGGGCTGGATTTCGCCGAAATCTGCATCACGTCGGATATTTCTGTGGTGGCCGGCGAGGGCCCCGCAGAGGCCTTCCGTCTGGAGGACGCGGCCAGGGTCGCGGTGGAGCCGAAGCTTGCCGAAGGCACGCGCTGCGCCCGGTCGTGGAAGATCACGAAGGATGTCGGCTCCGATCCCGATTATCCCGATGTCTCGGCGCGCGATGCCAAGGCCTTGCGGGAGCTGGCGCAGATCGCCTGACAAGCATGGGCCGGATGATTGCGCTTTGGCGCGTCATCCGGTAAGTCTTGCCGGAATTGGTGGTCTGCCTGAAATTGGCCGGATTTTTCCGTCATGGCTCGCGCAATCATGGTGCGGGCTCACGGGCGCATAGGCGTTTTGGCTCGCAGGCGTTGTGAAGGACGCCGCTGGAAGGGGTTGAATGAAGACGATGCAGGGAATTCGTGCAGGTCTTGGCATCTGCGTTGTCACTGCTGTTGCAGCGGGCGTCTCCGGCTGCGTGTCCAGCCCGACCTATGGCACGAGCAAGACGGCGGGCGAGCAACTGGTCGACGACCTTGGCCAGTCCCTGGCGTTCTCGCAGGATGCCGCCAACAAGGATACGCGCTACAATCCGCGGCCGAAGCTCGTCGTCAGCAAGTCGGCAGAAAGCTCGCTGCCGCCGCCGCAGGCCTCGCTGGCCGGGCGCGACAACAATCCCAACTGGGTGGAATCTCCGGAAGAGACGCGCGCGCGCCTGCGTCTGGAAGCGGAAGAGAACAGGAATAACCCGAATTATCGCTCGCCGCTGCTTGCCGGCAATGGCACAGCGGGGACGATGACGGAAACCCAGCGCTGGGAAGCCTTCCGCAAGGCGCGCGCCAATGCCGAAAGCCCCGGCATCAGCGGCCAGCGCCGGACGCTGACCGAGCCGCCGACGCAATATCGTCTGGCCGACAATGCGGCCCTGACGGATCTCGGCGAACCGGAGCTGAAGAAGGAACGCGAGCGCAAGAAATCCGCTGCCTCCGCCGCCAGCAACACCTCCTCCTGGTGGAACCCCTTCAAGTAAGGTCCTGCCGCTATCATCAGAAGCCAGGGAAAGCCGGGCCGAGCTTGAGGAAAGCCGTGCCTGCGGTTCCCTTCATGCTCCGGCTGGCACGATTCTCTCCGATCAAGCTGCGGCCGAAGCGGTATATTGGGCCTGCAAGGCGGTCAATCTTGCCCGATTCCGCCACCGTCCCGTCGCCTGGTTTGAAAAAACCTCAGCAGAAGAGAGGCTGCCTCCGTTTCGGCAATGCCGGAATAGACATCCGGCGCATGATGGCAGGTCGGCTGGTTGAAGAAGCGCACGCCGCTTTCCACCGCGCCGCCTTTCGGATCGCTGGCGCCATAATAGAGACGCCGGATACGGGCAAAGGAAATTGCGGCGGCGCACATGGTGCAGGGTTCCAGCGTGACATAGAGATCGGCCCCGGCCAGCCGCTCCTGTCCCAGTGCCTCGCAGGCATAGCGGATGGCGGCGATTTCCGCATGGGCCGTCACGTCGTGGGTCTGCCGGGTCATGTTGCCGGCGCGTGCAATGATGGCGCCGTTGACAACGACCACGGCGCCGATCGGCACTTCATCTCGCTCTGCCGCCTTGCGCGCCTCTTCCAGCGCAGCAACCATGAAAGGATTTGTGCCGCTCATCCCGCTTTTTTCCTCTTAACCCGGCGGACGCGAAGTGGTAGCAACGAAGCAACTCCCTTGTCCAACCCTCTTGTCGCGCGCAGGTGATCTCGTCAGCGACCAGGCGCAACTTCAAGTCAACCGCGATGCCCGGGCCGTGTCCCGCCGGCAGACGCCTCAGGCAAACAACAAATGAGCTTCAAAGACAAGCCGAAGCGCGACGCGGGGAAAACCTTCGGTCGCGACACGAAGAAGACCACAGCCGGCAAACGCCCGGACGGCAAAGCCAAGCGGCCGGACGGCGGCGACAAGCGCCCCGAAGGCAAAGCCAAGCGGCCGGAAGGCGCGCAGAAGACCTTCGAGGCTGCCGCCAGGGCGCCGCGCAAGCCGGCCGCCCAGGCCGTGGCGGCAGAGCCCGCTTCCGAGGGCAAGCCCGAGCGCATTTCGAAGATCCTGGCGCGGGCCGGCGTCGCGTCGCGTCGCGACGTGGAGCGGATGATCATGGATGGCCGCGTGCGGCTGAACGGTCAGCTTCTCGACACGCCGGTGGTCAATGCCACCCTGGCCGACAAGATCGAGGTCGATGGCGAACCGATCCGCGGCATCGAGCGTACCCGCCTGTGGCTCTACCACAAGCCTGCGGGCCTGGTGACGACGAATGCGGATCCCGAAGGACGGCCGACGGTCTTCGACAACCTGCCCGGCGAATTGCCGCGGGTCATGTCGGTCGGCCGGCTCGATATCAATACGGAGGGCCTGCTCCTCCTGACCAATGATGGCGGCCTGTCGCGCGTTCTGGAACTGCCGACCACGGGATGGCTGCGGCGTTACCGCGTCCGCGCGCATGGCGATGTCAGCCAGGAGGATCTCGACAAACTAAAGGACGGCATTGCCGTCGACGGCATTCTCTACGGCGCCATCGACGCGACGCTGGACCGCACCCAGGGGCACAATGTGTGGATCACCATGGGTCTTCGCGAGGGCAAGAACCGCGAGATCAAGAACGTGCTCGGCGCGCTCGGCCTCGAGGTCAACCGCCTCATCCGCATTTCCTACGGGCCCTTCCAGCTTGGCGACCTGCCGGAAGGCCATGTGGTGGAAGTGCGCGGCCGCATGCTGCGCGACCAGCTTGGTCCGCGCCTGATCGAGGAATCCAAGGCGAATTTCGACGCGCCGATCTATAGCAGCGGTCCTGCAGACGATGAGGCGCCGCAGCCGAAGGCCGCCGGTGGACGGCGCGATGAGGGCGGCTGGGGTGCCGAGGAGCGTCAGGAGCGGCCGAAGGGTCGTCTCGACACCCGGCCCGAGCGTGACGGCGAAGGCCGCGATGGTGGGCGCGATCGCCCGCGCGGCAAGGATCAGGGCCGCGATCAGGATCGCGGTGGCAAGGATTTTGCAAAGCGCGGCGGCAAGCCGGGCGAGGGCAAATTCGGCGACGGCAAATTTGGCGACGACAAGGCCAAGAAGCGTCTGCCGCTCGGCACTTCCCGCACCGCCAATGTCTGGATGGCGCCCGGCGCCCGGCCGACGGCCGATGGCGGCACCAAGAAATCGGCCCGGGCCGAGGCCGAGCGCCTTTTCAACAAGGGTGGTGAGCCCGAGCGCCGCACCTCCAGCATCCCGATCAACCGCGTCGAAGGCGATAGCGACTGGATCCGCGCCGAAGCGCCGGTGCGTCGCCCGCGCGATGAGGACCAGGAGGGTTCCGGCCGGCGCGACAGAGGTGACCGTGGCGACAGAGGCGACCGTCCGGCGCGTGGCGATCGCAGCGACAGGGGGGGTCGTGGTGATCGTCCGGCACGGGGCGATCGTAGCGAGCGTCCCGCATCGGACCGCCCGCGCGCCGACCGCAGGCCGCGCGAGGATGGCGACAGGCCACGTTCCAAGCCCTACGGATCGGGCTCCGGTCCCGGTCGCTCTCCGCGGGAAGCGGCCGAACGGGCCTTCAGCCGTCCCTCCGGTGAGCGTTCTTATGGAGATCGCTCCTCGGGCAACCGCTCCGACGAGGCGCGTTCGGAAGGCGGCCGTGGCGGTTTCGGCGAAAGGCCCTCCGGCGGCAGGCCGGGTGCAAAACCTTTCGGCAGCAAGCCGTTTGGCGCAAAGCCCTCGGGTGGAAAGCCGTCTGGCGGAAAGCCCTCCGGTGGGAAGCCCTCTGGCGCAACGCCGGGCAAAGGTTTCGGCGGCAAAGGTTTCGGTGGCAAGGGTTCCGGCGGCAAATCCGAAGGCCGTCCTTCGGGCGGCTCTCCCTCCGGCGGGCGCCCCTTCGGGGGCAAGCCTTCGGGCGGCCGCGGTCCCGGTTCCGGCTCTGGTTCGAGGGGCGGCGGCGGCTCGCGTTCCAGAACACCGAGAGGATGATGCGACGTGCGGATCGTAGGTGGTGAGTTTCGTGGCCGCGCGCTGGCCACGCCCAAATCCAACGCGATCCGGCCGACCATCGACCGGACGCGCGAGAGCCTGTTCAACATCATCAACCACGTCTATCCGGACGCGGTCGAGGGAACGCGCATCATCGATCTTTTCGCCGGCACAGGCGCGGTCGGGCTGGAGGCCCTGTCGCGCGGTTGCCGCAGCGCCCTTTTCGTCGAAAACAGCATAGAGGGCCGCGGTCTGCTATGGGAGAATATCGACCATCTCGGCCTGCACGGCCGTGCCCGCATTCTCCGGCGCGACGCGACCCGTCTTGGTGATGTCGGCACCATGGAGCCCTGTCATTTCCTGTTTGCCGATCCGCCCTATGGCCAGGGCCTGGGGGAGGCGGCGGTGAAGGCTGCGCATGAGGGCGGCTGGCTTCTTGCCGGCGCACTGGTCGTGCTGGAGGAGCGAAGCGATGTGACGCTGTCTCTCGATACGGTCTTTCAGCCGCTGGAGCAGCGGCGTTTCGGCGATACGCGCGTCGACTTCTTCCGCTACAAGCCAAGCTGACCTGATCCGCCTGGACAGATTGACCTGAGCAGGGCCCAACCTGACCAAATTCACCTGACCAAATCCACCTGACCAAACCACCTGAATAAGCCAGCTGAACAAGCCGTCCCGAAGGAGCCTGCGCATGAACACGAGGTTGTCGCTGCCCGACCCGCGTGACGCCTCCGAGAGGCCGGCGGGTTCAGCGCCGCGGGTCGCGCTTGCGTTGGGCGGCGGCGGTGCGCGCGGCATTGCCCATATCGCCATCATCGAGGCGCTGGACGAAATGGGCATTCGCCCCGTCGCCATTGCCGGCTCATCGATCGGCGCGATTTTCGGTGCGGGCATGGCGGCGGGCATGACAGGCGCGGAGATGCGCGCCTTCTCCATCGAAACGCTCGGCAATCGGGCCGCCGTCCTCAACCGTTTGTGGTCGCTTGGTCCGGGAAGCATGCGCGATACGGTCGGCGGCTTCCGGCTGGGTCATTTCAACCTGGAACGCATCCTCACCGCCTTCCTGCCGCAGCAGGTGCCGCAGACCTTCGAGGACCTGCAGATCCCTCTGAAGATCGCCGTGACCGATTATTACGGCCAGTCGGAGGCCATCCTCGAAGAGGGCGAATTGCGCCTTGCCATTGCCGCCTCGGCGGCCATTCCGGGCCTGTTCATGCCGGTGCGGATCAATGGCCGCATCATGGTCGATGGCGGCATTTTCAATCCCATTCCTTACGAGCATGTGGCGGATGGCGCCGATATCGTCATCGGCGTCGATGTCGTCGGCGGGCCGGAAGGGGATGGCACACATCCGCCCAACCGGATCGAAAGCATGTTCGGCGCCAGCCAGCTGATGATGCAGGCCTGTATTGCGCTGAAACTCAAGCTGCACTCGCCGCAGCTTTTCCTGCGGCCGCCGGTCAGCCGCTTCGGCGTCATGGATTTTCTGAAAGTGCGGGAGATCCTGGCCGAGACCGAAGGCGTCAAGGAGGAACTGAAGCGCAGCCTGGGCAGCCTGCTCTAGAGTATCCGTTTTGATCAAGTGGGTTTTGGCGTCCATTTTCGATTTTTCCGCAGGAGAGCGTTTGCCAGCACGATGAGCTTTCGCATGACTGCTGTTATGGCGACTTTCGGTGGTTTTCCGGCGGCTTTGAGCTGGTCGTATTTGGCACTGAGGTCCGGGTTGAAACGACAGGCAACGAGGGCTGGCATGTAAAGTGCCTGCCGAACGATGGCCCTCCCGCCAGCGATGAAAGCGCGTCCGGTCCATCGTCCGGACTGGCGGCTCATGGGGGCAAGACCGCAAAGGGCTGCGGCTGTTTTCTCCTCCAATTCGCCCAGTTCCGGCATCTCGATAAGAAGCGTGAAGGCCGTGACCTGAGATATGCCGGGGATCGAGACAAGGATATCGAACCTGGCCTTCAGGGTCGTATCTTCGATAATCAAGGCCATGATGGCCTCATCCACGGCCTTGATCTGCCGCTCGATCTGCCGAAGCCTGTCGATATTTTGTCTCTTCAAGAGCAGGTTGGACAGGGTCTTCGACCTGTTCTTCGCGGCGGTCCTGTCCTTGATCAGGGCCAGACGAGCGATATGCAACTCTTTCAGATCATTGCGGATTTGCGTGTCGGTCTCAAGAATGCGCGGTTGAAGAAGCGCGCCGTAACGCGCCAGCAGTCCAGCATCGATCCGGTCTGTTTTGGCAAGTCTGCCAGTGGCTTGCGCGAAGCGCCTTGCAAGGCGGGGATTGACCTTGGAGAGGCCAAGCCTTGCACCATCATGAAGCGCTCGAAGGCCTTGTGATAAGGGCCGGTGGGTTCATAGACAATGCGTGCCACTGTCTTTGCGCCGATCCATCTGACAATGGCGGCAAATCCCTTGCGGTCATTGGCAACCTTCAGTGATTGGCCATCCGGCAGGCTGTGCAGATCGATATGGTCTTTCGAGATGTCTGCGCCGATGGTAATATCCGTCATCTTTTCTGATCTCCCATGCTTGTCATCCGAGCCCAAAGCTCGGGTATCCGTTCAGGACGATTGGAAAAGATGGGGGCGATCACACTCTAGCTCGGCCCGGCATTCGCAAGACTGGCGGCCTGCATGTCCACGATCCGTCCCCCATCGCCGGAAGAGGAGGGCCGTCCTCTCCGGCGCTTCTTTATCTCACCAAGAAGCAAGAAAATCATAAGACAAGCAGGTCTAGCAAAACTGCGACAGCGCTTTTGCGTCCGGCTACAGCGTGTCGGCTTCCTGGGCGGCTTCCATGGTGTCGGCCATGGCATCGGGAACAGGCGTGCGCTTGGGCTTGGTCAGCGGCTCGGGGCGGACCGGGCGCGAATGCAGCATATGGGCGCCGGCCGCCAGTCCCTTCGCCGCCTGGATCTGCAGCCGCTCCTCGTCGCGCTTGCGGATATCGTCGCCGATCTCGCTGGCCTGTGCCTCCGGAATGCCGAGCCCCTCCAGCATTTTGCGGCCAAACAGAAAGCCCGATTCCAGTGTCTCGCGCAGCTCGTATTCCACTTCCCGCGCCCGCAGCGAAAGCGTGTGGACGCGGTCATAGGAGCGCACGAACAGGCGCACCTCCGGAAACTCGGAGCGGATAAGATCGACGACACGGTCGGTGATTTCGGGCCTGTGGGTGCACACGGCAACGATCTTGGCCCGCTCTATGCCGGCCGCGACCAGAACCTCGCGACGCGTGCCGTCGCCGAAATAGATGCGGAAGCCGAAGGTCGAGGCCTGACGGATGCGGTCGGCGGAATCGTCGATGACCGTCACATCGCTGCCGCCCGCCAGCAGGATCTGCGCGGCGATCTGTCCGAAGCGCGAAAAGCCCACCATCAGCACGTCCGAGCCGGCGCCGTCGAAATCCTCCGCCAGTTCCTCCCGCTCCTCCCGCACCAGGAGCCGCCGCGTGAGAACAGTGCCCAGCGGCGTCAGCGCCATGGACAGCGTGACGCTTGCGATAAGAAGCGAGGCAGTCGCCGGCGTCAGAAGCCCGGCCGTCGCGGCGGTGGTGAACAGCACGAAGCCGAATTCGCCGCCCTGGGGCAGGAGCGAGGCGGTGCTGACGGCATCTTCATGGTTGGAGCCCCACAGCCGGGTGAGGGCGTAGAGGATCAGGGCCTTCACCACCATGAAGCAGGGCACGCCGATCAGCACCAGCGCCAGATTGTCGAGAACGGCATCGAGCTGCAGAGACAGCCCGACGGCAATGAAGAACATGGCGAGCAGCAGGCCGCGAAACGGCTCGATATCCGCCTCCAGTTCATGGCGATAGGAGGATTCCGCCAGCATGACGCCGGCCAGGAAGGCTCCCATGGCCATGGAGAGGCCGGCAAGCTGCATGAGAATGGCCGAGCCGAGCACCACCAGCAGCGCTGCCGCCAGCATCACCTCGCGCGCGCCGGTGCGGGCAATGATCTGGAACATCGGCGTCAGCAGATAGCGGCCGGCCACCACCAGCAGCGCCACGGCCGCGCCCGCCTTGGCGAAATCGGCAAGCAGGGTGCTGCTCTGCGCCTCGCCGGCGCCCAGAAGCGTGACCAGCGCCAAGAGCGGCACGATGGCAAGATCCTGGAACAGCAAGACGGAAAAGGAGCGGCGGCCATAGGCACTGTTGGATTCGCCATTGTCGGAGAGGAGCTGCAGCGCAAAGGCCGTCGAGGAGAGCGCCAGGCCGAAGCCGGCAATCACGCTGCCCTGCCAGGAGGCAAGGCCGACCAGCCAGGCAAGGCCGGTCAGGGCAAGACCCGATATCACCACCTGAGCCGTGCCCAGCCCGAATATGTCGCCGCGCATCTTCCAGAGACGCGATGGCTTCAACTCCAGCCCGATGATGAACAGCAGGAAGACGACGCCGAGTTCGGAGACATGCAGAACCTCCTGCGGATCGTTGATCAGCCTGAAGACGGGTCCGATCGCGATGCCGGCGGCGAGATAGCCGAGCACGGTGCCAAGCCCGAGCTTCTTGAAGACCGGCGCAGCCAGCACGGCCGCGCCCAGAAGGAGCAGCGCTTCATTCAGCAGCGGATCGCTTGTTGTCATACGGCCTCGCAGTTTTTTCGACAGATCCCCAAGCGACGGCAAGAATCGTGCCCGCACCCTTGATGGTTCCTATAGTCCACAATACATGGTTCGGGAATGAAAGGCCCCGCCAATGTCCTCTGAAATCCAATCCGAAGATCTCCTGTCCCGCGCCAGCCAGCTCATCGACCTTGCCAGACAGGCAGGCGCCGACCAGGCCGATGCCGTCGTGGTGCGCTCCCGTTCCCGCTCCGTCAGCGTCCGGCTGGGCAAGGTCGAGGGCACCGAAGCCTCTGAAAGCGACGATTTCTCGCTGCGCGTCTTTGTCGGAAACAGGGTGGCGAGCGTCTCGGCCAATCCGGGTTTCGACCTGAAGGCGCTGGCCGAGCGCGCCGTGGCCATGGCGCGCGTCTCGCCAAACGATCCCTTTGCCTGCCTGGCGGACGAAAAGGATCTGGCGAAGACCTATCCCGATCTCGAGCTTTATGATCCGACCGAGATCTCCACCGAGGCGCTGACCGATGCGGCTCTGGCCACCGAGGCGGCAGGGCTTGCGGTGCAGGGCGTCACCAATTCCTCCGGCGCCGGCGCATCGGCAGGGGTCGGCGGCTTGGTGCTCGTCACCTCGCACGGCTTTTCCGGCAGCTACATGGCCAGCCGCTTCGGCCGGTCGGTCAGCGTCATCGCCGGCGACGGCACGAAGATGGAGCGGGATTATGATTTCGACAGCCGCCTCTATGCCGCCGATCTCGATGCCCCGGAGGAAATCGGCCGGCGCGCCGGGGAAAGGGCGGTGCGGCGCGTCAATCCGCGCCAGGTGGATACCGGCAGCAATGTGACAGTGGTCTTCGATCCCCGCATCGCGCGCGGCTTTGTCGGCCATATTGCCGGGGCCATCAACGGCGCCTCGGTCGCCCGCAAGACCAGCTTCCTGCGCGACAAGATGGGCCAGCAGGTTCTCAAATCCGGTCTCCACATTACCGACGACCCGCTGATCGTGCGCGGTTCCTCGTCCCGTCCCTTCGACGGTGAGGGCGTGCGTGGGCAGCGGATGGTGATGATCGAGGACGGTGTCCTCAAGCACTGGTTCCTCTCCACCTCCACGGCGCGCGAGCTCGGCCTTGAAACCAATGGACGCGGCGTGCGCGGCGGCACCATGGTCAGTCCCGCATCCACCAATCTGGCTCTGGAGCCGGGCGATATCGCGCCGGAAGAGCTGATCCGTTCGGTCGGCACCGGCTTCTACATCACCGAGCTCATCGGCCAGGGCGTCAACATGATCACCGGGGAATACAGCCGCGGCGCGACCGGCTTCTGGATCGAGAATGGCGAACTGGCCTATCCGGTCTCGGAAGTGACGATCGCCTCGAACCTGAAGGACATGTTCATGGCCATCACCCCGGCAAGCGACATCGACCGCAAGTTCGGCATTGCTTCCCCGACCCTTGCCATCGAAGGCATGACGCTGGCGGGACGTTGATCTTGACGGTGCACGAGCCTTCCCGCTGGCAGGCGGATCTCGCCATCATCCGCGACGCGGCGGCGGATGCCGGCGCGATCGCGCTCGGCTATTTCGGCCGCTCGCCCGAGGTCTGGTGGAAGCAGGAGGGGCGCTCGCCGGTCAGCGCGGCCGATTTTGCCGCCAATGACCGGTTGCAGGGACTGCTTCTCAAGGCGCGTCCCAATTACGGCTGGCTCTCGGAAGAAACGGATGACGACCCGCTTCGCCTGGAGTGCGAGACGGTCTTCGTGGTCGATCCGATCGACGGGACACGCGCCTTCATCAATGGCGAGAAGACCTGGTGCGTGAGCGTCGCGGTGGTGCATCAGGGCAAGCCGGTGGCGGGCGTGCTGTGTGCCCCGGCGCTTGCGGAGGAATTTTATGCCGTAACCGGCGGCGAGGCCTGCAAGAACGGCAGCCCCATTCACGTCTCCGCGCCGGCCGAAGGCGCCGTGCGCCGCATCGCGGTGGCCGAGGAGATGTTTGCCCGCCTTCCGGCGCCGGACCGCAAGGGCCTGGAGCGCGTCCGCCACGTGCCGTCGCTCGCCTATCGCCTGGCAATGGTCGCCGATGGCCGCATCGACGGCACGGTCGTCATGCGCAACAGCCATGACTGGGACCTGGCCGCCGCCGACCTCATCCTGCAGCAGGCCGGCGGACGTCTCGTCGATCTTGAAGGCGAGCGCCCGACCTATAACCGCAAGAGCGTGCAGCACGGTGTTTTGTGCGGCGGCGCCGAACATGTGCTGGAAAGCCTGATCGGCAGCGTCCGTGCGGGTTGACCTTTGAGGCGGAATGCAGCAGGAACGAAACAGTTTTTCGAACCTTGGCGAGGCTGAACATGACCGAACAGAGCGGTAAAAAGCAACTTCTTCACCTGGTGTTCGGCGGCGAGCTGGAGAGCCTGCAGGGCGTCGAGTTCAAGGATCTGAACGCGCTCGACATCGTCGGCATCTTCCCCGATTATGCCAGCGCCCTGAATGCCTGGAAATCCAAGGCTCAGGCCACGGTGGACAATGCACATATGCGCTACTTCATCGTTCACATGCACCGCCTTCTGGACCCGACCGCAAAGGACTGAAGCCAGGCCTTTCGCGCTGCCGGACGGCGCGTTTTTGACGCATTTATGACTTAGGTCCTGCCCCCTGGCAGGCCTGAAGGGCGGTGAGGCGGATGGTGAGCAAAGGGATGCGGGCAAAGTGAGTGGTTTGGCGCGCATAGCTCTGATGGGATACCGTGTCGCGGGCATCTGCGCCTATCCCCTGGTATCGCCCTATCTCACCTATCGTGCCATCAAGGGCAAGGAAGACCGCAAGCGCCGTCTGGAGCGCTTCGGCTTTCCCAGCCAGCCGCGCCCGCACGGGCCGCTGATCTGGGTTCATGCGGCAAGCGTCGGCGAAACCAATGCCGTCATTCCGCTCATCCGGGAATTGCTGCGGCGCCAGATCCACGTTCTCCTGACCACTGGCACGGTAACCTCGGCCCAGCTGGTGGAAAACCGCCTGGGCGACGAGGTCATCCATCAATATGTGCCGCTCGACCTGAAATTCCCCATCAAGCGCTTTATCGCCTACTGGCACCCGGACGTGGCGATCACCGCCGAATCCGAAATGTGGCCGACCACCATGGCCGAGCTGAAGCGCCGCAATATTCCGCAGATAAGGGTCAATGGCAGGCTTTCGGACCGCTCCTTCGAGCGCTGGCAACGCAATGGCAAGCTCGCCGAACTCCTGTTCGGCAAATTGTCGCTCGTCGTGGCGCGCTCGGATCTCGATGCGGAACGCTTCCACGATCTCGGCGCCTGGCCGGTTGTCGTTTCCGGCAATCTGAAGGGGGATACCGATCCGCCGCCCTTCGATCCCGCACTCCTCAACCATTATCGCCAGCAGATCGGCACCCGCAAGACCTGGGCGGCGATCTGCACCTTCGACGGAGAGGAGGCGGCCGCGGCTTTCGTGCATCGCGCCCTGAAGCCGCGCAACCGGCAATTGACGATCATCGTGCCGCGCCACCCCGAGCGCGCCGATGCGATCGAGGCCATGCTGACCGAAAAAGGATTGACGGTGGCCCGCCGCGCGCGCAACGACGCGATCACCGAGGAGACGGATGTCTTTCTCGGCGATACGATCGGCGAAATGGGGCTCTATCTCCGCCTGACGGAAATTTCCTTCGTCGGCCGCTCCCTGACCGAGCAGGGGGGCCAGAACCCGCTGGAATCGGCGATGATCGGCTGCGCCGTCCTGTCGGGACCGCAGGTGCAGAATTTCCGCGAAACCTATCAGCACATCATCCGCAAGGGTGGCGCCCGGATGATCCGCGACACGGAGATGCTGGCCAAGGCCGTTCATTATCTGATGACCAATGACGTGGCGCGCCGCAAGATGATCGATGGCGGGCAGGATGCCGTGCAGGATCTGCGCGGCGCGCTCTCGACGACGCTGAAAGCACTGGAACCCTACCTCAATCCGCTGACGGTCACCGCCCGCCTGCGTCCAGCCGGCACGGATGGCTGATGGCAGCGCCGCTCTCCTCGATCCGCGGGCTTCTGTTCGACAAGGACGGCACCCTGCTGCGCTATGATGAAAGCTGGGCGCCGGTGAACCGCGAGGCGGCAAGGATTGCGGCGGCAGGCCTGGGCAAGGCGCTGGAAGACCGGCTTCTCCATGCCGCCGGCATGGATCCCGTCACCGGCAGGACGCAGGCCGACAGCCTGTTTGCAGCAGGCACCGCGGCGCAGATCGCCGCCGGCTTCGTTGCCGCCGGATCACCCTTTACGGCAGACGCCTTGACCGTCGAGCTCGACAACCTGTTCGTCCGGGCTTCGGATTTCTCCGTGCCGGTGCTCGATCTCGGCGCCTATTTCGCCAGGCTGAAGGCCCGCGGCTATGCGCTCGGCGTCGCCTCCAGCGATAATGAGCGCTCCATCCGCGAAACGGCCAGGCGGTTCGGCTTCCTCGAGAAGCTCGACTACATTGCCGGCTATGACAGCGGCCATGGATGCAAGCCGCAACCCGGCATGGTGCTTGGTTTCTGCAAGGCGACCGGGCTCCTGCCGTCCCAGGTGGCGGTGGTGGGGGACAATAATCACGATCTGCATATGGCGGCCGCCGCCGGGGCTGGGCTGAAAGTGGCGGTTCTGACCGGCACGGGTTCGCTCGCCGATCTGGAAGCGGCAGCCGATCACGTGCTCGGCGATATTGCCGGGCTCGAAACCCTGCTGGCGCCGGTCCCCGTGGGCTGACGCGCACAGGGTGGCCGGCTCCCAGGATCTCTGTTCGCCGGTATCGCAGGCTGGCCTGAAGGCCGCTGACGAGCATGGAGGAAGAAGACGACAATGGTTTCCGACGCACCGCCCTTCTGGTGGACAAAGGCCGACTGGCGGGCCTGGAGCCTCTATCCGGTCTCCTGCCTCTATGGAAGCATTGCCGGCCGGCGCATGGCCCGCGCGCGTCCGCCGCAGGTTGCGGTGCCGGTTCTCTGCGTCGGCAATTTCACCGTCGGCGGGGCCGGCAAGACGCCGACCGCCATTGCGATTGCGCGCGCCGCCAAGGCGAAGGGCCTGAGACCCGGCTTCTTGAGCCGTGGCTATGGCGGCTCTCTCGACCAGACGGTGCTGGTCGATCCGCATCATCACCGCGCCGATGCGGTCGGCGACGAGCCGCTGCTGCTTGCGCGCGAGGCGATCACGGTCATTTCGCGGCGCCGTTTCCAGGGCGCCGAACGGCTGGTGGCGGAAGGCGCCGATTTCATCATCATGGATGACGGCTTCCAGAGCGCGCGGCTGGCCATCGATTTCGCGCTCGTGGTCATCGATTCGGACCGCGGTATCGGCAATGGTCACGTCGTTCCGGGCGGACCCGTGCGTGCGCCGCTGCGCCAGCAGATGCTGCAGATGTCTTCGCTGCTGAAGGTGGGAAGGGGCAATGCCGCCGATCCGCTGGTGCGGCAGGCGGCGCGGGCGGGCAAGCCGGTCGGGGTGGCCACTCTTCTGCCGCGCCCTATGCCCGAACTCCAGGCAAGCCGGCTCTTCGCCTTTGCCGGCATCGCCGATCCGACAAAATTCTATCGCACGGTCCAGAGCCTGGGCGGCGAGATCGTTGCGACGCGCGATTTCCCCGACCACCATTATTTCACCGAAGACGAGATGGCGGATCTGATGGCGGATGCTGAAGCGCAGCAGCTGACGCTCGTCACGACGGCAAAGGATGCCGCACGCCTGCGCGGCCATCACGGCGCCGCCGCAAGCCTCCTGTCGAATACCAAGATCGTCGAGGTGGACATGGTCTTTGACGATCCGCAGGCGCCCGGCAAGATGATCGACGAGACGATCCAGCGGGCGAGGGCCCGGCGGCTTCAGGCAAAGCAGGCGCGCTAGCCCGATCTTAGCCGCGGGTCTGGTTGGGCAGAATGCCGGCGCGCTTATCGGCTTCCAAAGCGGCGGCGGCATCGACATAGGGCTCCTGCCGCGCAACGCTCCAATAGCGCAATTCGTCCACTGCGATCGCCTGGCCGGTCACCGCGCAGGTGACGAAGGCCCCCGGCTGCTCGATCTGGTAATCGCCGTCCAGATAGCGGATCTTCGCCTCGCGACTGGCGCCGCCTTCAAACCGGTTCATCTTGCGTCTCCTGCCAAATATCATCTCGTCCTGCTCTGTCGCTGCGTCTCCCGCAAGGCCTCTCGCCCTTGCCGGCTGTCGGTCGCGGGAGGATCAGCTTCGCCCGAACAGGCGTTCGATATCACTGAGCTTCAATTCGATATAGGTGGGCCGCCCGTGATTGCACTGGCCGGAACCGGGTGTCGCCTCCATCTCCCGCAGGAGCGCGTTCATCTCCTCCGGCCGCAGCCGCCGGCCCGAACGGACCGAACCGTGACAGGCCATGGTGGCGGCAATGTGCTCCAGCCGGCTCCTGAGGCCGGAGGCGGTGTTCCACTCGCCGATCTCGTCGGCCAGGTCGCGCACCAGCTGCCGTGCATCCACGTCGCCCAGCATGGCCGGCGTCTCGCGCACCGCGACGGCGCCCGGCCCGAACCGCTCGATGGCGAGGCCCAGCCGGTCGAGATCGGCTGCATGCGCCATCAGGCGATCGCAATCCTCTTCCGGCAGGTCGATAATGTCGGGGATCAGCAGGACCTGCGAGGGCAGGCGATCCTGATCGAGGCCCTTGCGCAGCGCCTCGAAGACCAGCCGTTCATGCGCCGCATGCTGGTCGACGATCACCAGCCCGTCCTCGGTCTGGGCGACGATGTAATTCTCGTGCAGCTGCGCGCGGGCAGCGCCCAGCCGGAAGCGGGTGGCAAGCTCCACCGGCTCGGCGACGGATTCGGCGGGTTCGGCACGAAGAGCGGCCGGAAAAACCTCGGCCCGGGCAGTCGGCGCCATCAGCGGCTCGAATGCCGACTGCCGCTGTTCGGCAAAACCGGGATGACCCGCGGGCGCCGTCGGGCCAAAATGGGAGACCGGGCGATAGGGAGAGGCCGCAGCGCTCCAGTTGAGGTTCGGCTTGAGGTTTGCGGCAGGCCGCGCGCCACCCCAGCCCGCACCCTGTGCGGCACGCAGGCCGAAGCCCGGCCGGAAGGCACCGATCAGGCCGCTGGCGCTGGTGGTGGAGGCGCGGTCACCCTCCCGCGCCAGGGCCTCGCGAATGGCGCCGACAATCAGGCCGCGGACAAGGCCCGGATCTCGGAACCGGACATCCGATTTGGCCGGATGCACGTTCACGTCCACCAGGGCCGGATCGAGCGTCAGCGACAGAACAGCGATCGGGTAGCGGCCGGAGGGAATGGTTTCCGCATAGGCGCCGCGAATGGCCGACAGAATGAGCTTGTCCTGGACCGGCCGGCCGTTGACGAAGGCATATTGATGGGCGGAGTTGCCGCGATTGAAGGTCGGCACGCCGGCAAAGCCCCTGAGGCCGACATCTTCGCGCAGCGCATCGATCTCGATTGCATTGTCCTTGAAATCCTCGCCGAGGATCTGCGCCATGCGGGTCAGGGGATCGTCGGGCGCGGCCGGCAAATCCAGGCTCGACCGGTCGGCGCCGGAGAGCAGGAAGCGGATATGCGGGAAAGCGATTGCCATGCGCTTCACCACTTCGGTGATCGCGCCGGCCTCCGCCCGCTCCGTCTTCATGAATTTCAGCCGCGCCGGCGTCGCGAAGAAGATGTCGCGCACTTCGACCACGGTGCCGGGATTGGCCGGAGCGGGGCGAACCGAAGACATGCGGCCGCCTGAGACGGAAATCTCGACACCGCTTTCGGCATCGCGCGGGCGGCTCTTGATCGTCAGCTTGGCGACGGAGCCGATGGAGGGCAGGGCCTCGCCGCGAAAGCCGAGCGTGCGGATATCGTCAAGCGAGCCGGAGATCTTGGAGGTGCAGTGGCGGCGCACCGCAAGCTCGAGATCGCGGGCATCCATGCCGCAGCCATTGTCGGTGATGCGGATCAGGCTCTTGCCGCCGCCGGCCGTGGCGATCTCGATGCGGGTCGCTCCGGCATCGATGGCGTTTTCGAGCAGTTCCTTCACCGCGCTGGCGGGGCGTTCGATCACTTCGCCGGCGGCGATCTGGTTGATCAGTGTTTCGGAAAGCTGTTGGACGGGCATTCCGCATTCTCACCCATCCGCGTCGCACTGGAAAGGCCGCTCTTACGATTTCGGACGTCTAACCACGGCTTTTCGCTTTTTAAGCTCAACTTAACAGAAATAAGGCAAATCTTTCGGTGTCCATGGAAGGTTGCGGCAGCTTCACACCAGCTAGCCCGGTATATGGTCTTCCCATGTTGGATGCGGTCAAGTCGAGGCAGTCATGCGTAGCCGGGTGGCAGGAAGGGTTTGATGCAATGCGACCGGCACTGGTGAACAGCCGGCCCGGCCAGCCAGGGGTCTCGCTTCATCCGGGGGCGTGCGCCCATGGATGACCGTGTGATCCTGGACGATGTTGCGCATATACAGCTTCTCGACATCATAGCCGATTCCATGTCCGGCGCCTTCCTGCTGTATGACCGCAACGACGAAATCGTCTTTGCCAGTGCACAGCTGCGCAATTTCCTGCCGGCCCTGCCTCTCGTTCCCGCCAGCGGCACGCGGCTGCGCGACCTGTTCGGCTCGATCTACGATCACGGCGGCTATGCGGCAAAGAGCGGCGCCGAGGATCGCCGCAAGCTTGCCAGCCGCGAGGACTGGATTGCCGGCGAAATCGCCTCGCTATGGAAGGAGCGGTCCGAGACGGTGGTCAGCCGGGGCGGCGATCGCTGGATGAGCCTGTCCAAGCGCCGGCTTCCCTCCGGCCACGGCATCTGCGTATTCCGCGACGTGTCCGAGCATCGCAAGCGCGAGGATCAGTGGCGGGCGGATCTCGAACGGGTGGCGATCACCGAGGAAATCCTCGACTGCCTGCCCTTTCCGGTGATCGTCAAGGATCGCAACCTGACCTATGTCGCCACCAACCAGGCCGCCTGCACGCTGTACGGTCTGCAGCCGGAGGCCATTCTCGGCCGCCAGATGATCGATCTGCATGCCGATGACTTTGCAGAGCGGGTCGACCGCGCCGATCGCAAGGTGCTGGAGACCGGCATTGCGACGCACATCGCCGAAAAGGTGATCCGGCCGGATGGGACCGATGGCATGCTCATCACCCGCAAGTTCCGCGTCGGCAAGCCCGGGCGCTATCTCGTCGTGACGGCCATGGTGGATCTCGCCGATGCGGTGGATGCCGGTTTCCAGAGCGAGAGGCTGTTTGCCGGCATGGAAGGGCTGGATTTCATCCAGTCCGACATGCGCCATGTGATCACGCGCGAGGAGCGAAGAGAGACGCCGCCCGCGCTGCGGGCGATCGAAGGCGCGCGTGTTCTGCTGGTCACCGAGACCGCCGATTTCGAAATGGACGGTGTCGCGCTGATGCTCGAAGCCGGGATAGACGCCACGGCCGCGCGCTCGCGCGAGGAGATGACGGCGATCATCGACATGGCCCGCCAGGGCCAGCTCGACATCGACCTGATCGCGATCGACGCCGCCATGGATATCGAATGCCTGGAAGCGGCGCAGGCCTGCGGCATCGATGTCCTGGTGGTGGAGGCCTTCGAGATCGAGGGCGATCTCGTCAAAAGCGTGTCCCGCCACCTGCAGCGGGCAAAAGCTGACATTTCGGAGGATGCCGGGCCCGATAACTGGCAGATCGGCCAGCCGGCCTCCATCGATGTGCTGGTGGCGGAGGATAACGAGGTCAACCAGATCGTCTTCGCGCAGATCCTCGACGGCTTCGGCTATCGCTATGCCATTGCCGCCGATGGCGAGGAGGCGGTGCGCCTGTGGCGCGAGCTCAACCCGCGGCTCGTCCTCATGGACATCACTCTGCCGCTTCTCAACGGTTTCGAAGCCGCCTCGAAGATCCGCGAAACCGAGGAGATCAGCGGCCGCACCCCGATCATCGGCGTGCTCTCGCCGGCCACGGAAGGCGATCGCGATGCCTGCTGGTCCGCCGGCATGAACGATGTCGTCATGAAGCCCCTGAGCCCCGACATTCTGGAGGATAAATTCCGCCAGTTCATGGGCGAGGATTTCCGCAAATGGCGGCAAAGTTACGCCGAATAGGCAGTAGCATCATCAACCGATATGCTTTTCTTAATCTTTCAGCCCCATCCTGCGCCGAACCATAAGCGGCGGGGCATTGGTGAATATGATATCGGCGGGTCAACCGTTGCCACAGGTGAGCGAGCACGAATTGAAGGCCCTGGCCTATCGTGATCCGCTGACCGGGCTTGGAAACCGGCATCGCATGCGCGAAAAGGTCATGGCCGTCGCGGCCGAGCGATCGGACGATCCTGCGCCCTTCACCATCGGCATCGCCAATCTGGACGGCTTCAAGCCGATCAACGACCTGTTCGGGTCGCGCGCCGGCGACGAGATCCTGTGCCAGGTCGCCCACCGCCTGAAGGCCTGCATTCCCGATGGCGCGACCGTCACGCGCCATGACGGCGACGAATTTGCCTTCCTCCTGCCGCTCGTCTTCGAAAAACACGGGGCCGAGCGCCTGGGCCAGATGATCAAGGACGTGCTTTCCGCGCCCTATGATCTCGGCGATCGCAATGTCCGGCTGTCCGCCTCCTTCGGCTTTGCCGTCTATCCCTTTGCGGGCGAGGATTTCGACGAGTTGCTGACCAGTGCCGAAACCGCGCTTTACCGCTCCAAGCGGCGCGGACGCGGGCAGATCACCGTCTATTCGCGCGAGATCGCCCAGGAAATGAAGCGCTCCACGCAATTGGAGCAGGCGCTGCGCAATGCCATCATCGCCGATTCCGTCGACGTCCATTTTCAGCCCATCGTCCGCATTCGCGATAGCGTGGTGGTCGGCTTCGAAGCGCTGGCGCGCTGGATCGATCCGGATCTCGGCTTCGTCTCGCCGGCCGTCTTCGTGCCGCTTGCCGAGGAACGCGGCTTCATCGACGCGCTATCGGATACGCTGCTGCGCAAGGCGGCGGAGGCGGCCCTGTCCTGGCCGCGCGAACTCTTCTTGTCCTTCAACCTGTCTTCGGCGCAATTGATGGATCCCGGCACCGCACCCTCCATCCTCGGAACGCTCGGACGGGTGGGGTTGGATCCGAAACGGCTGGAGCTGGAAATCACCGAAACGGCGGTGATGACCTCCGCCGATACCGCCCAGCGGATCATCACCGAATTGCGGGAGGCGGGTGTGCGCATTTCGCTCGACGATTTCGGCACCGGCCAGTCGAGCCTCGGGCGCCTGCGCGATTTCACCTTCGACAAGGTGAAGATCGACCGCGCCTTCGTCTCGCGCATCACGACCGATCGCGCCTCGGAGCATATCGTCAAGGCGATCATTGCCATGTGCGACGGTCTGGATCTCCTCGTCGTGGCGGAGGGGATCGAGGAAAAGGCCGATGCCGACAAGTTGAAGGCGCTCGGCTGCGCCATGGGGCAGGGCTATTTCTACGGCAAGCCGGTCGACAGTGCGGCCACGCTCGACTATCTCCAGCGCCATTACCGCGATTTCGCCGCCGTGGAACGCCAGCGCGCCTGACATCCTTCTGTTCCCGGCATTCCTGCCCGGCAGCCAGGCCACCGCGTTCCTTGATCGAGAATACGAAAAGGGCGACGCCAATGGCGCCGCCCCTGTCGTGAAACTGAGTTTCGATCCGATTACGGACGCGTGGTGGTGGCCGGAGCCGTACCATCGGTCGCTGCCGGGGCATTGCCACCCGGAGCAACGGCGCCCGGGGCTGCCGGCATGGCCGGGTTGGTCGACGAGGTCGTCGTATTGTCCATGGCGCCGGTATCGGTCTGGGCCGTGCGCTGGTCGTCCAGCGTCTTGAATTCCGGTGCGGACTTCAGGGCGTCAGCCGTTTCCATCGTCGTCAGGCGCACTTCGTTGTTTTCCGGATCGCGGGTCATGTTGACCTTGTCGATCGGCAGGGCGACGCTCTTTTCGCCGATGCCCAGGAAGCCGCCGACGCCGACAACCACAGCGGCAATGCCGCCATTTTCTTCGAGGATGAGGTCGTTCACGTCACCGATCGACTTGTCTTCGTTGTTGTAGATCGACTTGCCGATGTAATCATTGGCGCTGACCTGGGTCTCCGACTGTTCCGTCAGATACTCGCCGGAAGCGGCACCCATGGTGGTTGCGCCGGAGGTGCCCATTGCACCCGTCTTGGCCGAATCATCCATGGCGCCTGGAGCCGTCGGCTTGACCGTGTCGGTCTGTGCGCCCGGCGTTGCAGGAGCGGCGTTGTTCGTCTGTGCAAATGCCGGGGCGATTGCCGTGGAAGCCATCAGAACGGCAGCTGCTGCCATAGTGCTAAGGGTCTTCTTCATTTCGAACCTACCTTCCTTTTCGTTGCTGTCATAGCGCGGAGATGGTTTGGTCCGCGCTGGTTCGAACCGTCAATGCGAAAGGATGAAGGTTGGTTCCGGGGCAATTTGATGAAAAAATAGGCGGAAAATGCAGGAACATTTCCGCCTGATCGTGGTTTGCGCGCGCTTCGTCAGAGGCGGTAATCGGCCTCGTGACGGCCTTTGACCTCAATGCCGAGATCGAAGCTCGCGCCGGCCTGCGGGTCCTCCAGCCGTTCCGCCTCGCTTGCGCCTTCATAGGCGGTCGTGACGAAGAGGCGATCGGCATTGCGGCCGGCAAAGGCGGGGCAGGACACGCGTTTCGTCGGCACCGCATAGCGGGCCAAGAGCTTGCCGTCGGGGGAGAAGCGTTCAACGCAGGATTGGCCCCACCTCGCGTTCCAGAGCGTGCCTTCGGCATCGCAGACCGCGCCATCGGCACCGCCCGGTCGGTCGCTGGTGTCGACGAGCACTGCCGGGTCGCCGGTCGGCAGGCCGGTCGCGGGGTCCGTGGCCACGCGCATGATGGCATTGACGCGGGTATCGGCGAAATATCCGATCGTGCCATCCGGCGAAAAGCAGATGGCATTGGGAATGCTGATGCCGGTAAAGAGCCGCGTCACGCGCCCGCCCGCCACGTGATAGATCGATCCGGCACCGGTCTGCGCCTTCAGGCCCATGGTGCCGATCCACAGCGCTCCCGCGGGATGCACCCGTCCGTCATTCGAGCGGTTTCCCATATGCGCCGGCTCCAGCTCCACATAAGGAGTGAAGTCGCCGCTTCTGGTGTCACGGATCATCAGCCCCTTGTCGGAGGCGACCAGCTGCCTTTCGGCATCGATGCGGGCCAGGACGCTTGCCTTGAAGGGCAGCGCCTGAACCGTCTTGCGGCCGCTCTCCAGGTGCAGGGCATGCAGTTCCTGTCCCAGGATGTTGAACCAGTAGAAAGTATCGGTATGGCGGTCATAGGTCGGTCCCTCGCCCAGCACGGACAGAGAGGGGCACAGAACCTTGCCCTGAAAGCGGATCGTTTCGGTCATGCCTTGGCTCCCATGGCGCGGTCATAGGCCCTGATCGTGGTGAGGGCGCGCTCCTTGACCTCTTCGGCTGTCATGCCGGGTTTGTAAAGGCTCGATCCGAGGCCGAAGGCGGTGATGCCGCCCTGGATGTAATCCTCGAAATTGCCGTCAGAGACGCCGCCCACGGCCGCGATCAGCAGATCCTTCGGCAGAACGGCGCGGATGGCATTGATCCCGGCCGGCCCGAGCACGCCGGCGGGAAAGAACTTCAGGCCCGTGGCGCCGGCGCGGGCGGCGGCCAGCGCTTCCGTCGCGGTGAAGCAGCCGGGCAGCGTCACCATGCCGCGCTGGCCAGCGGCCTCGATCACGGCCGGCTCCACATTCGGGCTGACCATCAGCCGGCCACCTGCCGATTGCAGCGAGGCCACGTCATCGGTGGTCAGAACGGTGCCGGCGCCGATCAGGCAATCGGCCGGCGCAAGCTTGGCGGCGATCTCGATCGACCGGAAGGGATCGGGCGAATTCAGCGGGATCTCGATCGCGGTAAAGCCGGTCTCGATCAGGCCGCTCACGATTGCCGGCGCATCTTGAGGCGTCAGGCCGCGAAGAATGGCTACCAGCGGTCGCTGCATGGCGGGGAAGGGGATGCGGGTCATGCATGATGTCCTTTATGCGACAGGATAAGGGTTTCGGCGGCCACCGAAAGGCCGCGGCGGACAGCGACATCCGCGTCGATCGTCTCGAAACGCATGCCACAGGCCGAAAGCGCCGCCTCGTAGAGGGTCTGCAGCCGGCCGGATGCCACGAGCTGCACCGTGCCTTGCCCATCCGATCCGATCTTCGCCCGCGAGAGCGACAGGCCGCCGGCGATCTCGGCGCCGATCAACAGCCCGGACAGTCTTGCGGCGGCCGATGTGGCGTCGAGCCCGTGCAGCAATTGGCCGGAGCGCACCGTGAACAGCAGGTTCGTCAGCATGGCCGGCTGTGCGAGGGCCTGGCCGACGGCCGAGAGGAAAGCGGGGTGATTGCCGTCGACGCCCCCGGCCTCCGCCACCGCATGGCTGAGGATGGAATGCTTGGAGAGGATATCGAAGATCTCCCCGGTCATGAAGGTCGAGAAGGCGGTGACGGTGCCGTCCTCCACCCGCACCCATTTGGAATGCGTTCCCGGCATGCAGACGAGATGGTCGCCGGCATCGGCCGTCGATGCGGCACGCGCAGCACCCAGAAGCTGCGTTTCCTCGCCGCGCATGACATCCGGCGTCTCCTTGAGGCGCGCGGCAATGCCCGGCAGGATGCGGATGTCCCGCCGCGGATGCGATACGGTGACCGCACCGCCCGTCACGGCCGCTAGCGGCGCCGGCACATCCACATACCCGGCCTCGACCCAGCCCTGGCGGGCGCCGGCCATGCCGCAGATGATCACCGGCAGATCGGCCGGAGCCGAAAGCGCCGTCAGATGGCTCTCCAGAACCTCGGGGAAACCGCGCGCACTGGCCACCGTCATGCCTTCGCCGCTGCGGCGCTCGGCCAGCACCTGGTGATCGGCGCTCATCAGCCAGAGGCGGAAGCTGGACGTTCCCCAATCCACGGCCACATAGGCGGCTTGATCCATTACAAAGCTCCTCCGTCAACAATGATTGATTGTGCCGTCATGCCGGCCGATGCCGCAGAGGCGAGAAACAGGCAGGGTCCGACTATATCCTCCGGCAGCAGGCACCGCTTCAGGCACTGGCGATCGACCATTGCGGCCATGCCGTCCTCCGTCAGCCACAGATCCTTCTGGCGCGGGGTCACCACCATGCCAGGCAGGATGGCATTGGCGCGCACGCCCTGCGGGCCGAGCTGGCCGGCCAGACTCTTCGTCAGCCGGCCAGACTCTTCGCCAGGCCTTGTCAGCCCCAGATGCGGCATGCCGGTTCAGAAGGAAGGAAATCGACGAGAGATTGACGATGGCGCCGCGTGGTATAGCCGTCGGCAGCCCCAGAATGCC